>JAKPQT010000045.1 GCA_029555885.1 Chloroflexota bacterium | reverse complement strand
AGCCAGTTGGGTCGGCCACTTCCAGCCTACGCGGGAGAATAATCCGCTGGTGTACTACGTTAACCTGTTCTACCGCATACTGATTCCCGCAGTGATCGGCGCGATGGCCGGGTTTGTCGCGATCGACTTCCTGCGCAAGCTCATCACTAAGTTCGGCCGAAAGGGGGCGTGACATGGCACAGCAGACCGCAGACACCCACGCCCAGAAGTCCTACACGCGCTTCAGCGTCCCGCAGCGCATCGAACACATTGTGCTGTTGGTGTCGTTCACGACCCTGGCGATCACCGGGTTGATCCAGAAGTTCTCCGGCGGCTGGCTGGCCGACGGCACAATCGCCGTCCTCGGCGGCATCGAGGCCACGCGCATCATCCATCGCATCGCCGCGATCGTGTTCGTGCTGCAGAGCATCTACCATATCCTCGTGGTCGGGCACAAGGTCTTCGTCCGCCGCAGCGAACTGTCCATGCTGCCCGGCCTGCGCGACGTGACCGACGCGATCGACGTCCTGCGCTACAACCTGGGGTTGGCGAAACAACATCCCAAGCTGCCGCGCTACAACTTCGCGGAGAAAGCGGAATACTGGGCCCTGATCTGGGGCGGCATCGTCATGGCGATCACGGGCTTCATGTTGTGGAATCCGATTGCCACGGCCAGGTTCCTGCCCGGCCAGATCATCCCGGCCGCTAAGGCCGCGCACGGCGGCGAGGCCGTCCTCGCAGTGCTGGCGATCATCGTCTGGCACTTCTACAGCGTGCACATCAAATTCTTCAACAAGAGCATGTTCACCGGCAAGCTGACGCGCCAGCAGATGGCGCACGAACATGGCGAAGAACTGGAGCAGATCGAGACCGGCCGCGTGCGGCCCGCACCCGATCCCGAGGGTGTACGCCGCCGCGAGCGCATCTATCTGCCGATTGCCCTGGTCATTGGCCTGGTCTTCGCCGTGGGGCTGTATTGGTTCTCGACGTTCGAGGAAACCGCCCTGGCCACGGTGCCGCCGCCAGCTACAGAAGTGCCGGTGTTCGTGCCGTTGACGCCCACACCCGCACCTGAGAGCACCGGCGAAACCACGCAGATCGGCTCGCCCATCACGCATCCTATCGAAGGTCGTGAAGAGTGCGACACCTGCCACGGCTTGTCCGGCATGATGCCTTATCCTGCCGACCACGAGGGTCGACCAAATGACTCTTGCACGGTCTGCCACCTGCCCGGGCCGACGCCTGAACCAGGGGCTGAGCAGCCCGCAGGCGGTGATGGCACTGCCAGGCCCATCCCGCACCCGATTGAGGGTGAGGCCTACGCCGACTGTGCGACCTGCCACGGGCCGGGCATGATCAAGCCGTTCCCGGAAAACCACAACAACTTCCCGCAGACAGCCTGTACATCCTGCCATCAGCCGGTCGGTGGTGCACCTGCTGCAGGCGAAACGCCAGTTGCGGGCGAGACCCCGGCGGCGAGCGGCCCGAACCCGATTCCGCATCCCATCGAGGGCGAGGTGTACGCGGTCTGCACGAACTGCCACGGCGAGGGCAAGCCGCAGGCGTTCCCGGACAACCACAAGACGTTCCCGCCGGAGACCTGCACTTCGTGCCATCAGCCCGCGGCTGCTGAGGGCGAGGCCACACCTGAAGCTGCCGGCGAGGCCACGCCGCGGCCCACGCAGGCCCCGAACGATTACCCGACCGTCCCGCACCCGGTCGAGGGCGAAACGTACGAGAACTGCCTGGCCTGCCATAACCTGGACTCGGCCATCAAGCCGATCCCAGCCAATCACGAGAACTTCCCGCTGCCAAGCTGCACGACGTGCCACCTGCCCGCGCAGTAAGTAGCACGTCTTGACCGCACAATAAAGGCCCGGCGATATGCCGGGCCTTTATTTTAGCCTCTGCGTCCTCTGTGACCTCTGTGGCTTATCTCATGGCACGATCACCGTGCGCACTTCGCCGCCGAAGCGTTCCAGCGCGTCCAGCGTCGCGTTGACCGGCGCGGCGTCCAGCGCGACCGTCCGCGTGACGACGTGCGACAGGTCCAGCACCTTGCGTCGCGCGAACTCGATGAGCAGCGGAAATTCCTGCAGCAGGTGATCGGACACGCCGATGACCTCCGCCTCCTTGCCGATCAACTCGCGATAAGAGTCTACCTCGAACGGCGTCTGCGTGATGCCCGCGAGGCTGGCGCGGCCCAGGATGCCGAGCGACTGCACCGCCTGGCGCATGGTCAGCGGCAGCCCGATCAGCTCCACCGCCACATCCACCCCGCGGCCGTCCGTCAGCCGGCGCAGCTCCACAACCGGATCGACCGCCCGCGCGTTGACCGGCGTCGCGCCGAAGGACTGGGCCAGCGCCAGCTTCTCCGGGTTGATGTCCACGGCGAAGACCTCGCGGGCGCCGAGCCCCCGCGCAAGCTGGATGGCCGACATGCCCAGCCCGCCCGCGCCGAAGACCGCGACCGTCTCCCCCGGCTGGAGCCGCGCCTTCCGCAGCGCATGGAACGACGTGGACGACGAGCACATCATGATCGCCGCGTGCTCAAAGGGAATCTCGGCAGGCAAGGCAATGACCCCGCGCTCCGGCACGGCGATGTACTCCGCATAGCCGCCGTCGCGGTGCTTGCCGATCATCTGCCCGCGCATGCAGAACTGCTCCTGGCCCATGTTGCAGTAGTGGCACTGGCCGCAAGTAACCAGATAGTGCAGGCAGACGCGGTCGCCCGGCTTGACCCGTGTCACACCCGCGCCGGTCGCGGCCACCTCGCCCGCCACCTCATGCCCCAACGTCAAGGGGGGCGGCCCGGCGTATGACACGCCCGCGCGGTAGTGCGCGTCGGAATGACAGATGCCCGCCGCACGGACACGCACCAGCACGTCGCCGTCGTGCAGCGCGGGCACAGGCACATCGCGCCGCTCCAGCGGCTGTCCGATCTCAGTAAGTTGCACTGCCTTCAAGGGAATGACCTCCTGTTGTTTCACGCAAAGACGCAGAGGACGCAAAGGCGAAAAAGACTTCTTGGCGCACTTTGCGCCTTTGCGTGAGCCTTCGTTCGCGGCCGGCGTCATGCCGTCGGTTGGACTGGTGCGAAGCGCAGCGCGTGGGCCGGGGATGCCGGCCAGGGCTGCGGCACGTCCAGCGCGATGTCGGCGCCCTGCTGCGTCCAGCGGACCGGCGCAGGGTTGCCCAACAGGCGCGCTTCTGCGACCGCGGGCAGCGCCAAGTCACGGATGATGACCTGCGCCGCGGCTGGCGTGTCCAGCAAAATCGCGTAGAGAGCGTCCCCCCGCTGGGTGAACCGAACCAGCGTGCCGTCCGCCGTCTGGCCCTCGGCGCGCGTCCACGGCCGCGTACCGTAGATGGCCTCCCCGTTCACCTTGAGCCAGGCGCCCATCGCCCGCAGCCGGCGCATCTGGATTTCGGGAATCGTGCCATCGGCCATCGGCCCCACGTTCAGCAGGAGGTTGCCGTTCTTGCTGACCATGTCCACGAACGAGCGCACCAGCGTCTCCGGCGCGATCAAGTGTTCATCTTGCTCCAGCCGGTTATAGCCGAACGAGTAGCCCATTCCGCGGCAGGCCTCCCATTTGCGGGACTCGATCTCCTTGGCGGCGGAATACTCCGGAGTCCTGAAGTCCGAATGCAGCCCGCCACTGGGCGAGCCGAGCCCGCCCTGTCGCTTCATCACGAGCGGCATCAGCAGGCGGATGGCGCCGAGAATCAGCCGGGCGCGCAGGCTGCCGGGCCGGCCCAGGTTGGATTGCAGGAACCGATCGTTGACCACGCCATCAGGAATGGCGTTGTAGTAGTCTGCAAAGAGCTTGAGCAGGTTCGCCTCGTAGGGGAAGCCGATGTCGTTCCAGAGCACCGAGGGCTCGTACCGCTCGATGAGCTCACGCCAGTGGGCCTCGGCATAGGCCGCGTATTCCGGCTGCTGCGGGACCGCGGCGACCAAGTCATCCACATCCGCAATGACATGGTCGTTGAACGTCCAATCCAGCCCGCCCGAGTAGTACAGCCCCAGCGTCATGCCGCGGGCGCGCACCGCGTCCGCCAACTCGCCGATGACATCCCGCTCCAACTGGTAATCCTGCTTATACGGGTTCGGGTGCCAGCTCGGCCAGAGCAGGAAGCCGTCGTGATGCTTCGTGCCCATCACGACGTAGCGCGCGCCGGCGTCCGCGAAGGCATCGGCCCACGCGTCGCCGTCCCACTGCTCGCTGGCCGCGCGAAACATGGGCATGAACCCATCGTAGGGGAAATCCGCGCCATAGGTCTGGCGGTGATATTCCTGGGCTGGGCTGCCGGGGATGCGCAGGCTGTTGGCGTACCATTCGGTGTAGGGATTGTGCTTCAGCCAGTAGCGGAAGCCGTGTTGCTTGACGATGGT
Source organism: Chloroflexota bacterium (assembly GCA_029555885.1). The sequence goes on along the minus strand of JAKPQT010000045.1, from coordinate 43,901 downwards.
GGTCAACTCTCCGCTGAGCGGCGCCCAGCCCACCACGGCAGAGGGATACCAGTGGACGAAGATGCCGAACTTCGCATCGTTGAACCAGTCGGGCAGCGGATGGGCGGACAGAGATGCGCGCGTGGGTTCGTAGGGCATGGCAACGGTGACTCCTGTGTACATCGGGCGGTTGAAACCGCTGCCACCATCACGAAACCTGTCTTCACAGGTTTGAGCCAATCTGCGAAGGCAGACTTAGCAGTTGTGGCTGCGATTTCAATCGCCAAGCGGCAAGGATGACATTATACCCCGGCGACCCTCCGTTTTGACAATCCTCCCGCCGCGTGTTACCTTCGCAATCACTCAATTGACCCCGCCAGACTCAACAAAGGACATCGCCATGCAACACTCTTCTTTCCAGAATTGGATGATCGTTGCAGGCCGCGCAAAGAGGTAACGGCTCACGCAAAGGCGCAAAGAACGCAGAGATAAATGAAACTTGGTGAACTTAGTGTCTTTGCATGAGCGACACCGTCTCTGTATCGAGGGAGAGTAGGATGACGCGCAAACCACAGGCGAAGGTCGGTGCCTTCGGGATCGGGCTGGCCGCGTACTGGCCGCAGTTCGAGGGCCTGCGCGAACGGCTGGAGGGATACCAGGCGGGGGTCGAGCAGCGGCTCTCGGACATGGGTGCAGAGGTGGTGTCCGCCGGTCTGGTGGATAGCGCGCCCGCTGCGCAGCGCGCAGGAGACCTGTTCGCAGCCGAGAACGTGGACCTGATCGTGTGTTACGTCGGCACATACGCCACGTCCTCGCAGGTGCTCCCTGCGGTCCAGCGCCGCCGCGCGCCCGTCCTGGTGCTCAATCTGCAGCCCGCGCCTGCCCTCGACTACCCCAACACGGACACCGGCGAGTGGCTGGCCCATTGCTCGGCCTGCTGCGTGCCGGAAATCTCCAACGCGTTCAGCCGCAGCCGCATCCAGTTCAACGTTGTCACCGGCCTGCTCGAACCGGCGGAGGGCCACGCCGCGCGCTACTTTGACCGCGCGTGGGACGAGATTGCGGACTGGGTCACGGCCGCCGGCATCCTGCGCGAGCTGAGCCGGGCGCGCATCGGCTTCCTCGGCCACACCTACCCCGGCATGTTGGATATGTACTCCGACTTCACCATGCACCACGGGCAGTTGGGCAGCCACGTCGAGGTGCTGGAGATGGACGACCTCCACGTGCGCGTCGAGCAGGTGACCGATGCGGAGGTGGACGCCAAGGTTGCGGAGATTCGGGCCGTCTTCGACATCGCACAGCCGGGCCGCGACAGGATATCCCAGCCGGTCACGGAGGACGCGCTGCGCTGGACCGCGAAGGTTGCGTGCGGGCTGGACCGCCTGGTGGCCGACTTCAGCCTCAACGGCCTCGCGTACTACTACCGCGGGTTGAACGGCAACGCGAACGAGGAACTCGGCGCCAGCGTCATCGTCGGCAACTCGCTGCTGACCGCGCGCGGGGTGCCTGCCTCGGGCGAGGGCGACCTGAAGAACTGCATCGCGATGCTCATCATGGACCGGCTCGGCGCGGGCGGCTCGTACACCGAGTTCTACGCGATGGACTTCAACGAGGACTTCATCCTGATGGGCCACGACGGACCGGGCCACGTTGCGATTGCGGAGGGCAAGCCCGTGCTGCGCGGGTTGGGGCTGTACCACGGCAAGCGGGGCTTCGGCATCTCGGTCGAGTTCAACGTGCGCAATGGCCCCATCACGATCCTCGCGCTGACGCAGACGGGCGAGGGCAAGCTCAAGCTGCTGGCCGCGGAGGGCGAGTGCATCCCCGGCCCGCGCATGGAGATCGGCAACACCAACTCGCGCCTCAAGTTCGCCCTGGACCCGGCGGAGTTCATGAACCGTTGGTCGGAGCAGGGGCCGACCCACCACTGCGCGCTCGGCGTGGGCCACCACATCCGCACCATCCGCAAGCTGGCGCGCCTGCTGGGGCTGGAATTCGTGGAGATTGGCGAATGAATAGAACGCTGATGACGCTGATGGGCCAAGCTTCGCTTGGCCCATCAGCGTCATCAGCGTTCTATTCCCGTCCTGGTCAAGGAGAGCAAAATGAACAGTCGCGAACGTTTCCTCGAGGTGATGAACTTCAACACCAACGTGCGCACCCTCAAGTGGGAATTCGGCTTCTGGGGCGAGAACATCAACCAGTGGTATGAGGAGGGGCTGCCGGAGAAGTACGGGACGAACATCCCGACGCGGCTGACCACCGTCAATGCCTCGGTCTACACGCCCGCCTGGACGCACGCCTGGCGCAAGAACCGCACCTACCTCGAAAAGTACTACGGCGAACGCGAGCAGCGCATCCCCCTGCCGAAGGGCATCGCCACCTGGGGCGGCGGGCTGTACTGGCCCAGCCAGGGCTTCCCGTTGGCCCTCGACGTGATGGACTATTTCGGCTTCGACAAGAGCACCGCGCAGGTCCCGGTCGAGCAGGTCTTCTATCCGATGTTCGAGCCGCAGGTGCTGGCCGAGGACGAGCAATACGTCGATTACGTCGACGTAGACGGCGTCAAGCGGCGCTTCCAGAAGGAAGAAGGGGTCATTCCCTCCGCGCTCGACTGGCCGATCAAAGATTGGGACAGCTGGCAGGCGCTGAAGGAGACGCGGCTACGGCTGGACAACATCCGCGACCGCTTCCCCGCCAACTGGCCGGAATGGGTCGAGGAATACAAGACGCGCGACTATCCGCTGGCCGTCGGCGGCTACCCGTGCGGCTTCTTCGGCACCCTGGTGCACCTGATGGGCTACGAGAACGTCTTCTTGAAATACTACGACGCACCCGACCTCGTGACCGATGTCCTCAACCACTTCACCGACCTGTGGATTGCCATCTGGGAGGAAATCCTCAAGGATGTGACGCCCGACTGCTGCCACATTTGGGAGGATATGTCATCCACCAAGGGGCCGCTCATCTCCAAGAAGATTTTCACCCGCTTCATGGCCCCGTGTTACCGCCGCGTGACCGACTTCCTCAAGGGCAAGGGCGTCAACATCATCCTCGTGGACACCGACGGCAACTGCGAGCCGGTCATCCCGTGGCTGATCGAGGTGGGCGTGACGGGCGTCTATCCGATGGAGGTCAGCGCGGGCATGGACGTGATCAAGGCGCGCGAGCTGTACCCCGACTTCCAGATGATGGGCGGCATCCCGAAGTACGACATGGCGCTCGGCCCGAAGCGCATCGACGAATTTCTGGAACCGGTGGCTGCGCTGTTGGAGAAGGGCGGCTATATCCCGTTCGGCGATCACCTCATCTCGCCCGGCGTCACCTGGGAGCAGTTCAAGTACTACCGGGAGAAGCTGAACGCGCTGATCGACAACAAGGGGAGCCGCTGATGCGCATCACCCGCCTGGATGCCTACCCGCTGGTTTATGTCGAGCCGAACGACTGCAACAGCACGCGTCACCTGCTGCTCGTCCGTGTCGAGGGCGCGAGCGGGATGTGCGGCTGGGGCGAGGCCGTCACCATCTGGCCGGAGCCGACGCTGGCCGCGGCGGAGATCGTGCGCGGCGGGCTGGCACAGGTCGTGCTCGGCCGCGAGGTCGAGGATGTGGAGGCGCTGTGGCTGGCGCAGCGTGACCATATGTGGTGGTACGGCGACACCGGCCTCGCCTGCTTTGCGCTCAGTGCGCTGGACACGGCCTTGTGGGACCTCAAGGGCAAGGCGCTCGGCCAACCGCTCCACCGGCTGCTCGGCGGCAAGGTGACGGATCGGGTGCGCGCGTGCGCCAGCAGCCACCCGAACAAGGCCACGATCGATGCGATGGCCGCGGAGCTGGCCGGCATGGCCGCGGAAGGCTACACCGCACTCAAGGTGGGCTTCGGTAAGAAGGGCGATGCGCGGCTCGGCCAGGACATGCACCGCGACCTGGATTTCGTCGCGGCGGTCCGCTCGGCCATCGGCCCGGACGTCGACTTCATGGTGGACATTGGCTACAAGGTGCGCTACGAGGTCATGCAGGCCGTCCGGGTCACGCGCGCGTTCGAGCAGTACGGCATCCGCTGGATCGAGGACCCGCTGCCCTACGAGGACTGGGATGGCTACCTGCGGCTGCGCGACGCCATCCAGACGCCCATCGCGACCGGCGAACGGCTGTGGCGCGTTGCAGACTATCAGCATCTGATCGAGCGCGGCATCGGGGACATCATCCTGGTGGACGCGGGCCGCGCGGAGGGCGTGACGGGCTGGCAGCGGGTGAGCCGGCTGCTGCACGCCGCGAGCCGCCACGTCAATGCGCATGCGTGGAGTGGCGCGGTTCTGACCGCCGCCAGCCTGCACTTGACCGCAACGGCGCCCAACCACATCATCTTCGAGCTCAAGCCGAAGCAAAGCCCGGTGCAGTTCGAGCTCGTGGACCGGCCCGTCGAGCAGCACGGCGGCTGGGTGGAGGTGCGCGACACGCCGGGGATCGGCGTCGAGGTGGACGAGGCCGCGCTGCAGCGGCACCTGATGAAGTAACGAAGGCGGAATGGAACGCTGCTAACGAGCCAACCTTCGGTTGGCCCTGATTGAACTGATTTTCATGATGAAAGCAGAATAAGATCAGTCAGATCAGTCTCATCAGCGTTGATCAGCGTTCTATTCTCGTCCACCATCCAGCTCAACCAGCCTGTGGTTGACGTCGCGCAGGTCGTCGTAGAGCCGCCGGTAGATATCTCGGTAAAGTGTGTCGTACCACGTCGCGTGCTTCGGCTGCGGCTCGATCACAGTGCGGCCGTACTGCACTGACGCGACCGCTTCCGCGGGGGAGCGGAAGACGCCTGCGCCAAGACCTGCGAGCAGGGCCGCGCCGAGCGCAGCGGCTTCGGGCACGTCGGACACGATCATGGGCCGGTCGAGCACGTCGGCCTTGAGCTGGCTGAGTAGGTGCAGCCGCGTCGTGCCGCCCGTAAGGATGACATCTGTCGCAGTCTGACCCGTCAGGGCCGCCATCACCTCGACGTTGTGGCGCAGCCAGAACGCGAGGGATTCGAGCAGCCCGCGAAAGAGGTCGCCCGGCTCGTGGTCTGACCGCACGCCGACCAGCGCGGCGAGGCTCGCCAGGTCACCCTCGGGCGTGCCGGAGCCGCCGTGCAGGTGAGGCAGCCAGACCGGTCCGGCCCGGCGACCGACGCCTTGCGCCGCAGCCGCTTCGAGCGCCTCATAGTAGAGGTCGGCCGCACCCGGCCCGGCCAGCTGGCGCGCCAGCCAATCGACTGCGCCGCCGGTCAGCTTGAGCCCAGCCTTGAGCACGTACAGGTCGGGCAGCACGTGGGCGTAACAGGCAAAGCCGCCCGCGGCAGCCTCGGGGCTGGTGTGGAATGCGGGCAGCAGGGCCAGCACGGCTCCTGCGGTGCCGCTGGAGTCGACGATCGTGCCCGGCTGCCACGCGCCGACTGCGAGCGAAGCGCACAGGTGGTCGTGGCCGCCCAGCACGCACGGCATACCGGCGGGCAGGTCCGTCGCTGCGGCAGCCGCGGGAGTCAGCGTGCCGACGGCAGTCCCCGCGGGCAGCGGCCGGGGCAGTTGCTCCGCGGTCAGACCGGCCGCGGCCAGCAGTTCCGGCGACCAGGTGCGCGCCCGCTGGTCGAATAGCAGGGTGCGCGAGGCGATGCTGTAATCCGTGGCGGCCACGCCCGCCAGCCGCCAGAGGATGTAGTCCGGCACGGACAGCCAGTGCGCGGTTTGCGTCGCGATCTCGGGGTGGTGCTCGTGCAGCCACAGCCACTTGTTCGCACCGAACGAAGGGCTGGCGCGCTGGCCGGTGATCGCGTGGAGCTGTGCTGCCGTCCACCGCTGCCGCCAGAGCGCCGCCTGCGCCTCGCAGCGCCAGTCGTACCAGGCGATGACGGGGTAAAGCGCCCGGCCCGCTGCGTCGAGCGGCAGACCCGCCTCCGCGAAGCTGGCGATCGCGAGACCGGCATACGACTCGCCCGCCGTCTGCGCGGCGACTTCCGCCAGGCAGCCCGTCACCGCCTGCCAGAGTGCGGCGGGGTCGTGCTCGCTCCAGCCAGCTTGCGGATGCATCACCGGCGTGGGACGCGTCGCGGTGCAGCGGACGCGGCCGGCGTCCGAGTCATATGCGCTGGCCTTGATGGTGGTCGTGCCGAGGTCGAGGCCGATGAGCAGGGTCATGGGCGTATAATCCAAATCAGACGATTGGAGAAACCTGTTTTCGTGTGAAGTTCTGCTTCACACGAAGACGGGTTTCTGGAAGCATCTGTTATCATAGCGCAACGAGGAGGAAACGTGAACTCCAGAGAACGCGTCATCCGGGCGCTTACCCGGCAGGGACTCCCCGACCGGGTCCCGCTCCAGTTCGACCTATCGCGCAGCCTGGCCGACCGCTTTGCGAAGCGGTACGGCGTCCCGACACACTACACGACCGCGTACTACGAGGATGTGACGGGCCGGCTGTCGAACAATGACCTGCGCGTGGCGATGGGCAGCGACTGCGTCGTAGTCGGCGCGAGCCTGCCGCGCGGGTATCAGCATCCCACCGATGCCGACGGCAACATCATCAACGAGTTCCAGATGCCGATGCGCCAGGGGCCGCTCTACATGGAGGTCCTCGACCGGCCGCTCGGCCACGTACAGACGCCGGAGGACGTCGCAGCCTTCCCGTTCCCCGATCCGCTGGCCGAGGGACGCTACGACGATGCGGAACACTATATCCGCAAGTATCGGGGCGAGTATTTCATCATCGGCGACATGGAGCTGACCATGTTCGACATGATGCAGCAGCTCGTCGGGCTGGAGAAGCTGCTCGTGGATATGGCGCAAGGGGCCGCGTATCTCGAACCGTTGATGGACAAGTGCGGCGACTTTGCACTGGCGGTCGGGGTCAAGCTGGTGAGCCTGGGCGTGGACGGCATCTGGGCCGGCGATGACTTCGGCGCGCAGAACGGCATGTTGATCTCCCCGCGCATGTGGCGGCGCTACTTCAAGGAGCGCTACCGCCGGATTTTCGCCGCGCTCAAGACGGCGAACCCCGACGTCCTCATCATGCAGCACTGCGACGGCGCGGTCGCGCCGATTCTCGGTGACTGGATCGAAGTGGGGCTGGAGGTGTTCAACCCGGTGCAGCCGAACGTGCCCGGCCATGAGCCGGAGGACCTCAAGAGCAAGTTCGGAGATCGTCTCTCCTTCTGGGGCGCGATCGACCAGCAGAAGCTCCTGCCCTTCGGCACGCCTGCGGAGATCGAAGCCGACATCCGCGCGAAGATCCAGGTGCTGGGTCGCGGGGGCGGGTACATGGTCGCGCCTGCGCACATCATCCAGGGCGACACGCCGCTGGAGAACGTCGAGGCGTTCATCGCCGCGGTGAAGAAACACGGGGCGTATCAATAAATCACAACACAAGGAGCTTTCATCTATGAAACGGGTCGGGATTCTGCTCAAGGTCAAGCCTGAGATGATCGAGGAATACAAGAGGCGGCACGAGAACGTCTGGCCGGAGATGCAGGAGGCGCTGCGGCGCACGGGCTGGCACAACTACTCGCTGTTCCTGCGCGAGGACGGGCTGCTGTTCGGCTATTACGAGGCAGAGGAAAGCCACGAGGCCTCGGTCGCCGGGATGGCGAAGGAGGAAGTCAACCAGCGGTGGCAGGACTGGATGGCGCCGTTCTTCGAAGATCTCGGCGGCGGCCACGCGGACGAGGGGATGCAAGTCCTGGAAGAGGTGTTCCACCTGGACTGAGAATTGTAGGACGGGTTGCTAGCCCGTCCGGAATGTGAGACGGACTGGCGGAAGGTGTAGGACGGGTTGCCAACCCGTCCGGAATGTGAGACGGACCAGCGGAAGGTGTAGGACGGGTTGCTAACCCGTCCTACAGTCGATAGTTCCAGCGCCATTTATCCCATGACGCAGCCAGCCCTGCCTTGACTGGATTATTGAGCACGTAAGTCACAATGCGATTGTACTCAGCCTCGTCGCGTACGACATGATCGTAGCTCTCATCCTGCCAGAACTGGCCTCGCCGGCCCAGCAGCAGATTTGCCTGATAGGCCGTATGGCGCTTAAGGGAATGCAGGATGGTAGGCAAGGCGTGAAATTCGCCATCAGCTTTCTGCAGTGGCGTCAGGACAAGGTGGACGTGATTAGGCATGATAGAGAACGCTTCAAGCCTGCAAACTCTTCCGTCACGAAAGCGTAGGCTCTCAGCAACCATGTCCCCGACTGCATCCTCGCTGAGCCAGAAGGGACCGACTGATCGAGAGTGAAGTGCTGCATCCCACTGGCCAAAGGAAATGCGATTCTCGAGGTCAGCCTGGCGGCTGCGCTCTTCCAGGTCGTCAATCCGATTCAGCCGCTGTTCCACTTCCCTTCGACAATTCTTCAGTTCGTCGACCACAGCAACGGGCAACGAGCCGGCGAGCCGAAAGGTAACAAATAGCGTAGCCCCGAGTGGTTGATAGTGAGGCAAATGCCGGTGATAGAAACACTTGTGGCGAACGTTTGACATTCTATCCGCTTCTGTGTCGCAGGTCGGAAACCTTGGATACCGCAGGACGGGTTGGCAACCCGTCCTACAGATATCGCAGCAGCAGGCGCAGCACTGCCTCCGCCGCCAACCGCTTGTTCTCGATGCGGTCCGCGGGAAAGACGTGCCGTTCGCCCCGCTCCGTGCCCGGCGCAGAGAGATGGATGTAGGTCAGACCGGTCGGCTTCGTAGGCGTGCCGCCGCCCGGTCCGGCGATGCCCGTCACCGACGCACCGACCGGCGTGCCGAAGACGCGCCGCGCACCCTGGGCCATTTCCTCTGCCGTCTCCGCGCTGACGGCGCCGTGGGCAACCAGCGTTTCATGCCGGACGCCCAGCACGCCCTCTTTCGCCTCATTCGAATACGTGACCGCGCTGCCCATGAAGTAGTCCGAGCTGCCCGCGACATCGGTGATAAGGCTGCCGATCAGCCCGCCGGTGCACGATTCGGCCAGCCCCAGCATCAGCCCGCGGCGGCGCAGCAAGTCGCCTACTTCAACTGCGAGTGGGTGCGGCGCGACCGGTTGGCTCTTTCGGTTCATCCGAATACTCCAAGCACTAATAGAACGCTGATGACGTGCCAACCGAAGGTTGGCCCTGATCTTCATTCCTCTACCGGCTCATCTTCATCATCTCCGCCGGCCTGCGGCAGATGGAGGGTGAAGGTGCTGCCGCGGCCCGGTTCGCTCGCCACGGTCAGCTCGCCGCCGTGCGCCTGCGCAATCCAGTGGGCGATGGAGAGGCCGAGGCCGGAACCGCCCGGCCGCGTGCGGCTGCGATCTGCGCGGTAAAACCGCTCGAAGATGTGCGGCAGGTCCTCCGCCGCGATGCCCACGCCCGTATCCTCCACGCTGACTGCAACCCAGCCATCGTCGCGGTGCAGCGTGAGCGTCACCTCCCCGCCCGCCGGCGTGTACTTGATCGCGTTGTCGGTGAGATTCAGCAGGAGCTGGCGCAGGCGGTCGGCATCACCTTCCACGATGGCCTGGTCTTCTGCGCCCAGCCGGACGGTCACGCCCGTATTGCGCGCCATCACCTGCGCCTGCCGGTAGATGTCGAGAAGCAGGGTGTCCAGTTCCACCGGCTGGCGGTGCAACTTGAGGCCGGCATCCGCCTGTGCCAGCAGCAGCAGGTCGGCCACAAGGCGACGCATGCGTGAGGTCTGGTCCTCGATGGCCGCGAGCGCCTCGCCCCGCATCGTCGGGTCATCCGCGGCCCCGCGGCGCAACAGGTCCAGATTGCCCTGGATGGTGGTCAGCGGCGTGCGCAGCTCGTGGCTCACATCCGCGACCAGCCGCTGCTGCGCGTTGAAGGCCTCGTCCAGGCGGCCCAGCATGTCGTTGATCGTCTCGGTGAGCTCGCCCAACTCGTCGCCGGGCATGGTGACCGGGATGCGCTGGCTGAGGTCTTCCGTGCCGGTGATCTGCTGTGCAGTCTCCGTGATGGCCTTGATGGGGCCAAGGGCTGCCCGTGCCAGGATATTGCCGCCAACCGCAGCCAGCAACAGCGCCAAGAGGCTGCCAAACAGCAGCGCGCGGCGGATGACGTCGAGCGCATCTGCCGTGCTCGCCATGTTGGCCGCGACTTCGATGATGCCGATAATCCGGTTGCCGAGCGGAATCGGCAGGCTGATGACCCGCAAACGGGCGCCGCTCGTCTCAAGGGTCATGCGGCGCGGCTCGCCGGGCACGATGTCCTGCACGAACTGGAGCGGCACGGGCAGGCGCTGGCCGCGCAGATTCTCCGACAACTGAACTGCGCGTCCGTCAAGCTGCACAATCTGGATGAAATACTGCGAGCCGTAGACGTCGATCGGCGGCAATTGAGCACGACCCAGCAGCATGACCTGGAGCGGGTCATTCTCGGCTTGAATCAACGCGATGACATCCTCCGCCTGCGCGATGAGCCGCTCGTCGAGGTTCGTGAGCAAGATGCGCCCCACGAGGGTATAGATCAGCACGCCGATGACGAGCAGCGAAATCGCCAGCAGACCGGTGTACCAGAGCGTCAGCCGGGTACGAATGGACATGCCACCTTACTCTTCGCGCAGCGCATACCCGACCCCGCGCACGGTTTGGATGAGCCGGGGTTCGCCGCCCTCCTCCAGTTTGCTGCGCAGATAGCGGATGTAGACCTCGATGATGTTTGACTCGCCGCCGAAGTCGTAGCCCCAGATGCGATCGTACAGCGTGTCGCGCGTGAGCACCTGGCGCGGGTGCTGCATGAACAGCAGCAGCAGGTCGAACTCGCGTGCGGTCAGTTCGATGCGCCGCGTCCCGCGGAAAACCTCCCGCGTCACCGGGTTGACGCTCAAATCGGCGAAGCGCAGCACGTCCTGTTCGCTTGCGGGCTGGCGGCGGCGCAGCAGCGCGCGGATACGCGCGACCAGTTCGTCGAAGCTGAACGGCTTGACGACATAATCGTCCGCGCCTGCATCCAGCCCTTTGACCCGGTCCGGCACAGCATCTTTCGCGGTCAGGATGAGAATGGGCACATCGCTCGCGGCCCGCAGCCGCGCGCAGACCGTGAGCCCATCCATGCCGGGCAACATCAGGTCCAGCAGCACCAGGTCCGGCAACCGGTCGCGTGCAGCGGTCAGGCCCGCAGGCCCGTCGCCAGCCACCTGCACGGAGTACCCCTCATAAATCAACCCCCGGCGCAGGAGGTCCGCGATCGATGGGTCATCTTCAATGACCAGGATATGTTCGGGCATAGGAAAATCCAATCGGGTAGCCTGCTAACTGTCAGTCCAGCGTTTGTACATTATCCTGATTCTACACGCCGAAAGGTTTGGATGCAAGGTGTTGGCGTCTTGTTATGCCAGGGGTATAATATCAGGACGCGTGTTCACCGTTCCCACTGAGGAGTCAGGTAGTCTGATGGATAACATCGAAATCATCGCCTCTCTGGCGCAGCGCGTTACAGAGAATGTCGAAAAGGTCATTGTCGGCAAGCGTCGAGAGGTGGAGATGACCCTCATCGCGCTGCTGTGCGAGGGTCATCTGCTCATCGAGGATGTGCCGGGCGTCGGTAAGACGATGCTCGCGCGAGCCATCGCCAAGTCGATCGGCTGCACGTTCAAGCGTCTCCAGTTTACGCCGGACATGCTGCCCAGCGACGTGACGGGGGTGTCGGTCTTCAACCAGAAGACCCTGGAGTTCGAGTTCCGGCCGGGCCCGGTCATGGCGCAGATTGTGCTGGCCGACGAAATCAACCGCGCCACGCCCAAAACCCAGTCCGCGCTGCTCGAAGCGATGGAAGAACGCCAGGTGACGGTGGACGGCCTGACCTACCCGATGGAGCGGCCCTTCCTCGTCCTGGCGACTCAGAACCCCATCGAATATGAAGGCACGTTCCCCCTGCCTGAAGCGCAGATCGACCGCTTTATGATGCGGTTGAGCCTGGGCTATCCGTCGGCCGCGGACGAGATGCACGTGCTTGACATGCAGCGCGAACGGCATCCCATCGAGGAAATCGGCCAGGTGGTGAGCGATGACGAGCTGCTCGCGGCACAGAACGCTGTAAAGTCCATCTATGCGGATGATCTGATCAAGGAGTACATCGTCGAGCTGGCGAACGCCACGCGGCGGCATCCCGATATCTATCTCGGCGTCAGCCCGCGCGGCAGCCTGGCCCTTTTCCGGACAAGCCGGGCGCTGGCCGCGCTGCGCGGTCGCACTTATGTCATCCCCGACGATATCAAGGCACTGCTGGAGGCAACCTTCGCTCATCGCCTGATCATCAGCCCGTCGGCGCGCATCAAGAACGTCGAAGCACGCGCGGTCGTGGAGCAAATCTCCCAATCCATCCCTGTGCCCGGCACGCGTATCCGGGCACGCTGACCGTGACACGGTCGATCGGCATCTTTCTGCTGTGGGTTGTCGCCCTGGTCTTTGCGACGACCAGCGGCCGCGACATTGCCTTCAACCTGCTCTACTTCATCTCCGGCGTCATCATCGCCGCGTTGATTTGGGCATGGGCGAATCAGCGTGGGTTGGCCCTGCGCCGCGCGACCCGCGCCCAGCGTTCGCAGGTCGGCAAATACTTCGAGGAAACGCTGGAGCTGGTCAATCGCTCGCGCTTCCCCAAGCTCTGGGTCGAGGTGCACGACTATTCGAATCTGCCGGGCCATCATGTGAGCCGGGTCGTCAACTCGCTCGGTCGCAATGCGACCTCCCGCTGGCAGGTGCGCACGCTTTCCCGGCGCCGCGGCCGCTACAACCTGGGACCCATCACGATTACGAGCGGCGATCCGCTCGGCATCTTCCGCTTTACGCGTTCGCTGCCGGAAGTCACATCCCTCGTCGTGACCCCACAGACGGTGGACGTCTCGCAGTTCATGCCGCCCAGCGGCTACCTGCCCGGCGGCGAGACGCTGCACCGCCGCACGCCCTACGTCACGGCAAGCGTGTCCGGTGTACGGGATTATGTCCCCGGCGACAGCTTCAACCGGATCCATTGGCCGTCCAGCGCGCGTACAGGCCGCCTGATTTCGAAGGAATTCGAGCTGGATCCCCTGTCCGATGTCTGGCTGTTCCTCGATATGTATGGCGATGCCCATGCGGAGACGCCCTGGGAATCGCCGGTCGAGGATCTGGAACTGCCCTGGCTGTCGCGCCGCGCGGAGCAAATCGAGCTGCCGCCAAGCACGGTCGAGTACAGCGTCACCATCGCGGCGTCGCTGGTGCAGCACTTCCTGGAAGCTGACCGTGAGGTCGGGTTCCTCAGCTACGCGGCCGCGCGCGAGGTCGTGCAGCCCGACCGCGGCGAACGCCAATTGATCCGCCTGCAGGAAATCCTGGCCGTCATCCAGGCGGAAGGCCGTGTGCCGCTGACGCAAGTGCTAGCCAGCGAAGGCACAACGCTCGCACGTCACATCACCCTGATCGTCATCACGCCATCGACCGATAGTCGTTGGGTAGCCGCGCTGCGCAGCCTGCGCGCGCGCGGGGTCTATGCCATCGCGGTGCTGCTGGCCGCACGCACCTTCGGTCCGGCGCCTGAATGGGAGCCGGTGCTCGGTGAGCTACAGGCCAACGGCGTGCCCGCCTATCTCGTCCAGAACGGTGACGACCTCACGACGGTCCTGGGACGCCTGGCCAGCGGGAATGGCCGCGGCACGCTGCTGCGGTAAACAGGCCGGAGAGGCAATCGTGTCCACGTCTCCCAGACACAGTTTGACCTGGCTTCTCGCCGCCATAATCCTCAGTCTGAGCTTCCTCCCCGCAGCGGGCGCGCCGGTCGCGCCGGCTGCGCAGCGCACTCCCGCGCCGGATTGGGCCGCGCCGCACATAGCCGGACAGTTGCTCGTCAAGCTGGCGGACGCGGCCGCGACGAGCGATGCGGCTGCGCTGGATGCCCGTCTGGATGCGCTGGGCGTGCGCCCATTGCGCACCATCCCCCAGCTTGGGCTGGCCCTGGTGCAGCCGCCCGCGGGCGCGTCCCTCAGCGCAGCCGCCGCGGACCTCACCGCGCAGGCCGGCATTGCGTGGGCCGAGCCCAACTACACCTTCCACCTCGATTTCGTGCCCGATGACCCGCTCTACCTCACCCACCAATCGGCGGCGCTGGGCCGCATCCAAATGCCCGCGGCCTGGGATCTCACGCTGGGCCGCCCGGAGGTGGTGATTGCCATCCTGGACACGGGCGTGGACATCACCCACCCGGACCTCGCGGACGCCATCTGGACTAATCCGGGCGAGACACCGGATAACGGGGTCGATGATGATGCGAACGGCTTTGTGGATGACATCCACGGCTGGGATTTTGCAACGGGCGACAACGATCTAGCCGATGACCACGGACACGGGACGCATGTAGCCGGCATCGCGACCGCGCGCACGAACAACGGCATCGGTGTGGCGGGCGTTGCGGGCCGCGCCACCCTCATGCCCGTCGATGTCTTCGGCGGCGGCATCGGCACCTACGAAGACCTGATCCGGGCCATCGTCTACGCCACCGACAACGGTGCGCACGTCATCAACATGAGCCTGGGCGCGAGCAGTTACAGCCGGGGCGAGGAAATGGCGGTCAACTATGCGTGGGAGCGCGGCGTAGTCGTGGTGGCTGCGGCAGGGAACACCTGCACCAACACTAATTATAACGCACCGCCCTGCCTGTCCGACCACTATCCCGCGGCTCATACCAACGTCATCGCCGTGGCCGCGACCAATGCCAGTGACGTGCTGGCCTCTTATTCGACGCGCGGTGCGTTCGTGGATGTGGCCGCGCCGGGCGTGGGCATCTTCTCTACTTTCCCAGGCGGCGCCTACGGCTCGCTCGGCGGCACCAGCATGGCAACGCCGCATGTCAGCGGGCTGGCCGCGCTCGTGCTGGCGCGCAACCCTTTCCTGACCCCGGACCAGGTGCGGCTGGTGATCGAGCTGGGGACGGAGGACCTGGGTCCCAAAGGCCCGGACATCTACTTCGGCTACGGGCGCATCGACGCACGGCGAACGCTGGAGATGACGGAACCGGATACTCGCCCGTTCCCTGAGCGCCCCGTCGCGCCGCCGCTGGATTTCACTCTGGCCGGCTGCACGGAACTGATTCCTGACGGTGACTTCAGTGCAGAGATGGGAGCGTGGCAGGCAGAAGGCCCGTTCGCGGTGCAGCCTTTCGGCGGCAATCCGGCCGCGCACTTCAGCGGCGGGCCGAATGCATCGGGCACCTTGACGCGCACCGTGACATTGCCACCGCACAGCACAGAGGGCGTCCTGTGGTTCAGATACCGCATCGATAACGCAGATACGGGCTGGGGCACGGACCCGGCCGCACCCTACGATGACCGCCTGACCCTGGCGTTTCGCAGTGCGGACGGCACGGCACTCTCGACGCTGCTGCGCACGGGCAACTCGGCGGACACCGCAGCTGATGGGCTGCCGTGGGATCGATACCTCTACCGGATAGGGACCGCGGATCTCGCTGAGCTGGCCGGTGCAGACCCGCTCCACCTGGTGTTCAGCGCGGCCAACGACGGCGACGCCGCCAAGACCGATTTCTGGATCGACGATGTGCGTTTCTGCGTCCAGGGAGGACCAGAGCCGGCACACCGGTTGTTCCTGCCGCTGGTGTTGGGAGGGATGTAGGTTACTCGATAGTCTGCACAGGCAGACTTCGTCGGGTTGCGTAGCAACACAGTGGCAGCGGTTTCTAACCGCCGGGCATCGAGAGCCCCGACGGATTCGTCACTCCAGGGTCTTGAGCCAGGTGCGCAGCGTCTCCGCAGTGGACTCGAAGGCGATGTCATCCCACGGAATCTCGTCCGGCGCAAACCAGCGGACGTCGCTCACGTCGTCCCCGGCCGCGGGCACGGCCTGTGCGGTGGAAGCGACCGGCTCCGCGCGATAGAGCAGCAGGATGCCGCGGCGTTCGGCCCAGCCCGCCAGCGGCGCCACGCCCAGCAGCGCCACGGCACGCACCGTGATACCCGTTTCCTCGGCAATCTCGCGCACGAGCGCGTTCTCCGGTAGTTCATCCGCATCCATGTAACCGGCGGGCAGCGCCCAGAACCCGATCCGCGGCACGGCCAGCCGCCGGACGAGCAGCACCCGCGGGCCATCCGTCACCAGCGCGGCGACCGCCACCTTCGGTTCTGCAAAGTGGATGAAGCCGCAGTAGCGGCACGCACGGCGCACCCGCCCGAACTTGACCTGATCGGTCAGCGGCGCGCCGCACTGCGGGCAGTATACGTAGGAAGGCTTCAAGGGACCTGTGTCTCGACCGCCGCGCGGATCGCGCGCAGGTTGCTGAACGGCGCATTGACCGGTGCAACACAGCCGGAGGACACAATCAGACGGCGGCCGCCGGTCTGCGCGATGGCATCGGCAATCCGGCCGCGCAGCAGGTCCGGGTCCCCGCGCAGGATATCGTCCCAGTGCTCCAACCCGCCGCACACCGCGCCGCCAAAGCGCGCCTGTCCTTCCGCGAGGCTGGGACCCGCCTCCCGGTCGTGCCAGTTCAGCGCGTGGACCGGGTAGACGGCGGCCAGGTCGAACATGCCGGCCGGCCCGTGCAGATGGAGCAGGTTGAACCAGCAATCCTCGACCGCAGCCAGGATACGCCGGTCATACGGTTCACCGAACGCGCGATATTCTGCCTCGCTCAACAGATGGTAGTTCGCCAACTGCATCGCGTAGTAGATGCCTGCGATGCCGGTAGACTTGCACGCTGCGATAAACCGCAGGGTCGTGCGCGTGATGATTTCCAGCCCGGCATGGACGAGGTCCGGAGCCCGGCGCATGTGCGTTACCAGCCGCTCTGCGCCTGCGAGGTTTCTGGCCTGCGCGAGCGGACTGAAGATCGTCTGGATGAACGGCGGTGAATCGGCCGGTGCGCTGCTCATCAAGCCGGATGCGATGCGCTGCAAACAATCGATTTGCGCAGCCAGCCGGCCGCTTTGCGGATCGAGGAGCGGCAGGGTGGCCCACTGTTCTGGCTGCTGGATCACCCGCCGCGTGTATTCGCGATTGCCTTCGTCGCCGCCCACCCAACGGTCTTCCGCGCCCCAGTCCACGAGGCAGAAGCTGCTGGCCGGCGACACCTTGATGAAGTCCCAGTCCCACTGGGCCTGCCAGGCAAGCGTTGCCCAGGCCAGGTCGTCGGGCCGCTGATCGTCGCCGGGGAAGTGACGCCACAGCGCCACGGCGATCCGATCCACCGGCTGACCGGCGACGGTCGCCTGGAGCCGCTCACGCCGGGTCATTTTCAGGGTCATGCCCATGCTCCTATCATCCATCATCCGAGGGCTGCACCGTATCTGAGGGTGCGGGCTCCTCGATCGCCTAATGAAACAACAACGCCCACAGCCGTGGGCCGAAAATCGCGATGCCGACGCCGACCGCGGCCAGGGCCGTCACCAGGACTGCGCCCGCCGAGACATCCTTGGCGGCCTTAGCCAGCGGATGGCGGCGCTGCGTCAGCAGGTCCACCGAAAGCTCAGCGACCGTGTTGATCATCTCCGCGCTGAACACCATGCCGAAGGCCAGCGACAGGATGGCCCACTCGGCTGCGCTCACCCGGAAGTACACCGCGGCCAGCACGACCAGCGCACCGATCAGCAGGTGCACACGGGCATTGCGCTGCGTGCGCACGGTGTAGGCGATGCCCTCGAACGCGTAACCGAAGCTCCGCAAAAAAGCTCTCATGGCGCGGGACGCTGCCGGGTCAGTCCGGCTGTGCTGCCAGACGGGCGAGGATCGCATCCTGTTGTGCCCACATGGCGGCTTCCTCGGCGGGGGTGCCGTGGTCATAGCCGAGCAGGTGCAGCGTGCCGTGTACGGCCAGCAGCCGCAGCTCATCCGCCACATTCCGGCCCAGCTCCGCAGCCTGACGCTGCGTGTAAGGGAACGCAATCACGATGTCGCCCAGATAACCGCTCATCTCCGGCGCGCTGACGAACCCGGGGGTGGGTTCCTGCGCGGGGAACGACAGGACATCCGTCGGCCCATCGACGCCCCGGTAATGCAGGTTCAGTTCCGCGATAGCTTCATCTGAGGTGACAACGAGGGTCACCGCGTCGCCAGCGTGCTGTTCTGCCGCGAGCGTCGCAGCGATGGCAGCCGCCAGGTCACGGTCATCCACCGCATCGGCATAGAGATCATCGACCTCCACGACGATCGGCTCCTCCGCCGGTTCCTCGCTAGAAGACGGGCTCGTCATCGGTTTCGGTTGCTCGGCCATTATCTGACGCTTTCTCCTGTTCCCCTGGCGCAGGCATGGCACCCTGGACATCCCCATTGTTCGAAGGCGGGATCGCGGGCGGACTGTTGACCGCATCCTCGTCCACGGCGGCAAGCGGCGTAATGGCTACCGGAGCCTGCGTAGCCATATCGGACGGATAGGCGACGCGGGGATGATGCAGGCCGCGCAGCACATCGACAAACGCCTGACGGATGCCTGCCAGGTCGGCCATCGTCAACGGACAATCGTCAAGCTGCCCGGCCAGCAGGCGATTCTGGATGCTCTCCCCGACAATCTGCTCCAGCTCCTCGATAGAGGCCGGATGCCGCGCCCGGACGGTGGCTTCCGCGCCGTCCGCCAGCATAGTGATAGCAGTCTCCCGTGTCTGGGGCCGGGGACCAGGATAACGAAACTGCGCCTGGTCCACAGCCTCCGCAGAGCCGGCCTGCTGGACGGCCTGGTGATAGAAGTAGGAGACCAACAGCGTACCCTGGTGCTGTGGGATGAACTCGATGATGCGTTCGGGGAGCCGGTACTTGCGTGCCAGCTCGATGCCGTCCTTGACGTGCGTGATGATGACCTGCGCGCTCGTGTACGGGTCGAGGCGGCTGTGCGGGTCCGCGCCCTCCGTGCGGTTCTCGACAAAGAAATAAGGCCGGATGGTCTTGCCGACATCATGATAGTAGGCCCCGACGCGCGTCAGCAGCGCATCTGCGCCGATGGCTTCCGCGGCGCGCTCTGACATGTTGCTGACGATCAGCGTGTGATGATATGTGCCCGGCGCCTTCAACAACAACTGGCGCAACAGGGGATGGGTGGGACGCGAAATCTCCAGCAACTGCACGGGCGTGGTGATGCCGAACAGCGCGCCGATCAGGTACAGTCCCATGAGGATGACGGTGGCCGTAATCACCGCGTTGACGAACGAGGCGACCGACAGCTCCAGCAGGCCGCGCCAATCCCAGGCGCCGGCGCCGATGCGGAACACAGCGACGACCAGCAGGTTGGAGACCAATACATAGAGCGCGGCCCAGGCGAAGTTGATCATGCGGTCGCTCCGCCGCAGCTTGAGCGCACCGACCAGCGCGCCGGACATCGCGAACGCCATCAACTCCAGGCTGCCGGCTGAAATCCAGCCGACCATAAGCGTGAACAGCCCAATCGTCACCAGTGCCACGCGCAGGTTCACAGCAATCGCCAGGATAATGGGCAGCGCCGCGTACGGCACAAGATAAGGCAGCAGCGCGCGCGCCGGCAGCATGGCCTTCACTGTCAAAGTGAAGACGATGAATGCAAAGGCAACCAGCAGCATCTGCTGCGTTCGCAACCATAGGAGCGGTTCCTGCCGCCAGAGATAATAGAGAAAGACGACGATGAGCAGCATGACGAAACTGGCCGCGGCGCGAACTTCGCGCCAGGACCAACCGCTTTGCTGCAAGCCCAGTGCCCGCAGCGCCTCGACATCCTGCTCCGTGACAATGTCCCCGCTGCGCAGGATGATCTCGTTGCGCTCGACCGTCGCGCTGACCGGCTCGACCGCGTTGCGCGCAGCCTCGCGGCGTTCCTCGGTGCGCTCCAGATTGAAGAAACTGTTGGGGACCAGCAGGTCCTGGACGATCTCGCTGACCACAGTGGCATCTTCGTCGGCCAGGTCCAGCCGGACGCGGGCGGCCACCTTGCGCCGCTCGTCGGCCAGGTTGTTCTCGCGGATATCGGCGCGCATCGCCTGTTCGAGCACGACCGGCACCTCGCCCGCAACGCGCTCCCACATGGCTTCCGGCAGCACCAGGATGCGGTTGATGACCGAAGCGGGCAGGTCCAGCCCGACGATGGCCCGGATGTAGTCCGTCTTGGCCGCGTTATCCGCATAGCTGTCGCTGCGGACAGAGGTGATGTAGTCCAGGATTTGGCTGGCAAGGAGGAGTTGCTGGCGGCCAATCCGCGCCTGCGGCGGATCATAGGCATCCGCGACCGCGTTGGCGGCCAGCGTACGGCGCTGCTCGGTCTGGATGTCGCTCAGATAAGTTGCCTGGCGCGGGGCCACAATATCGCGCGGCGCGACATCGCCCACCCGGAGCGTCACCTGCCCGCTCAGGGGCAGGCGCACAACCAGGATGGCGATCATCAACAGCGCAACAACCAGCCAGATGGCGAACACGCGCAGCCGCGTCGGCCACGGGATATCCTGTGACTGAAACGTACGCCAATCCGGACGAGGCCCATCCACTCCAGGCCCGCGGTTTGCGGTCGTCAAGACATGCCCCTACTGCGTCAGCTGCTCGCGTACGATGCGATTGACCAGTTGGCCGTCGGCCAGGCCGCGCAGCTCAACCGTCAGTCGCTTCATGACCGGCCCCATGCCCTTCATGTCGGTCACGCCCAGTTCTGCGATGACGGCCTGCACGCGGGCCCGAATCTCGGCCTCGTCCATCATCTTCGGCAGATACGCCTCGAGGACCGCAATCTCGGCTTCCTCTTTGGCGATCAGGTCGGTGCGGCCGCCCTTGGCAAACTCGGCCACGCTGTCGCGGCGCTGCTTCACCTGCTTCTGGATGATCTTCTGGACCTCATCCTCGCTGAGCGCGTGCTGCTCCTTCCCTGAGACCCTGGCTTCCATGATGGCCGTCTTGACGGCGCGAATAGCCAGCTTGCGGGTCGTATCGCCGCTGCGCATCGCCTCTTTCAAGTCCGCATCCAGACGTTCTTCAAGTGTCACGGGTACTGCTCCTTGATTAACTCACTACACCATTGTGCCGGTCAGGTCGTCGCCCTGCAGGCCCACCAGCCGCGTCGCCGTGATGCGGTTATGCAGGTCTGCGCCCGCTGGTGCCGTCGCCAGCACACGCAGGTAATTGTCGGTCAGCCCGGCCCACGTCACCAGGCCGCTCTCCGGCTGTGCATGGAGCGGCTGCTCCCACAGCACCGGCCGCACCTGTCCCACGAAACCGGCGCGCACGGCCTGCCCCAACTCCGCATCCAGCTCATGCAGGATGCGCACACGGCGTTTGCGCTCCTCCGCAGGCACCTGCCCCGCAAAGCGTGCGGCGGCCGTACCCTCGCGCGCAGAGTACGGGAAGATGTGCATATGTGCAAAGCGGTTGCGCCGCGCAAACGCAACTGTCTCAGCAAAATGCGCCTCCGTCTCGCCGGGGAAGCCGGCGATCAGGTCGGTCGTCACTGTCAGACCAGGGATGCGGGCGCGCGCCGTCTCGACCAGCGCCTCGAACTCCGCAGCCCGGTTGCGCCGCGCCATGCGGCGCAGGATGGCATCGCTGCCCGACTGTGCGGGCAGGTGCAGATGCGGCATGAGCCGGTCAGGGGCCAACTGCCACAGCTCGAAGAAGTCCGGTGCGAGGTCGAACGGCTCCAGCGACGACAGCCGCAGCCGCGGGATGCGCGTTCCGGCGAGCAGGGCGGTCACAAGCGCACGCAGGTCGCTGCCGAGGTCCGACCCATAGCCGCCGAGATGGACGCCGGTAATGACGGCCTCCTGGTAGCCCTCCCGGTGCAGCGCGTTGACCTCGGCCACGTTCTCGCCGGGCGGCAGGCTGCGCTCTTCCCCACGTGCCACTGTCACGATGCAGAATGTGCAATGGTTGCGACACCCGTCTTGCGCCTTGATGAAGGCACGCGTGCGACCGCCTTGCGGCGCAGACGCAGTTGAAGGTTTCAGGTTGAAAGTTTCAGGTTGGCCCGAAGAAAGCGAGCCTGCAACCTGCTCTTCAAGCAGCGCGAGCAGGTCATCCTTGCGCGTGTTGCCGACGACGAGCTGCACGTTGGGCAGCGTTGCGACGGTTTCGCCTTCCAGCGTGGCATAGCAGCCGGTCACGACGAGCTTGGCCGCAGGGTTGGCGCGCGCAAGCTGCCGTGCCAGTTGGCGGCTCTGGCGGGCAGCTTCGCCTGTCACCGCGCAACTGTTGACGACACAAATATCGGCCTCGGCCGCGGACTCAGCCAGATGATGCCCTGCAGCCGCCAGCTTGCGGCCCAGCGCAGCCATCTCGGCGTAGTTCAACCGGCAGCCGAGAGACTCCAGGTACACTCGCATGCGGCCAAGTATAGCCGAAAAACAGGCTTCGGACAAGCGGCAGCATGAACCGCCCAGGAATTTCAGGTATGGCACCGCAGCGCAGGTTGGAGTCGAGACTTTAGCCGGTTAGGGTGTATACGCACTCAGGCAGCCTAACCGGCAGAAGCCTCGACTCCAAGACACCTGGCATTCCTGGTGAGCCGTCAGGAGTTCCCTACCTAGCTCAGTCCAGATACCCGTCGGCGCGGAGCCACTCTTCCGTAAGGCACATCCCGGTCGCGAAGTCGATGCGGGGCGTGTAGCCCAGGAGGCGCCGGGCCTTGGCGATGCTGAACTGCGATGGATTACGGCGGAAGTGCAGGCTCCACGGGCCGACCGGCGCGCGGCCCATCCGTGCCCGCAGCCAGTTGGCTGCGGGCAGCCGCGCCAGGCTGGCGGACCAACCGGGCACTGCCGGCAACCGGTCGAGCCCCAGCATCCGCGCGTAGGCCAGATAGAACTCGCGATAGGTCACCGCGCGGTCGTCGCACAGGTTGAACGTCTCACCGATTGCGGCGGGATGGGTCAGCGCCAACCACAGCCCGTCGATCACGTTGTCGATGTACCCCGGCGTCACCAACCCCGTGTCGCGGCCGAGCAGGACGAGTCGCCCCGCCTTGATCTGCCGGATCGGGCCGAGTGTCCAGGCGTCCCCGCGCGGGCCGTAAGTGGAGGCCGGACGGATGATGACAGACGGCAAACGGCTGCCACGCACCAGCGCCTCCGCGGTGATCTTGCTGTCCGGGTAGGCCTGGCCCACGCGCGGCGTGGCCGCGGCCTCGTCGATGAGCGGGGCCTTGTTCACGCCGTAAACGGCCACGCTGCTGATGTAGACGAACCGCGCAACTCCCGCGGCCTCGGCAGCCGCAATCACGTTGGCCGTGCCATCGACATTGGTACGCCAGGCCAGATCCGGCG
Source organism: Chloroflexota bacterium (assembly GCA_029555885.1). Next base: position 20,732 of record JAKPQT010000045.1, on the reverse strand, counting down.
GGGTCTCCGGCCCGCCCGTCCAGGCGGCCGCGTGCACGATCGTGCGGCAGCCATCTGCGGCGCGGGCCAGGGCAGGCGGGTCCAACAGGTCTGCGGGCAGCACCTCCGCGCCTTGCTCCGCCAGCCAGCCTGCGGCAGCGGGCCGCCGAGCAGTGCCGCGCACCGGCACGCCCAGACTCAGCAGCCGTTCGGCCAGGTGTGAGGCGATGAAGCCGGCGATGCCCGTAATCAGGACAGGCCCGGCAGGTGTGTCATTCATGGCCCGATTGTAGCGCAGACGGTTGCGGGGTGTAAAGCGATGGGCAACCGCGTTGTCAGAAGCGCGGCAGCATGGTAGACTGCCCCAAAATCAGCACACATGATGACAGGAACTATGTCCACCGAACCTAACTGGCTCAAGTACATGACGGACTACAACGAGGGGCTCGGCCTCGTCTATGAGCGGTTCGTCCTCAACGACTTCCTGCTCCGCATCAAGGGACGCTACGGCTTCCATACGGTCCTCGAAGCCCCGCTTTACGGCATGGCCGGCGTCAGCGGCATCAACAGTGTCCACCTGGCGCGCATCAAATGCCCCGTGACGCTGGCCGATGATGACCCGGTGCGGCTGGACGGCGTCCGGCGCATCTGGGAGGAGTTGAATCTGCCTGTCCGGGCCGACCTCGTGGCGGACTGGGCGCATCTGCCTTACCCGGACAACAGCTTCGACTTCGCCTGGAACTGGGCCGCACTCTGGCACCTGGCCGACCCCGCGGCGCTGTTGCGTGAGCTGGTGCGGGTGAGCAACTGCCTCGTCTTCGTCGCCACACCCAATCCGGTGCAGGTCGGCTACCAGGTGCGCAAGCACATCGTGGAGCCGGAGTTCGTCAAGGAGATCGACGAGAAGTGGACCGACATCGGCCTGCTCCGGCGGCAGCTCGAAGCGCAGGGCGTCGAAATCCTGGAGCAGGGCGTGCTGGACACCCCGCCGTGGCCCGACACCGTCATGCCTGCCCGCGAACTGCTCGGCAAGCTGGGCATCCGGTCCGCAAAACTCCAGGGCAAGTTCAGCGGCGAAGGCTGGCGCTGGTCCACGATGGATTATTACCTGGGCCGCGACCCCGACCTCTACCAGCGCGTGATGAAGTATGCCTGGCTGGAACGCTGGCGGCTGCCCTGGCGGGTCAAGCAAATCTGGTCGCACCACCGGTGGGTGCTGGGGCGGAAAACGCTCAAGATATAGCTCATCATCCAAGAACGCCAAAAGCCGCAGAATGCAATGGATCGGAGTCCTTCCTCATAACCGCCTGCCTTTGCCCGTTCGCCGCGCGTATGCTATCATGCGGCCATGCGCAGCTCCGAGAACACCCTTCCCAGCGGCCCGACGCAACCCGCCGCACAGGTGCGCCGCACCTCCCCGTATGCCGCCGCCTGGGCTGTACTGGGGCTGTTCGTGCTGTTGGCCCTGGTCCTGACCTGGCCGCTGGCCGCACATCTCAGCACGCGCCTGCCCGGCACCGCGACCTGGGCGTTCGATGAGTCCACCTTCGCCTGGAACATCTGGTACTTCAAGCACGCGCTGCTGGACCTGCAGACCAGCCCCCTGCACAGCAACCTGATCTGGTTCCCACTTGGCATCGACCTGATTCTTTACACCTACAACTTCTTCAACGCGCTGATTGCCCTGCCGTTGCAGCTGGCAGGGAACGTGCCCCTGGCGAGCAACATCACCCTGCTCCTGGCGACGGTGTTGAGCGGGATCGGAACGTACCTGCTGGCCCGCTATCTGCTGGGCGATTCTGTCCGCGCGCGGCGATTGACGCGTCGGGATGCGGTGCTGGCAGCCTTCGTCGCAGGAATCATCTACGCGTTTGCCTCGAACCGGGCCGTCTACGCCGCGCTCGGCCACTATGACATGGTCACGACGCAGTGGCTGCCGTTCTACGCGCTCTACCTGGTCAAGACGCTGCGTGAGCCCCGGCTCAAAAACGCGCTGCTGGCAGGGCTGTTCTTCGCGCTCGCCGCGCTGGCGGAGATGATCTTCGCCTCGTTCCTCGCACTGTTCTCGCTAATCATCCTTGTGGCCCTATGGCGCAGCCTCCGGTTGCGCTGGGCAGCGCTGGGCCGGCTGGTCATCGCTGCTGTTGTGGCCGGGGTGCTCTGGCTGCCCGTGCTGCTGCCGGTGGCACGCGAGTTTACCCGCGGGGATTATGCGCTGGAGGGCTGGGGGGAGAGCATCAAGCTGAGCGCAGACCTGGTGGGGCTGGTCACGCCGACCGCGCTCAATCCGCTGCTGCGCGCCGAGGGCGACTGGCAGCCGGCGCTGCGCGCAGTGGAGGAAGGTAAGGGCCGCTTCGGAGACATCAACACGGTGTTCCTCGGCTGGGTGACGCTGGCGCTGGCGCTGGTGGGCGCCTGGGTAGGCCGGCGCCGCGTGGCGGCCTGGGCGTGGAGCGCGCTCGTGTTCGGCATCCTGGCACTGGGGCCGCTGCTGCAGGTCAACGGGCGTTTCCGGTTCAGCCTCGATGGCTTGCTGCCCGAGGGGGTGACATTTCCGCTGCCCTTCGCGCTGCTCCACTTCATCCCGGTCATCAACGGCAACCGTGCGCCTAATCGCAACAGCGTCATCCTGATGCTCGCGCTGGCCGTGCTCGCCGCATACGCCGTGGGGTGGTTGTTGAGCCATAGAGGACACCGAGGAAACAGAGAGGTGGATGTTTCGCTCGGCACGGCCGCTGCATCTGAGGGAAAACATTCTACCAGAAGCTCTCTCCAAAACTCAATGTTCTCTGTGCTCTCTGTGGCTACCATCGTCATCCTCATCCTGACTGAGCATCTGGCCGCCCCGCTGCCGACGACCGATGCGCGCGTCCCCGCGGTCTACGAGAACATCGCGGCCAGCCGCGACGAGTTCACCATCCTGCAACTGCCGCTCGGCTGGCGCAACAGCTTCGGCGTCTTCGGCAGCGAGCAGACGAACCTCCAATATTTCCAGACCGACCACGGCAAGGCGATGCTCGGCGGCAACATCAGCCGCGCGCCCGACTTCAAGATGGATTATTTCAAGCGCATCCCGCTGTTCCAGGCGCTCACCGCGCTGGAGATGTACGAGGATGTGCCGCCCGAAGTCGATGCTGCGGCGCGGGCGCAGGCCGGCGAGCTGATGGCGCTGTACAACGTGCGCTACTTCATCACGACGCCGCCCATCGCGGGCCGCTACCCGTACCAGGACACCTGGCAGCGCACCGAAGCCTACGCGTTCGATGTCCTGCCGCTGGAGGATGAGCCCCTATGGGAGGCCGACGGCTACCGGGTCTACCGGGTCGAGCAGCCGACCGTGCCCTTCCCCTTCCGCCTGGATGCCGGCACACCGGGGACCGAACCCTACCTGGGCGCGGGCTGGGATCTGGCCCTGGCCGAACAGCCGTACGGCACGACAGCCAGTTGGGCAACCGGCCAGACGGCCTACCTCTACCTGCCGATGCCGCAGGATCGCTGCACGAGCGACTTCTGCATCGCCGGCGGCGCATATCCCCTCAAGGTGCACATTGCGCCGCTGGCCTACGATGGCGCGGCGCCGCAGTCGGTGTCGTTCTACGTCAACGGCAAGCAGATGGGCCTGGCCCACCCGCTCAACCCGGGCTGGCAGACCATTGAGCAGTGGGTAGCCGGCCTGCACTGCGGCTCGAACACCATCGAAATGCGGTTCGATTGGGCCGTCAGCCCCCGAACCGCCTTCCCGGATGCGACGAGCCGCGCAGTCATCGGCGCGACGGACATCACCAGCCCGGTCAACCTCGATGTGCATGCCTTCAGCGAGGCGTACATCACGGCGACGGCTGCAGACGGCGCGGCGATTGACGCGTCTGCGGGCCGGGCCGGCTACAACGTCGCGGTGCTCGACGAGCGCACCGGCGCGCTGCTGGACAAGGCCGGGTTCGATACGACGGCGAACACCCATGAGGCCGACAGGCTTTCCGCCTACCTCCAGCGCATCCCCGCAGGGCGCATCGTCGTGCTGGCGACGAAGGGCGCAGCAACCGCCAACCTCACGCCCGCGGCCGTGGCCGCGCTACGCGGCGTCGGATCGGCTGTGGCCGGGGTCGACGAGCTGGCGGGACAGGCCCATGCCCTCGTCGGCGTGCAGGGCGCACCGCCCGGCTCCGCAGCCGAAGCCATCGCACCCGACGCCTTCATACGCGTGGCGGGCGACTTCCGCACGCTGGCGGCCGCGGTGGACTGGGTGGAGCTGGGCCGGTGAACCTAAGCTTCGCTGCCCCGAGCAGTCGCCCGGCTGCGCAACCGCGGGCAGCAGTCACCGCAGACCTCATCCTCGCTGCCGCTGCCGGGCTACTGGCATTCGGGCTGTATCTGCGAACGCTCGCGCCCGGCCTGTTGTGGGGCGACAGTGCAGAGTTCCAGTTCGCCGCGTGGCTCGGCGGCTTTACCCACCCCACCGGCTACCCGCTTTACCTCGCGCTCGGCTGGCTCTGGACCCATCTGCTGCCCTGGCATGACCCCGCGTGGCGCATGAACCTGTTCTCAGCAGTCTGGGGTGCTGTAACAACCGGACTGATGTACCTGCTGGCGCTGCGCCTGCTGGCCGGTGTCGCACGCCTGACGTACCGGCGGCTGGCCGCACTGGCCGCCGCGCTCGTCTTCGCGGTGACGCCCACCTTCTGGTCGCAGTCCATCGTCGCAGAGGTCTACTCGCTGCATGCGGTCTTTGTCGCCGCGGTGCTGCTGGCCCTGCTGAGCTGGGCCCCGCACGCGGGAGAGCCGGCAGGCCGCGGCCGGGCGCTCCTGGTCGCTGCACTCTACGGCCTCAGCCTGACGCATCACCGCGCGATACTGCTGCTGGTGCCCGCGATGCTGGTCTTCATCTGGCAGACGTTACGCCCCATTCCAGCACCAACCCGCCGCACGGTCTACAGCGGCGGTGCGCTGGCCCTGCTGTTGCTCTGCCTGCTCGCGCCCCTGCTGTTCTACCTGTACATCCCGCTGCGCGCCACAGCCGCGGCGTATAACCAGATTCCGCTCGGCCCCGGGGAGACGCTCGCCCTCTACGATGCCACCTTTGCCGGATTCATCGCCCATGTGACGGGCAGCTCATTCGGGGGCGCGCTACAAATCGGCGCACAGACGCAGGCGCAGATTGTGGGGCTGTGGAGCCGTTTCACCGGCGAATTCACCCTGCTTGGCGTGCTGTTCGGCCTGGTCGGGCTGCTCTGGACGTTCGTAAGCCCGGCGCGGCGGCGCAACCCGGTGACGCCCCTGCTCGTGCTGACCTTCCTGGCAATCATCGCCTTCAACCTGGTCTACGGCATCGGAGATATCCACGTCTTCTTCATCCCCGCGTACCTGGTCTGGAGCCTGTGGGTCGTACTCGGTGCAAGCGCACTGGCACAGCTCCTGGCAGCTGCGCCGGCCGCCTTTCGCACCCACCGGGCGGCCGCAGATGAAGATGTGAGCGGCTCCGGCTCACCGGTTCACCTGCTTGCGCCGCTCTTGTTGTTGGTGCTGGCCGTGCTGCTGCTCACCGGCAATTTCGCGCGCGTGGATCGCAGCGGCGACCAGGCGGCACGTACGACCTGGGAAGGCATCCTCAGCCAGCCCATCCCGGAAGGCAGCCTGCTCCTGTCCAATGACCGGGACGAGATGGTCCCACAGTGGTATCTGAAGTACGTGGAGGGTGTCCGGCCCGACCTGGTGGGGCTGTTCCCCGGCCTGCAGCCCGGTGATGAGTGGGCGAACGTGAGCCAGGTCATCGGTCGCGCGCTGCGCACCGGTCGGCCTGTCTATGCTATCAAGCAGATGCCGGGGCTAAGCGTGAAGTTCGCGCAGCAAGGGCCGCTCCTGCCCGCGGCGACCGCAGGAGAGGGCCGGCTCGGCCTGCTGATGCGTATCGTGGGACCGGCAGTGAGCAAAGCACCCGACCGGCCGCTTGCGCTGGCATACGCCGATGCACTCAAACTGGTGGGCTATGATCTCGACCCAACGATGGCAACCGCGGGCGGCACCCTGGCCGTGACCCTATACTGGCAGCCGCAACGCAAAATGGCACGCGTCTACTCCACGTTCGTCCACGTGGTAGATGCGGACGGAACGGTCCTCGGCCAGAGCGATCAGCGGCCCGGCGGGGCCTACTACCCCACCAATCTGTGGCGACCCGGCGAAGTGCTGCGCGATGAGCACCGCGTCACGCTGAACGCACTGGGCCGCGCGCCCTATTCGCTGGTAGCGGGCGCATACACGATTGACCCGCAACTGCAACATCTCGGCACGCCGCAGACCATCGGCCGCATTGCGCCGGCCCGCGCGCCGGATGTCATGCCGCAGGATGTGGCGCACCGCGCGAACACCGATTTCGGAGAGCAGTTGACCCTGCTGGGCTATACCGTGACAGAGGGTCAAAGCCAGGTGACCATCCGCATGTACTGGCAGGCCATCCAGCCGCCGGCGGATGACTACACGGTGTTCGTGCACTTGCTGGATGCGCAGGGACAGATTGTCGTGCAGCGCGACCAGCAGCCGACCGGCGGTCGAATGCCGACGAGTACGTGGCCCCGCGGGTATACGGTCGCAGATGAGGTGATCCTGAATGTGCCGGCCAGCCTGGCTCCCGGCACGTACCGGCTGGTGACAGGCGTCTACCAACCGCTCAACATGGTACGGCTGCCTGCCGTGGATGCGGCGGGCCGCGCGCTCGGTGACAGCGTGTCGCTGGGCGAGATTGTGCGGCGGGCAAACTGATAAGACAAGTCCCGCGACCTGCGGACTATTGACAAGGAGGTTATGCGCATGAAGTTTGTCGCCTGTGTCAAACTGACACCCGACACCGAACAGCTTACGGAGGTGCGGCCCCAGGATGTAGGGACCGGCAACCTGGGCGTGACAATGGTGATGAACCCGTGGGATGAGTTTGCCGTCGAAGAAGCACTGTCGCTTCAAGAGCGGTACGACGGCGCGACGGCCGTGCTGACCGTGGGCGGCGAGGAGTCCATCGAGGCGCTCAAGCGGGCCGTCGCGATGGGCGTCGAGGAGGCCGTCCTCCTGTCGGACCCGGCCTTCGAGGGCAGCGACGCATGGGGCGCCGCGCACATCCTGGCCCAGGCCATCCGGCAGCTTGGCGATTACAAGCTCGTGCTGACCGGCAAACAGTCGGTGGATGGCAACAGCGGCATGGTTGGACCGGGTCTCGCCGCGGAGCTGGGCGTGCCATTCATCGCCAACGTCGTGAAGGTCATCGAGCTGACCGAGGACAGCATCACCGCGCGCCGTATGATGGACGAGGGCATCCAGACGGTCCGCGCCACGCTCCCTGCGGTCATCACCGTCAGCATCGAAATCAACGAACCGCGCTACCCCAATTTCATGGGCATCCGCAAGGCGTCGCGGATGCAGTATCCGGCCACCGCCGCGGCGGACCTGCCCGGGCTGGACCTGAGCCGCATCGGTGCGGAGGCCGGGCTGGTGCGCTGGTCGAACCTGCGCAAGCCGCCCGCGCGCGGGGGCAAGGTTGAGTTCATCCAGGGCAGCACCCCAGCGGAGCAGGCTGCGCTGCTGGCCGACAGGCTGATTGCCGAGAAGGTCGTATAGGGACGCGGAGGAGAACGATGAGCATTCTTGTTTATGTAGACCAGTTCGGGGGGCAGGCCAAGCTCGTCTCGTGGGAGATTCTCGGCAAGGCGCGCGAGTTCGGTGACACACTCGGCGTGCCGGTCGTGGCCGTCGTGGTTGGCCAGAACGTCAGCAGGATCGCGCAGGAAGCCATCTCATACGGCGCGGACCGGGTATTGGTGGCCGATGCGCCCGCTTTCGCCCAGTACCGCACGGGCGCGTATGCCGCCGCGCTCAAGGCCGCGATCGACGCGGTGCACCCGCGCATCATCCTCGCACCCGCGGTCGTCGGCGCACGCGAGGTCGCGGCGCTGGCAGCCGCACAGGCGCGCCTCGGCATGGCCGCGGACGCGCAGGAGGTATCGCTGGCTGCGGACGGCAAGTTACAGGCCGAGCGGCCGGTCTACTCCGGCAACATCCTGACCACTGTGACCTTCCGCGACGCGGTGCAGATGGCAACCGTGCGCAGCCGCTCCTACCCGATGCCCGCGGCCGATGCCGCGCGGACGGGCGAGGTCGTGCCGCTGGCCGTAAACCTGAGCGGGCCGGCGGCAGGCGAGGAGATCCTGGAGTTCGAGAGCGCGGGCGCGGGCGATGTGGACCTACAGAACGCCAGCATCATCGTGGCGGGCGGCCGCGGGGTCAAGGGGCCGGAAGGATTCGAGCCGCTGCGCGAGCTGGCCGAGGTGCTCGGCGGCGCGATCGGCGCATCGCGCGCCGCGACGGATGGGGGTTGGGTGCCGTACAACTACCAGGTGGGGCAGACGGGCAAGATCGTGCGGCCCGACCTGTATATTGCGTGCGGCATCCCCGGCGCGATCCAGCACCTGGCCGGCATCGGCGGTGCGAAGGTGATCGTAGCGATCAACAAGGACAAGGACGCGCCCATCTTCGGAGCCGCGCACTATGGCATCGTGGGCGACCTGTTCCAGGTGGTGCCCGCGCTGACCGCGGCGCTCAAGGCGCGGCTGGGGAAGTGACCTCACCCCCTGGGCGAGCTTCGCTCGCACCCCCTCTCCTGAAGGCTGCGGCCTTCAGGAGAGGGGAGAAACCTCTTGTCAACTCCCCCTCTCCCGCCGCTACGCGGCAGGAGAGGGGGTCGGGGGGTGAGGCCTCGTCTATACCTCGATTTCGGCCACCGAGCCTACGACCGCCATCGGCCGGTAGGGATATCGCTCGATATCCTCCCGCCGCGTCACGCCGGAGAGGACGAGGATGGTGTCCATGCCGGTCTGCACGCCGGCAATCATGTCGGTGTCCATCCGGTCGCCCACCATGACCGTCTCCTCCGAGTGCGCGCCGATGTGGTTGAGCGCGATGCGCATCATCAGCGGATTGGGCTTGCCGACGAAGAAGGCGTTGACGCCGCTCGCGCGCTCGATGAGCGCGGCGACCGCACCGCAGGCCGGAACCGTGCCCGCTTCCGAAGGGCCGCTCGGGTCGGGATTCGTGGCGATGAAGCGCGCGCCCGCCTGGATGAGCCGGATGGCATGGGTCAGGCTCTCCAGCGAGTAGCTGGCCGCCTCGCCCAGCACCACGTAATCAGGGTTGCGGTCGGTGATGACGTACCCGGCGCTGTGTATGGCCCAGGTCAGCCCGCTGTCGCCGATGACGAAGGCAGTGCCGTTCGGCCGCTGCGCGTGGAGGAAGTGAGCCGTTGCCATCGCAGAGGTAAAAATCCCCTCCGCAGGCACGTTCAGCCCGATGCTCTGCAGGCGATAGGCGAGGTCGCCCGGCGTGTAGCGCGGGTTGTTGGTCAGCACGAGGAACTTCTTGCCCGCTGCCTTGAGCCGCTCGATGAACAGGTCGGCCCCAGGAATCAGCGTGCCGCCTGTCACCAGCACGCCGTCCATGTCAATCAGGTAGTTCTTCGGGTGATCCATCGGTTCCTCCTTGCCTTGAAAACCCCTGCAGGACGGCAGGCAGTTCGGCCAGTTCCCGAATCCGGGCATCCGGCACAATCTCCGAGTGCTGCTCGACGCGGTGATCCACCTCGATGAGCACGCCGCGCATCCCTGCCGCATGTGCGCCGCCGACATCCGCGACCAGCCGGTCGCCCACGTAGACGGCGGCTTCCGGCATAACACCCAGCAGGTCCAGCGCGCGGCGGAAGATGTCGGGGTGCGGCTTGGCGACGCCCGCCTCCGATGAGTAGACCTGCACGCTGAAATAAGGCGCCAGCCCGCGGCGCACCAGCGAGTCGGCCATGAACCGCGCGGGCTGTACCGTGTTGGAGATGGCGCCCAGGCGATACCCTGCGGCATGAAGCGTCTGCAAGACTTCCAGCGCGCCGGGCCTCAGCGGCGCGGTTGGGCCGCCTCCGCCGACACAATAAGCGGTGCTGGCCGCCTCGACAAGTTCGTCGTTCACGGGCAGGCCCTGCCGCGCGAGAAAGCGCGCCATCACCGTGTAGATGTCGATGCCGCGCAGTTCGGCCAGGGCCGCGTGGTACTGTGCCTCGCTGTCCTCGGCCAGCGCCGCCGCGAAATGCGCGCGGCCGGGGAGCCCGGCCACGCCCTGCCCGGCCAGCACGTCATGCACATGCCCCGCGCGCAGCAGCAGCCGAGCTTCGTAGCTCCCGCGCCCCTCGCCCAGGTCCACGAGCGTATCGCCCAGGTCGAAAAGGACTGCTTCAATCTGCATTTCGGCTCAACCTGCCTGAGACACTCTTCCGCGTGCTCCGTTGATTCCGTGATTCCATGTAACTACCTTGCGAGGATTTGCGCGGCGCGCAGCGCGCGCTCCGGATCCGGCGCGACCGCGCTCACGGTAAGGGTCTGCCGGAGGTGCACAGGGTTCAGGCTACCGAACAGCGCGGCCGTGACCTGCGGCAGCGAACGCGCAAACTGCAAGGCGCGCGGCGCCAGGCCGTCCAGCCGCGGGAATGTGTCGGCCAGCACCGCCGCGTGCCGGTCAGACAGCGCACCCTGCCCCAGCACCGCGCTCGCGATCACCGTCACCCCCAGATCGCGCGCAGCATCCAGCACGGTGAGGACGCTGTTCCGCACTGGCTGGTTGCGCAAGGTCTGCGCTTCCGGCATGGTCGGGTTGACCGGCAGTTGGATGGCCCGCAGGTGGTGGTCAGGCCCGGCGACCTCCGCAGCCAGCCGCAGCATGATCTCCAGGCTCAGGTAGTCCGGGGAGACCGGCGCGCGGCGCAGCCCTTCCCAGGTCGCGATGCCGTAGCAGCCGACGCGGCCCGCGGCCACCTCCTCCTCCAGCGCGGCGAAGGCCAGTTGCATGCGCTTGCGGAAGGTCGCCCGGTCCACGAACGCCAGTTGAATCTCCGGGTTCTGTATGAAGTAGATATCCAGTGCGCGCAGACCCAGGTTGCGCAGGCTCCAGGTCACCTGCTGGGCCAGGAAACTGGGCGCAAGGCAGTGGATGCCGCCGGCCAGGTCTTCCGGGTCCGCGATGCCGCTGCGCACAAAAGCATCGTACACATACTGGGCGGGGTCCGCAGGCCGCTGCAGGTAATACGGAATCAGCCCGCCCTTGCTCATTACCACGAGTTCATCGCGGCGGCACGCGCCGGCCTCTACGAGGTCTGCGATCGCACGACCCAGCGCCAATTCGCTCCGCTGCGCGCGATAGCTGGGCGCGGTGTCCAACAGGTTGCAGCCGCAGCCAACGACCTCTGCGACCGCGGCGCGATAGGCGGCATCCACCTCGTCCGAGAGCGCGCCGCCCGACGTGCCGTAGCCGACCGACGCCACCGTCAGCCCTAAGGCCGTCAGCCTCAATGCTTGCCGGTAGTGCGCGGGATGCACCGCAGGCCGCCCGTCCGGTGGTTGTCGGTCCGCGCAGTGCCGTGCCGCAAAACGGGCTGTGCCGCTCGCGCTCGCTCGTCCAGCGAGCGCCGCCCGGCCGGTCTGGATCATGCTGACTCGCCGGTCCGCGTCGCGGCGGCAGCTCCGGTCTTCGCCAGCTTCTTGGCTCGATCCTCCGCCTTGCGGGCAATCCGGTTGAAGGTGCTGGACAGGCCCATCGCCTTCTTGACGATGCGCATGGTCTCCCCCGCTTCTCGCTGCATCCGCAGGCTGCCCTCGTAGATGATCTCATCGACCAGGCCGCCCTGCGAGGCGTAATAGGCGCGGCGCTCGCGCATGGGATCGAGGAACGCGTTGAGCGTGTTCGCCAGCCGCTCCTTGACCTCCACATCGCCCACCTTGCCGGCCCGGTAACGCTCCTTGAGCTCCGCCACCAGCGCCTTATCGGGATCGAAATGATCCAGGTAGGTGAAGACCGGGTTGCCCTCGACGTTGCCTGGGATATCCGCACGGATGCGGTTCGGGTCGGTATACATCCCCTGCACCTTCTTGCGCACGCTCGCCGCGTCCTCGGACAGGAAGATGGTGTTGCCGATGGACTTACTCATCTTGGCCTGCCCGTCCGTGCCCGGCAGCGAATCGCCCTCCACCAGGTCATCGGGAATCGGGAAGACCTCGCCATACAGGTTGTTGAAGCGCCGCGCGAGCTCGCGCGTGACCTCGACGTGCGCCTGGTTATCCTTGCCCACAGGAACCAGATGCGCGCGGGGCAGCAGGATGTCTGCGGCCTGCAGGACCGGGTATCCCAGCAGGCCGAAGGGGATGGCTTCCACGTCCAACATGGCGGCCCGCGCCATATCCTTGATGCTCGGCACGCGCACCAGCCGCGGCACCGTCACCAGGTTGCCCAGCAGCAGGGCCAGCTCGTAGGTCTCGTGGACCGCAGACTGGAGGAAGATGGTGCACTTGGCCGGGTCGATCCCCGCGGCCAGGTAATCCAGCACCATGCCGCGCGCGTTGTCCGTGACTTTGGCAATATCCTCCGTCGTGTTCTTGGTGGTCAGCATGTGCAGGTCCGCGATGATGAAGAAACATTCGTACTCATCTTGCAGGCGCACGCGGTTGCGCAGGCTGCCCACATAATGACCCAGATGTAAGAGGCCGGTGGGCCGGTCTCCAGTCAAAATGCGCTTGCGGGTTTCCATTTCGACCCTCCTCTGCTTCCTCTGAATTCGTAAAGACGTTCCGGCGGAACGTCTTTATTGGTTAAAAACAACACGCCTCGTCCCTGGAATTCCAGGGACGAGGCGCAACGTTTGCGGCGCATACCTCGCGGTGCCACCCTGCTTGGGCCGGCGCGCCGGCCCCGCTCAACCGGCAACCCTGCGCATATGCAGACAGGGATGCCGCGCGCCCTGATAACGGTGGCGTCTCCGGCGCGGCCTTATCAGCCTGCAACTCCCCGGCCCATTCAGCGACGCGGTGACAGCCTCTCTCACACCTGTCAGAGGCTCTCTGCGATGTCCCGTACGCCGCCTACTTGCCCGGTTCACAGTCGTTCGTGTATATGTGCGCAGTATGCCACAGGCGGCCAGGCGTGTCAAACGCGTTTTGGCAGATTCCAGGCGTCCCAAATGCAACTGACGTTATACTATCCTGCAACAGGAGGGATGAGACTGTGAAGCAGAATGCTGAACGCCCGCACGACGGCCCATACCGGGAACTCTTTGCCGACGGCACGCTGTCCGCCGAAGGGACCTACCAGGGCGGCAAGCGCCACGGTCGCTGGACTTACTACTATAAGAAGGGCCAGATGAAGGCGACCGGCGAATACCGGCAGGATCAATTTGAGGGCTTCTGGCAATGGTGGCACGATAATGGCCAGTTGCTGCAGGCGGGGTCCTTCGAGAATGGGCAGCAGACCGGTCCCTGGCAGCGGTACTTCGACAACGGCCAGTTGTGGGATGAAGGTTCTTACGAGCGCGGCAAGAAGGTCGGGGCGTGGACGGTCTACGACCGTGATGGGGCCGTGAAGCAGAGCAAGGTCTTCAAGCCCAGGATGTGACAACAACATTACACTTTAGGGGCGAGAGACGAGCGAAGCTCGTCTCTCGCCCCTAAAGCACGGTTGTGTCAGCCCGCCAGCCGCGCGATGATTGTATCCACGTCATAGATGCAGCCGCCCCACGTGCCGCCGCAGACCTGCTGCAGCGCAGCCCACAGCCGCGTGTCGTCCGGCAGGCCAGGGTCGGCGCGCAGATCGGGATGCGACGGCCGCGCGGCCAGCGTTGCCGTGCCCCATGCTTCGTCGTGGACGGCGCCCTCCACGCCGACCAGGTCGATCCGGCCCGCCAGGTTCACCCGGTCCACGATAAGCCGGATGACATCCCCGTCGCGCACCCGGCCGAGCGGTCCGCCGGCCAGCGCCTCCGGTCCGACATGGCCCACGCACGCGCCTGTGCTCAGCCCGCTGAACCGCGCGTCGGTGATGAGCGCCACCTCCTTGCCCCACGGCAAGTAGCGCAGCGCAGCGGTCAGTTGGTAGGCTTCTTCCATGCCCGAACCCAACGGACCGCGGCCCATCAGCACCAGCACGTCACCGGGACGGACCGGGTCGGGCGTCAGGCCTTTGATGGCCGCAATGGCGTCACGCTCGGTAGTGAACACGCGCGCCGGCCCGGTCTTGCGGTAGACGCCGTCCGGGTCCACAACTGATGGATCCAGCGCGGTGCTCTTGATGACGGCGCCATCGGGCGCGAGGTTGCCGCCGAGGAAGCAGACGGTGCTCGTCAGCCCGCGGCGCGCAGCCGCATCGGGGGCCATGATGACATCGTCCGGGTCGATCCCATCCACCTCCTGCAGCCGGGCGCGCATCCGGCTACGGCGCTCGCTGTGCTCCCACCGGTCGAGCTGCTCACCGAGCGTACAGCCTTCGACCGTCCGCGCATCGAGCCGCAGCAGGCCGAGCCGCCGCAGATGCAGCATCACCTCCGGCACGCCGCCCGCGAGGAACACCTGGACTGTCGCATAGCCGGTCGGGCCGTTGGGCAGCACATCCACCAGCCGCGGGACCTGCCGGTTGATCGCCGCCCAGTCCGCGGCGACGGGCCGGCGCAGGCCCGCCGCGTGCGCGATGGCCGGGACGTGCAGCAGCAGATTCGTGCTGCCGCCAAACGCCGCGTGCAGCGTCATAGCATTGTGGAGCGCGTCCTCCGTCAGGATGTCGCCCGTAGTCAGGCCCGCGGCCTCCAGGTCGAGGAGCGCGCGGGCGGAACGTCGCGCCAGGTCCAGCCACACGGGTTGGCCCGAAGGGGAGAGCGCCGAATGCAGCAGGGACAGGCCCAACGCCTCGGCCACGACCTGGCTCGTCGCAGCGGTGCCGAGAAACTGGCAGCCGCCGCCCGGTGAGGCACAGGTATGGCAGGCCAGGTCCGCGGCCTCGTCCAGCGAGACGAGACCGTGCGCAAAGCGCGCGCCGACCGACTGGATCTTGCCCGCGTCCTCGCCCTGCTCCGGCAGCAGCGTCACGCCGCCCGGCACGATGACCGTGGGCAGCGTCCGCTGCGCTGCCAACGCCATCATCATCGCGGGCAGCCCCTTGTCGCATGTCGCGATGCCCAACACCCCGCGCCGCGTGGGCAGCGAGCGGATGAGCCGGCGCAGGACCAGCGCCGCGTCGTTGCGATAGGCCAGGCTATCCATCATGCCCGGCGTGCCCTGGGTGCGGCCGTCGCAGGGGTCGCTGACGAAGCCGGCGAAGGGGGTCGCGCCCGACTCGGCAATCTGCCGCGCGGCGGCCTCCACGAGCAAGCCGACCTCCCAGTGTCCCGTGTGATAGCCCAGGGCGACCGGCGTGCCGTCCGGCGCGCGCAGGCCACCCTGCGTGCTCAGGATGAGAAACTCCTTTGCGCGCAGCCGGCGCGGGTCCCAGCCCATGCCGGCGTCCTGGCTCAGCCCGAAGATCTCTCCGCTCGGCGCGGTGCGCAGATATTCGGCATCCAGGGGGAGACGGCCGACCGGGCCGCGGGCGTGGGTGGAGATGTCGTAAAGATCGCGATCCATGATGACTCCAAGTTCTAAATTGACATACCCTTCGAAGTGCATACAATGATTGTATCACCTCCCCAGTTACCGGCAATGTTTGCGCGCGCAGCGAAAAGGCCATTGATGGCTGGGCGCTTTTGCATGCTTGACCACTGATGTATCGCTTGTTTAGGAGTAAACTGATACACGGTGGATACAGGCGGCTGGCATGGCCCTGCGGGCTGGCCTTCAGGAGGGCAACCTATGGCGCAGTTTGGCAATGTCTCCCCGGCGACCGGCGAATGGGAATGCGCCGAATGTGGTTATGTCGAAGAGGGCGTGCAGGGCAGGCGGCCCCAGGAGTGCCCTGAGTGTGGAGCACCCGGCACGGCATTCGAATACTTCGCCTACGACGAAGATGATGACGACGAGTGGGAGATTGAGGACGAGGCTGACGAGGACGACAGCCTGGACTTGGATGAGGACGAAGAAGACGATTATTGAGTAGCATAACCCCTTGTGGGCGTATTCACGGGCACAAGGCCCTATGCTACGAGTGATTCGGATAAGCAAGACCAGGAACAGGAAAGGGAGGCAGTATAGCCGCCGAGCTCCCGGCGGCTGTTAACTGAACACATAAGGTTGGGTGACCGCGGCCCCGGCGCTCCGGTTGAGCGTCATGGGCTGTAGGGCCCGATATACATCACGATTTCATCGCCCCTGCGACCGCAGTTTTGCGTGGTCTGCTGCCAGCGCCATCCGACGCCGGCCGCGGCCGCGTAATTTGCATCTATGGTCACAGGGGTTTCGTTTGCGGTGCAGCCGCACCATTCTGGCACGGTAGGCTCAACGAAGTTGAGCACGACCGGCCAGAGCCAGGCAAGAGACAACTAACCTCAGAGAGGTGACAGAATGAATCCTGCAGAACTGCAAGTCGTAAGCGAGGAACCTCCCCAACAGAGCGCCCAGGAGGAGCCTCCCCACCGTCACGGCACGCGCCGCGCTGCGCTCTGGGCTGACGTGCCCGATGCCCAATGGAATGACTGGCGCTGGCAGTTGAGCCACCGGCTGAACAGCCTGGAAGAACTGAGCCAGATCATCAATCTGACGCCCGAGGAAGTGGAAGGCTGCCGCAGCGCACACTTCCGCGTGGACATCACGCCGTATTTCGCGTCGCTGATCGACCCGGACGACCCGAACTGCCCGATCCGTCGCCAGGTCATCCCGACCGGCAGGGAACTGACGGCGTTCGCGGGCATGTACGAGGATTCGCTCAACGAGGACGGCCACAGCCCGGTGCCGGGCCTCGTGCATCGCTACCCCGACCGGGTGCTGATGCTGGTCACGACTCAATGTGCGAGCTACTGCCGCTACTGCACGCGCAGCCGCATCGTCGGTGACGCGGCCGCGCAGTTCAGCCGTAGCGACTACGACCGGCAGATCGAATACATCGCAGCCACGCCGCAGATTCGCGACGTGCTGCTCTCCGGCGGCGACCCGCTGGTACTGCCGCCGAAAATCCTGGAGGACATCCTGCGGCGGCTGCGCGCGATCGAGCACGTGGAGATCATCCGCCTCGGCAGCCGCGTGCCAGTCTTCATGCCGCAACGCATCACGCCCGAGCTGGTCGCGATGCTGCGCCAGTTCCACCCGCTCTGGCTGAACATCCATTTCAACCACGCGCAGGAATTGACGCCGGAAGTGAGCCAGGCGCTCGGCCTGCTGGCCGACGCGGGCATCCCGCTCGGCGCGCAGACGGTGCTGCTAGCGGGCGTGAACGACTCCGTGCCGGTGATGAAGGAACTGGTGCACAAGCTGGTCAGGAACCGGGTGCGGCCCTACTACCTCTACCAGTGTGACCTGGTCGAGGGCGCGGGGCACTTCCGCACGACGGTCAGCAAAGGCATCGAGATTATCGAGGGCCTGCGCGGCCACACCTCCGGTTATGCCATCCCGACCTACGTGGTGGATGCGCCCGGCGGCGGCGGCAAGATTCCGGTAATGCCGCAGTACCTCATCAGCCAGGCCCCCGGCAAGGTCGTCCTGCGCAACTTCGAGGGGTTCATCACGACCTACGATGAACCGAACGACTACAGCGGGCACACGGTCGCCCGGCCTGAGCACGCTGCGGCGGACGATGAACCGGACCAGTCCGGTGTATACGGCCTGCTCGCCGGCCAGCGCAGCCACATCAAGCCGGAAGGCTTCGATCGCACGCACGCCCGGCTCGGCAGCGTCACGTGGGACCCAGCGCCGCTGACGATGACAGTTGCGCCGGTGAACGGCAACGGCAAGCACCGGATTTGAACCACAAAGACGCAAAGGACGCGAAGATTCACGAAGAAGGTACATCTTTGTGTCCTTCGCGTCTTGGCGGTGAACCATCACCTCAGATAATAGGATGGCAGGATGCCTCTTAACGTCGCCGTGCTGGCGAACCTCAAACGGAACGCGCCCAAGTATGAAGGTATGCCCGCGGATGCGTGGGATGACCTGGATTCGGACATCACGGTCGACTCGCTCGTCGCTGCGCTGCAGGCCGGCGGCCACCGCGCCACGTTCCTGGAGGGCAACCTCTCGCTCATCGAAGAGCTGCCGCGGCTGAAGCCAGATATCTGCTTCAACATCAGCGAAGGGCATTGGGGCGACAGCCGCGAATCGCACGTGCCCGCGCTGCTGGAAATGCTGCGCCAGCCCTACACCGGCAGCGGCGTGCTGACCCTCGCCCTGACGCTCGACAAGCCGATGACCAAGCGCGTGCTGGCCTTCCACGACCTGCCCACGCCCGCGTTCCAGGTGTTCGAGCGCGCGGATGAGCCGCTGGACGATGATCTGCGCTTTCCCCTGTTCGTCAAGCCGAGCCGGGAAGGGACGGGCATGGGCGTCAGCGGGCAGTCCATCGTCCACGACGAGCGCGAATTGCGCGAGCAGTTGCGCGAGCAACTGGCGCGCTACCAGCAGCCCATCTTGGTCGAGCGTTTCATTCGGGGCCGCGAGGTCACGGTCGGGGTGATCGGCAATCTGCGGCCACCCGTCGCACGCCGGATGCCCGACGATGAGACCGCGCGACGCGTGCTGGGTGGGCTGCACTTCCTGCCGCCGCTGGAGGTGGACTTCCGTGCGTATCCCGAAACCGAGGGTGGGGTGTACACGAACCGCATGAAGACCGAGTGGGCGCACGACTTCCACTATCTCTGCCCTGCACCGCTGGACGCCGCACTGGTCGAGCAGCTCAACCGGCTCACTGCGGCGGTCTTCCGCGTGACGGGGTGTCGTGATGTGGCGCGCGTCGACTTCCGGCTCGATGCGGATGACGGCGACCGGCCCTACATCCTGGAGGTCAATCCGCTGCCCGGCCTCTATCCCGGGTTGAGCGACCTGGTGCTGGAGGCTGCCGCGGAGGGCACCAGCTATGCAGAACTGATCAACGAAATCCTGGACGCAGCAACACTGCGGTACGGGTTATAAACCTGAGATCATTCGCAGAGTTCTGTGCTCGCGAGGACGGGCACCGAAACATGGACTTGCGTGCCCTGCCGGGGTGCGCTGGCAATCTCGATGGCGCCGCCGACCTTCGCCACCCGCTCGCGCATCGAGCGCAGGCCCAGGTGGCCCGGATATTGCGCCGTCGGGTCAAAGCCGATCCCATCATCGCAGATGCCGAGCCGGAGGGTATTGCGCTCGCAGGTCAGGCTGACTTCCAGCCGGTGGGCCCGCGCATGTTTGATCGCGTTCTGCAGGGCCTCCTGCGCAACACGATGCAATGCCTCTTTGACCGCCAGCGGCACCGCCGGTTCGCAGCACAGACTCAGTTCCACCGAGATGCCATGGCGCGACTTGACGGCCTCCACCTGTTTGGTTAGCGCGGCCACCAAGCCCTCCATCTCCAGCGATTCGGGGCGCAGCTCGAAGATGAGGGTCCGCATCTCCCACAGCCCGCCGTGCGCCAGTGAGAGCGCATAATCCAGGGCCTCACGCGCCTTGACTCGATCTGTATCGAACAGGAGCAACGCCGTATTAATCCCCAATGAGATGCCGTACAGCGCCTGCGAGACGGAGTCGTGCAACTCGCGCGCCAGGCGCTGCCGCTCCTCCAAGGCAGTGCGTTGCTTGGTCTCCATCACAAGCTCGGCCTGCGCGTGCTGCAGGTTGTCCTCTGCCAGCTTACGCTTGCTGATGTCCTCGATGATGCTGGCAAAGCGGTGCGGGCCTGCCGGGAACGTGCTGACGCGCTGGTGCCGGTTGACCGCCTTCGCATACGTCTCGAACGCGATGGGGGTTTGCGTAGCAACCACCTGCACGAAACGCGGCAGATACTCCTGGATGGCCGCGGGGAAAAGCTCGCTGATGCGCCGGCCGACGATCTGTTCGCGGGCCACACCCGTGTGCTGGGTATAGGCATCATTGACCTCCAGAATCTGCCAGTCCACCGGCCGGCCTTGCTCATCGTACACTAGCTCATACAGCGCAAAACCCTCCACCATGTTCTGAAAGAGCAGACGATACTTGGCCTCGCTTGCGCGCAAGGCCTCCTCCGCCGCCAGTCGCGCAGTGATATCCTTGCCAAAGACAGCCAGCCTGATGACCTCGCCTCCTGCATCGAACACAGGGTGGACGTGGTTGTCGTAAGTCCGGCCAGCGCGCTCATCGATGAAGTCCATCGGCCGGCGCGCTGTGAGTATGGCTTGCAGATAGCCTTTTCGACGGGCGGCCACATCAGGCGCGAAGTGATCGAACAACAGAGTGCCGACCAGTTGTTCCACGGTGCTTCCCAGCCGTTCAGCAGCCGTCTTGTTTGCAGCGAGGATGTTGCCCCGTGTATCCAACAACAACGCCGACTCGGTCGAGGCGTCCATGAGCGCGCGCGCCGTCTCCTCGCTGGTTTGCAGTTCCTCGGCGATGCGCTTACGCTCGGCAATTTCCAGGCGCAGCGCTTCGTTGGCCCGTTCCAATTCGGCGGTACGCACACGAACACGCTCTTCGAGTTCGTCGCGCGCCCGGGTCATCACAGCTTCCGCGCGTCGATTGGCTGCATAGGCTCGGCTCACCAGCAAGTAAGATGCCAGCAGTACCACTGCCCCCAGGGTTATATGCAACCATGTCAAGCGGTTATACCCAACGAGGACTTGATCCAGTACCAGATCCAAGAGGACGAAAATGGTGGCAAAGACAGCCAGGAAGATGGCATCGCGGAGGATCGTCTTCTTCATCAGCTCACCAATCCTCCCAGGAGCTTACTTGGGAGGCACCAGGCCCTTGCGAATGGCATAGAGCGCGGCCTGCGTCCGGCTCGTGACGCCCAGCTTACTCAGCACATGGCTGACATGCGTCTTGACCGTC
>JAKPQT010000041.1 GCA_029555885.1 Chloroflexota bacterium | reverse complement strand
ACGGCCGGATCGTGGAGAGCGCGGCGGTGCACCGTGATTGATGGCTCTCTGACCCCCATGATCGACCTGCGCGGGCTGACGAAGATTTACCAGACGCCGGTCGGGCCGTTTGCCGCCCTGCGCGGCATAGATTTGAAGATTCGCGCGGGCGAGTTCATTGCGGTCGTCGGCAAGTCGGGCAGCGGGAAGTCGACGCTGATCAACATGTTCACGGGCATCGACCACCCCACGGACGGCGAGATCCTCGTGGCCGGGACGCGCGTGCGCGAGCTTGATGAGGGCCAGGTGGCCGAGTGGCGCGGTCGGACGATGGGCATTGTGTTCCAGTTTTTCCAACTGCTGCCCACGCTCACCCTGGCTGAGAACGTCATGCTGCCCATGGACCTGGCGCGGCGCTACACGCCGTCTGAGCGTCATGGCCGGGCCTATCACCTGCTGGAGCAGGTGGGACTGGCAGACGACGGACACAAGTTCCCTGCAGCCGTATCCGGAGGGCAGCAACAGCGCGCCGCGATTGCTCGCGCGCTGGCCAACGATCCTGCGATCGTCGTCGCGGATGAGCCCACCGGCAACCTCGATTCACAAGCGGCCGAAGCGATCTTTGCGCTGTTTGAGGCGTCGGTGGCTGCAGGCAAGACGATCGTGATGGTGACGCACGACGATGAATTGGCCGAGCGCGCGCCGCGGACCGTGGTCCTCGCGGATGGTCTGATTGTCGATGAGTTTGTCAGATGAAAAAGAGATCTTCGATGTTTCGCAAACCTCGAAGGTCTGTGTTGAGGATTCGATGACAGGAGTTGGAATGAAGAAGCATCGCAAGCTGATAGCGGCCTTGATCGGCCTGTTCGTGATCGCCGGCCTGGTGGCCGGCGGGGTGGTTGTCCTTGCACAGGAACGCGCCGAGACGGCAACGCCTGCGGCTGACGCAGCGCCCACAGCGGATCCCGCGCCCGGGAACCGCGCTGTGATCGCCAAGGGTATCGTGGTGCCGGCCGAGCGCGCCACCCTTAGTATGGCTGCCGGCGGGATCGTTGCGGAGATCCTGGTGGAGGAAGGGCAGCCGGTGGCCAAGGGGGATGTCATCCTGCGGCTCCGGGATGAGCGACAGCGTGCTGCGCTGGCCGAGGCAGATGCGGCCGTGCTTGCCGCACAGGCGCAGCTTGCCATTGTTCGAGCTGGTGCGCGTGACGAGGAGATCGCCACAGCACAGGCTGGCCTGGAGGTCATGCGGGCGCGGCTGGCGCGCCTCGAAGAAGGCAGCCGGACTGGCGACGTCGCTGCCGCGCGGGCGAACCTGCAGGCCAGCCAGGCAGCGCTGGCCCGGCTGAACGAGGGAGCGGACGAAAACGTCCGCGCTTCGGCTGCGGCAGAGCTGGCGAGTGCCGAAGCCGCGCTGCGGAGCGCACAGTCGGCCTATGACCAGATCAAGGAACGAAGCGATGTCGCGATGATGCCGCAAAGCCTGCAGCTCGAACAGGCAACGAACGCCTACAAAGCAGCTCAGGCGCGCTATGCTCAACTGGTGGCCCCCCCGAAGACGGATCAGGTGGCGCAGGCCACCGCAGCGGTCAGGGCCGCACAGGCAGAGCTGGAGCGCGCGGTGGATCCCGCTACAGATGCTGATCTGGCCGAGGCACAGGCTGCGGTGCGCCAGGCCGAGGCCCAGCTCCAGTTGCTGCAGGCCGGCGCGCGGCAGGGGGAGATTGCGGTGGCCGAGGCTGCTGTCGCACAGGCCGAGGCCGCACGGCAGCAGGCCGCAGCGGCACTCGCTGACACCGAGCTGCGTGCGCCATTCGATGGGCTGTTGGCTGTCCTGCGCGTTCGCGCTGGCGAGCAGGTCGTCCCGGGTGCGCCCCTGGCGGAGACCGGCGACACCCGCGCCTGGCTCGTGGAGACGGATGACTTGAGCGAGTTGGATGTGGTGCGGGTGAGGCCCGGGCAGGATGTCCGG
>JAKPQT010000040.1 GCA_029555885.1 Chloroflexota bacterium | reverse complement strand
TACGAGCTCTGCTGCAGCCTCGACCCCACCCGACCGGTCAACGACGCCAGCGGCTACAGCCACGCGCGCACCGACTTGTGGACCGTCCACACCTACGAGCAGGACCCGGCGAAGCTCGCCACCCAGCTCGCGCTGACCGATGGCAAGCCGTGGCGCAACTTCCCCGACCGCGAGCCCGAATACGAGGGCCAGCCGTACATCGTGGACGAGTTCGGCGGCATCAAGTGGATCCCGCCGGATCGCCGGCCCTTCGCGGACAATTCCTGGGGCTACGGCCAGGGCCCGCGCAGCCTCGACGAGTTCTACACGCGGCTCGAAGGGATGCTGGCCGCGCTGCGCTCGCACCCGCACATCACCGGCTTCTGTTACACCCAACTGACCGACGTCGAGCAGGAGCAGAACGGCATCTACAACTACGACCGGACCGAGAAATTCGACATGGCCCGCATCGCGCGCATCTTTCGGACGTAGAATGGAACGCTGATGACGCTGATTTGACCGATTTTACTGATTCTTTTATAGAACGTTCATTACGTGCCAACCTTGTGTCAACCTTCGGTTGACCCGTGGGCCTTGAGCTGACTGGTTTACCTGATCAGCAAAAAAATCATAAAGATCAGTTCAATCTGCGTTCATCAGCGTTCTATTTCCTTCTCCGACTACGGAGTTGTCATGCCCCCGAATATTCTCTTTATCTTCACCGACCAGCAGCGCGGGGACACGCTGGGCACGGTCAACCCCGTCATCCGTACCCCTGTGCTCGACCGGCTCTGCGCCGAGGGTACGCACTTCACGGAGGCGTACACGCCGGTCCCCGTCTGCGTCCCCGCGCGCTGCTCGCTCATCTTCGGCCAGTACGCCACGCGCACGGGCTGCTACGAGAACGGCTACCCCATGCCGGAGGTCACGCCGGAGCGCCCGACGTTCATGTCCGCGCTGGCCGCGGCCGGCTACGAGACGCACGGCGTCGGCAAGATGCACTTCACGCCCGACCCGGCCGCGCCGCGCGGCTTCACCTCACGCGTCATTAGCGAGGAGCTGGCCGGCCCGCCGCTGGACCAGTTTCAGGCCTGGCTGATCGAGCAGGGCTATCACGATGTGACCGAGCCGCAGGGCGTGCGCGGGGAGATGTACTACGTCCCGCAGCGTTCGGCCCTGCCCGCGCACGCGCACAACTCGCACTGGGTCGCGGACCGCAGCATCGAGTACCTGCGCGGGCGTGACCGGTCGCGGCCGTTCCTCCTCTGGAGCAGCTTCATCGCGCCGCATCCGCCCTTCTCGCCGCCCGCGCCGTGGCATAAGCTCTACCGCGGCCCTGCGATGCCGCTGCCCAAGCGCCCGCCGGACTCGCACAATCTCTGGACCTTCATCAACCGGGTGCAGAACCGCTACAAGTTCCGCGACGCGGGCCTCGACGACCGGCTGCTGCAGATAATGAAGGCGTACTATTACGCGCAGGTGTCGTTCATCGACTACAACGTCGGGCGCATCCTGGCCGAGCTGGAGGCGCAGGGCGAGCTGGACAACACGCTCATCCTGTGGACCTCGGACCACGGCGAGTTCCTGGGCGACTACGACTGCTTCGGCAAGCGCAGCTTCCTCAGGTCTGCGGCAAACGTCCCGCTCGTCGTGCGCTATCCCGATCGCTTCGGCATGGGCAGCCGCGTGGCCGCGCCCGCGTCCCTGGTCGATGTCATGCCCACGTTCCTGGCCGCAGCCGGGGTCGATGCACATGGGCTGTCGCTGGACGGCGTGGACCTCGCCGCACTGGCCCGGCAGGACCAACTGCGACCCGCGGTGTTCGGCCACTACCAGTCTGGCCCGGCGGACGCGTACAACCGTGCCTGCTACATGGCACTGACCGAGCGGTGGAAGTACATCTACTCCGCGGCCGAGAACCGAGAGTTTCTGTTCGACCTGCGCGTGGACCGGGAGGAAACGCGCCACCGCGCAGAGACGGCCGGCTACCTCGAACAGACGGCCGCTATGCGCCGTCTGATGGTCGGGCAGGTGTGGTCCGCCGGCCGCGAGCAGGTGCTCGACGGCGACGGTTGGCGAGCCTATCCGCCGCCCGCGTTCCACGCCGATCCGGACGGCGGGCTCCTATTCCAGGACCCGGCCTGGGCCGCGGACCAGTTCCGCATCCCGGGCTACACCGATGACGCTCCCGCACCCGTCCTGAACGTGCAGTTGTAGCCATCTCACCAGGTTCGTAGTAGGCGCAGGTGCGCCGGTGTCGCCACATGGCTGCGATTGCAAATCGCAGCCTGACAGTCCAAGTGTGCCGAGGCACACTGGTACGCCGTATCATAAACCTGTTTGCAACAGGTTTCGTGTATCAGCCTGCGGTTTGCAACCGCAGGCGGCAATCCACAGGAGGTCATGTGGCGCATGCCCACGCGCAACGATTACCTCAACTATATCCGCGCCGCGTATGCGCGGGAACACGGCCGGCTTGACGTCGAGATTGCGCGCTGGCAGGAGCAATTCCGCGCCAGCGCCGCGCTGAATGCGCTGTTCGGCTACTCGCCCCCGCGCTGGCCGCTGCACATGGCCGCGGTCGCCGCCTTCCTGTACGAGCAGACCGGCGACACGGCCTACGCGGACGAGGCTGCCGACCTGCTGCTGCGCTTCCCCGGGTGGACGGCGCTGCTGCCCGCCGAGGCCGCGGCCGCGCGGCCCGAATATGCGGACGGCGTGCCGCCGCTCGACACGACGTTCGACCCGCTCATCTACGGCGCGGCGTGTGCGCGCATCCGTCCTGCCGTGGACGACGCGACGTACGCGCGACTCGCGGATATCGCCGCCGACAGCCTGCGCCCCATCTGGCGCTTTCCCGAATGGGGCGGCCACAACCGCGCGCTGCTCCGCGCGGCCAGCCTGGCCGTCTGCGCGCAGGCGTTCCCCGAACACGCAGACGCGGCTGCGTGGACGAGCATGGCGGATGAGCTGGCCGAGGAAAGCTGGGGGCGCTGGAGCATCGAGGATGCGGTGATGTACCAGTCGCACTGGCTGCGCGCGCTGGTGCAGTATGCCGAGGCGCGCAGGCAGTCTGCCGCGCTCGCGGACTTCGTGCAACCGCGCCTTACTCTGCGCGCGGCCAGCCAGCTCATGTCGCCGCTCGGCATCCTGCCCGACATCGGCGACAGCCACTGGCAAGTGCATGGGCGGTGGGAGTGGCTGGCCTGCCTGGAGTGGGGCGCCGCGACCTACCGCGACCCGCTGATGAAGTGGGCGGCCGCCCGGCTGTGGGAGACCCCATCCGACGCGGCGCCCGACCTCTACGGCGCGCAGGCGCTCCTGCTGGCGTGGCGCTGGTGCGATGACGGCGTGCAGCCCGCCGTGCCCGCGGGCCCGGCCCACGACGCGCTGGACGACCTCGTCGCCAAGAAGGTCGTCTTTCGCACCGGCTGGGATGCGCGCGCGACCTACGCCTGCCTCAACTACCGCGATGAGGGCAGCTATGGCCGCGTCGCGCGGGATTACCTGCGCACGACCCTCGCCGTCTCCGCGGAGAAGATGCACCACGGCCATGCCGATGAAGGGAGCTTCTCGCTGCTGGTCCACGACGGCACGGTGCTCTTGAGCGAGAGCGGCTACCGCGAGTCGCCGCCCGACGGCATGTATCGCGCCGACTACTACCATAGCCGCCTCATCTGGCGGCCCGGCAGCCTGCCCGCGGGCGCAGATGGCACTGCGCTGCGCGACCGCGGCCACTACCGGCCGGTCACGACCGAGCGGCTCTACCTCACCCGGCTGGGCGACACCGAGATTGCGCGCGTCCGCGTGACCGACCCTGCGGCCGGCGTGCAGTGGGACCGGTCGGTCTTCTTCCTGCCGGACCTCCCGTGTTGGGTCGTCATCGACGCGGCGCTTGCGCTACGTGATGCCGAACGCACCTTCGGCCTGCTCTGGTGGACGACGGACGTATTGGCCCGCGGGCCTGCCTGGGTCGACACGCATGTCGCCAGCGTCCAGGGCTGGCAGAACGCCACCGACGCCGCGTTGCGCATCTACACGCCCGACATCCCCGGCCAGGCGCTGACCCGCACCGAGGCGCGCGACCGCCGCGCGTTCCACGACGAGACGCTGCTGTCATCCCTCCACGCCGGCGGGCAGGCCGCGGGCCAGTTTACCAACTTCGTGACCGTCCTCTGGCCGCACGCTTACGCGCTGCCGGAGGACGCGGACGCGCCGGCCGTCGAGGTCGTGCCGTCTGAGCCAGCCGGCCGTGGGCTGGCCGTCCGGCTGGGCTGGCAGGGCACGTCTCGGCTGCTGGCCGCAGCCAACGACTTGAGCGCAGGTCGGCTGGCCGAGGACGTGCGCCCGCGCTATGCCTTCGAACAGGGCCGCGCCGCCTACGGCCCGTTGGTGACCGATGCCGCGTTCGCGGTGGTGGATGAGGGCGCGGGGTGGGCGGGCTTCATCAACGGCACGCGGCTGGACTTTGCCGGCAAGACACTGTATGCGGGCCTGCCCCACGCGATGTTCCAGGAGGACCGCACCGACCGCCCCGGCGTGCCCGCGCGCTTCCGTTGGACGGGACGGCTGTAATCCAGAAACCCAGATATAGAAACCCGTTTTCTGAGGTGAAGCTCCGCTTCACACGAAAACGGGTTTCTAGAAAGAGACACCCATGACCCACCATCTTGCCATCCACGGCGGGCCGCCAGTCCGCACCGCGCCGTTCACCGCCTGGCCGGTCTTCGACCAATCCGAGGAAGAGGCCGTGCTCGCCGCCCTGCGCAGCGGCCACTGGGGCCGGCTGGACGGCGACCGGGTGACCGCATTCGAGGCTGCGTTCGCCGCTTACCAGGGCGCGGCCCACGCCATCGCGGTCACGAACGGTACGGTCGCGCTCCGGCTGGCGCTGCTGGCCGCGGGCATCGAGGCAGGCGATGAAGTCATCGTCCCGCCCTACACCTTCCTGGCGACCGCGTCCGCGGTCGTCGAGGCGAACGGCACGCCCATCTTCGCGGACATCGAGCCGGACACCTATAACCTCGACCCGGCTGCGTTCGAGGCCGCCATTACCCCGCGCACGCGCGCCGTCATCCCCGTCCACTTCGCGGGTCAGGCCGCGGACATGGACCGCATCCGCGCGATCGCTGCGCAGCACGGGATCGTGGTCATCGAGGACGCCGCGCACGCGCACGGCGCGGAGTATCGCGGGCAGCGGCTCGGCAGCCTGGGCGACATGGGCTGCTTTTCGTTCCAGTCCTCCAAGAACCTGACGAGCGGCGAGGGCGGCGCGATCACGACGAACTCGGAGCGCTACGCGATGCTCGCCCGGTCGTTCCACAACTGCGGGCGGCTGCCCGCGGGCGCGTGGTATGAACACCACATCATCGGCGGCAACAACCGCATGACCGACCTGCAGGGCGCGCTGCTGCTGGCGCAGCTGGACCGGCTTGAGCGGCAGACGCGCACGCGCGACGCCAACGGCCGCTATCTGAACGCGCGGTTGGCCGCCCTCCCCGGCATCCGCCCGATGGCGCGCGACCGCGGGGAGACGCGGCACTCGTACCACCTCTATATGTTCCGATATGACGTTAGTGCGTTCGACGGCGTGCCGCGCGAGCGCTTCCTCGCCGCGCTCCAGGCCGAGGGCATCCCTTGCAGCGGCGGGTACAAGGTGGGGCTGTACCGCCAGCCGCTCTTCGCCCAGCGTAACTTCGGCCCGTATCAGGGCTACCGCCTCGCCCGGCCCGACCTGCACTACGATCCGGCGGACTACCCGGTCTGCGAGCAGGCGTGCGGGGAGGCCGTGTGGCTCTCCCAGCAGACGCTGCTCGGCACGCAGGCCGACATGGACGACATCATTGCCGCCGTGGAGAAGGTGTATGAACACCGACAGGAACTCGTCAGCGAGGTAGGCTAACCGCAAAGACGCTAAGTACGCGAAGACGACACAAAAGGATGTACTTATGTAAATTTTTGCGCTCTCTGCGTCTTCGCGTTCAGATTCAACGGAGGGCACTCATGAAATGCGGTGCGAGCCGGGTGGTGATTACGCCGCGAGTCGGGGTGGACCTGGCCGGGTTTGCCGCGCGGCAGGGGCCGTCGGTCGGCGTACACGATGACCTGTATGCGCGGACGCTGTATCTCGCCGCGGGCGATGAGCGGCTGTTATGGCTGCACGCGGACCTCATCGGCTTCTCGCGCGAGCTGACCGCGGAGGTGCGCGGGCGGCTCGCCGCGGAGTTCGGGCTGGCCCCGCGCCAGATCCTGCTCAGCGCGACCCACACCCACTCCGGACCGGCCACCGTGTTCCTCCGCTGGTGCGGCAACATGGACGGAGACTACATGGCCGCGCTGCCCGGCTATCTCCTCCAGGCCGCGCGGGACGCCATCGCCGCGGCAGAGGACGTGACGCTGCGCGTGGGCGAAGGCCGCTGCACGCTCGGCCAGGACCGGCGGCCGCCCGGCCGGTGGAGCCACGCCGACTCCGCGCTGCCGGTCGTCGGCTTCCAGCGCGGCGACGGCAGCTATGCGGCGCTGCTGGCGAACTATGCCATGCACAACGTCGCGCTGTCATCGGAGAACCGGCACATCTCCGGCGATGTCTCCGGGGCCGCGGCGCGCCACGTCGAGGCGCACCTCCCCGGCCACCCCGTCTGTCTGTTCACGCAGGGCGGCTGCGGCAACATCAACCCGCCCGCCGAGAGCCCCTGCTACCCGATGATGCAGCAGTTCGGCGCACGGCTCGGCAGCCTCG
>JAKPQT010000029.1 GCA_029555885.1 Chloroflexota bacterium | reverse complement strand
CACGGTCAGTGCCGAAGTGGCGGCCTGGGAAGCTGAACGCAACGCTGAACGGGCGACCATCAACTGGCGCTTTACGACCGACAAGGCCCGCTCCAAGCTGGAGCGGCTCTATCCATCATAATCAATTTGGTAAGGTACTAGCATCGTGTCCGATATGTCATATCCCCAATCACATTTCCGGAGGAGAATGAAAATGCGAACCATGCGGATTCTCAGTATTCTGGTCCTGTTGGCCCTGCTGGTGACCTCGTGCGCCCAGCCCGCGGCCACGCCGGCACCGGCTGCCGAACAGCCCGCGGCCGAACAACCGGCTGCCGAGCAACCGGCTGCCGCCGCACCCGGCGAGCCGATCAAGGTCGCCCTGCTGTTCCCCATGACGGGAGATGTCGCCACCTTCGGCCTGTCGAGCAAGCAAGGCTCCGAGCTCGCTCTGCAGGAATGGAACGACAAGGGTGGCGTCAACGGCCAGATGGTCGAGTGGGTCGTGGGTGACTCGCGCTGCGATGCGCAGGAAGCGCGGAACCAGGCCACCAAGGTCATCGAGCAGGATGGCGTGAGCTTCATCATCGGTGAAGTCTGCTCCAGCGCCTCCATCCCGGTGTCCGAAGTCGCCAACGCTAAGAACGTGCTCCAGATCAGCCCTACCTCGACCAACCCGGCCGTGACCGTGGATGAGGCGGGCAAACACAAGCCCTACACCTTCCGCGCCTGCTTCCTGGATCCTTTCCAGGGTGACGTGCTGGCTACCTTCGCCTACACCGACAAGGGCCTGAAGAACGCCGCAATCCTCTACGATCAAGGCAACGACTACGTTCGCGGCCTGGGCGAGTACATCAAGGCAGCCTACGAGAAGCTCGGCGGCACGGTCTCCGTGTACGAAGCCTACAACAAGGATGACACCGACTTCAGCGTGCTCCTCTCCAAGGTGCAGGATGCCAACGTCGATGTCATGTTCCTGCCGGACTACTACAACAAGGTCAGCCTGATCGGCACCCAGGCCCGCGAGCGCGGCATCACCGCGATCATGATGGGTGGCGACGGCTGGGATTCGCCCGAGCTGGACCTGACGGCCATGGATGGCGGGTTCTTCTCGAACCACTACTCGCCTGCCGATCCTCGCCCGATCGTGCAGGATTTCATCACGAAGTACACCGAAAAATTCGGTCAGGCGCCTGACGCGCTGGCCGTCCTGGCCTACGATGCCGCCAACATCCTGATGACCGCCATCCAGGATGCGGGCACTGCCGACCCGACGGTCGTCAAGGATGCCATGCTCAAGGTCAAGGTCGAGGGCATCTCGGGCGAAATCACGATGGATGAGTTTGGCAACCCGATCAAGTCTGCGGCCATCACCGCCGTCACCGGCGGCAAGACCGAGTTTGTCAAGTTCGTCGCTCCGTAACTTACCCCGGTTCGTGGTAGACGCTTAGACGTCTACCACGAACCCGCAAAGGTGACCCGGTCGCCGCCTGAAGCTGAGGCTCTGTGCAAGCGCACCTGCTTCAGGCGGCGTGCCATGTATCGAGGTGCAGCAATGCAGAAAACGCTTGTCCAGCCGAGTGGGCCTGCCCGCGATCATCAGGCTGTCCCCCGTATTGCCCGTTCGGGGTTAGGCTGGGCTTTCCTGGCCGTCCTCGGTGTCGGGGCCCTCTTCATCCTGGGCCGGAGCCTGGTGGCCAAGCCCACCCTCTTCGTCGAGCAAATCATCAACGGTCTGCAATTGGGCTTCATGTACGCACTCATCGCGTTGGGCTACACAATGGTCTACGGCATCGTCCGGCTGATCAACTTTGCGCACGGCGATGTGTTCATGGTGGGTGCGTTCGTCAGCTATTATGCCATCACCCGCTACAGCGTGAACCGGCTGCCGGAGCGCATCTTCGGGCCGATGCCGCCCGCGTTGTCCTCCCTGCTTGGCACGCTGCTGGTTGTGGCCCTGTCGATGTTGGTGTGTGCGTTCATGGTTGCCATCATCGAGCGCGTGGCCTACAAGCCCCTGCGGAATGCACCCCGTATTGCAGCCCTCATCACCGCCATCGGCGTTTCATTCTTCCTCGAGTATTTCGGTGCGCTCCCGTTCGTCTTTACGTCCAACTACGTCACCTATCAGCGGCCCCTGACGGCGGCCAGTTATGAGGTGGCGGGCGTGCGCTTTTCGAATATCACGCTGATCGTGATTGCCACGGCGCTGCTTGCGCTGCTCCTCTTGCAGTGGATCGTGCTGCGGACGAAGATGGGCAAAGCCATGCGCGCGACCTCGTTCGACAAACCGACCGCGCGCCTGATGGGCATCAATATCGACGCCATCATCACCTTTACTTTCGTCATCGGCGCCGGCCTGGCCGCGATTGCCAGTGTGCTCTACGCGGTGGCGTACCCGCAGATTTACACCTTCATGGGCATCATGCCCGGCTTGAAGGCCTTCGTCGCGGCCGTCCTCGGCGGCATCGGCAGCATCCCCGGCGCTTTTGTCGGCGGGCTGATTATCGGCCAGGCCGAGGCGCTCAGCTCACACGCACTGTCTTCCACCCTGCGTGATGCCATCGCTTTCGGGATCCTGATCCTGGTCCTCCTGATCCGGCCCCAGGGCCTCTTCGGCGAGCCGCAAAGCGACAAGGTGTAAGGGAGCCCGCATGAAACACCGTTTTCTCGGTCAAACGCTCTGGTTCTGGCTCATTGCCGCCGGCGTGTTCGCGCTCATTCAGGGCTTCTTCGCCCTCAGCCGGTTCGACATCCCGGTCATCAGCACGATTGCCGGGGCCTACGCTCAGCGCATCTTCCTGGCCTCCGGCGTCATGGCGATCGTTGCGCTGGGGCTAAACCTCATCTACGGGTTTAACGGGCAGTTCTCGCTCGGCCAGTGGGGCCTCTACGCGATCGGCGCCTACACCGCAGCAGACATCACCTACCGCTGGAACAGAGGCGACAGCTCCGCGTTGCTCTTCGTGCTGGCCGCGGTCCTGCTACTGGCCCTGGGCTACAGCCTGATCAGCCGCCTCATCCGTGTACGGCTCGCGTTCATGGACGAAATGTCCCGCTTCACGCTCTACCTGCTCGGCACCGGTGCGGCCGTCGGCATAAGCGTGCTGCTGGCAAGCGTGCTCAAGGGGCCGGTCGATGTCGTGTTGGGGCTGTTGCCCGCCGCGGTCAGCATGCAGATTGTGTTCGTCATCGCCACGCTCTGCGCCGGCGCCATCGCAGGCCTCATCAGCTACCTGTTCGGCCAGCCGGTGCTCAAGCTGGGCGGCGACTACTTCGGCATTGCCACCCTCGGCCTGACGATGGTCGTCTTCGTGCTTGCGAACAACTCGGACAAGGTCTTTCCGGAGATGAAGGGTTCGCGCGGCATGGTCGGCATCCCCACGCTCACCACGTGGTTCTGGGTGTTCGTCTTCCTGCTGGCCGTGCTGGTCATCACGCGCAACCTGCTCGACTCGTCTCACGGTCGCGCGGTGATCTCGGTCCGGGAAGATGAAATCGCCGCCAAGACGA
Organism: Chloroflexota bacterium; assembly: GCA_029555885.1. The sequence continues at coordinate 11,890 of JAKPQT010000029.1, read as the reverse complement.
TGGGCGTGGATACGACGCAATACAAAACGTTGGCATTTGTGATTGGCAGCTTCTTCGCCGGCCTGGCCGGCTCGCTGTTCGCTCACCAGGAAGGCTTCCTGCACCCCTCCACCTTCAACTTCGTCAAGTCGTTCGACCCGCTCATCATCATCGTGTTCGGCGGGCTGGGCAGCGTCACAGGGACGGTGCTGGCGAGCTTCGTCTGGGGCATCGTGCTATTCTACGTGCTGCCGACCGTGCTGCCCCAGGGCGGCGAGGGCTGGCGCTTCGTGATTTACGCGCTTGCGCTGCTCATCATCATGTTGCTGCGCCAGCAGGGCCTCCTGGGCGGCCGCGAATGGGGCTTCCTGAAGTCAACCAAATGGCCGTTGGCCGGCAAGCTCAAAGTTGGTGTAGGGCAGACGGAGCCGTCACCTGCGGCAACTGCACCCGGCCCGCAAGCGGAGGCGCACTGATGGATCCCCTGCTGCAAATCGTCAACCTCGATAAGACCTTCGGTGGTCTGCGCGCCGTGTCGAACTTCGACCTCGAAGTGTATCCGGGTGAACTGGTCGGGCTCATCGGCCCGAATGGCGCGGGCAAGACGACCGTGTTCAACATGATTACCGGCGTCTACACGCCCACCCAGGGCCAGATTCTCTACCAGGGGCACAACATCGGCGGCATGGCTCCGCACGAAGTCACGCAGATGGGCATCGCGCGCACCTTCCAGAACATCCGCCTGTTCCCCAGCCTGAGCGTCCTGGACAATGTGCGCATCGCCTACCACCACCATGCTGGCTACGGCATCCGCGAGAGCATCCTGCGTCCGCCGTCATTCGACCGGCTGGAACGCGAGCTGACCGAGCGCACGCAGGAGTTTCTCGCGGTCTTCAACCTGCACACCCGCCAGGACGAGATTGCGCGCAACCTGCCCTACGGCGAGCAACGCCGGCTAGAGATTGCCCGCGCGCTGGCGAGCAATCCGAAGCTGCTCCTCCTGGACGAACCGGCCGCGGGCATGAACCCGGCGGAGATCACCCGTCTGATGGAGCTGATTCACTTCATCCGGGACCGCTTCAACCTGACCATCCTGCTCATCGAACACCAGATGCGCCTGGTGATGAACATCTGCGAACGGCTGACCGTCATGGACTTCGGGCAGGTGATTGCGCGGGGCACGCCGCGCGAAATCCAGGACAACCCGCAGGTCATCGAAGCCTACCTGGGCCGCGGTGCAATTGGCCGGGCCGGGGTCGTCAGGAAGGACGTCTAGATGTTACTCGAAGTCTTAGACCTGAATGTCTATTACGGCGCAATTCACGCGCTCCAGGGCATCTCGTTCAACGTGGACGAGGGTGAGATCGTCACACTCATCGGCGCCAACGGCGCGGGCAAATCCACAACCCTCAAGACGGTGTCCGGCCTGCTGCACCCTCGCTCCGGCCAGATTACCCTGCGCGGCGAGCCGCTCATCAACGTGCCGGCGCAGGACATCGTGCGCAAGGGCATCATCCACGTCCCCGAGGGGCGCAAGATTTTCGCGCCGCTGACCGTAGCCGAGAACCTGGAGATGGGCGCGTTCACGCGCAACAAGCCCGCCGAAATCCAGGCGAGCATGGAGCGCGTCTTCAAGAGCTTCCCGCGGCTCAAGGAGCGGCTGGCGCAGTTAGGCGGCACGCTCTCCGGCGGCGAACAGCAGATGCTCGCCATCGGCCGCGGCATGATGGCGCAGCCCAAGCTGCTGCTGCTGGATGAACCCTCGATGGGCCTCGCGCCGATCCTGGTGGAGGAAATCTTCTCCATCATCCAGGAGATCAACAGCCAGGGCGTCAGCGTCCTGCTGGTCGAGCAGAACGCGCTGATGGCGCTATCTATCGCGCACCGGGGCTACGTCCTGGAGACGGGCCGGATCGTGCTCTCAGGCACCGGCCAGGAACTGATGCACAACCCCCAGGTGATGCAAGCCTACCTCGGCGGACATTGATGACAAGGTGACAAGGTGACAAGGTGACGGGGTGACGGGGTGATGTCGAATGGCAGGATGAGTCTGCTATCAAACTGCTGTGGGTAGAGAGCGGCTTTTCCTTCCACCATGGACCGAGTTATGGCATGATGAACTGCCCTGCCCGTCCACATCACCTCTTCACCTCTTCACCTTGTCACCCCGTCGCCTTGTCATCGTAAGGACGCGCCGTGGACCTCATCCAACTCACCCCGCAGGCCTGTCAGCTCAAGGGCGGCTCGAATGCCGGGCTGGTCGTCGCAGACGGCCAGGCTGTCCTCATCGACACGGGGCTGGACCGGGACACCGCGAAGAAGATTCTGCGCCACGTCGAGGCGCTGAAGGTCCGTCTGGCCGCGGTGGTCATCACCCACGCGCACGCGGACCACTTTGGCGGCGCGGCGACAGTCAGGACGCGCACGGGCGCGCCGGTCTATGCGCCCGGCCTTGAAGCCGCTGTCGTCGAAAATCCGATCCTCGAACCCCTCTACCTGTTCTCCGGCGCGCTGCCGCCCGCCGAGCTGCGCCACAAGTTCACGCTGGCCGAGGGCTGCCCCGTCGATCACCTTATCGAGCCGGGTCCGTTAGCCATCGGCGACATCCAGCTTCAGGTCATCCCCGCGCCGGGCCACGCGCCCAACCAGGTGATGATCGGTGGGGGCGGAGCCTGCTTCGTCGCGGATGCCCTTTTCGCGCCGGACGTGCTTGACAAACACGGCATCCCATTTTATGTCCACATCGACCAGGCGCTGGACACGCTGGACCGGCTGCCTGACCTGAATGGGCAGTATGCCGCGTTCGTGCCGGGCCACGGCCCCGCAGTCGCGGATATGGCCGCGCGGGCCGCGCTGAACCACGCGCGCCTGGCGGCCATCCGGGAGGCAGTCGCAGCCGCGGTGATGACAACCGGCAGTCTACCCGGCATCCTGCAGCAGACCGCGGCCGCGCTGCACGTCACCATCACCACCCCCGTCACCTACTGGCTGACGCAGACAACGGTGCAGGCGTGCCTCGCGTCGCTGCAGGCGAGCGGTCGCGTGCGCGCCGCCGTGAGCGATAACGAAATCCTCTGGGAAGCTATCTGAGGCGTGTGTGAGGGAAAACAGGCCCGTTAATGCGCGAATCCCCGGCCCACCCTCCGGGGATTCGTGCTCAGACCGCTTATTCTTTTTGAAGGAGGAACCGTTTGTCAGGTTTGGGCTGTCCCTTTCCCGCTCCCGAACTGTCTATAGGATAAAGCCGTTAGATTAATCTTACATGAGAGGCTGTTTAAGATTGCATATGAAAGGGCCTGGGAGACGCGTCTCCCAGGCCCTTGTGGCATACTACTGGATCGTCACCGCCACGCTCGGCGGCACAATCTGCCACCAACTGTTGCCCGGCTTGAGCGGAATATCGCGTCCCTGATCATCCACGAAGCGGAACGGGGCATCCCGACCCTCGCGCACCCACTGGCCCTCGTAGACCTGGCCGTCGCGCAGGATGCGCACCGGCCCCCGGCCCCACAACTGCACCTCGACCGACGCATTGGAGCACGGGCCCGTCGTCAACTGCGTGCCCTGCTCCGGGATGAGCGTCTGCACCGTGTTCACGGTCAGCACGATCACATTGGCCGCGCTGATTTGTTTGCCCTCGGCCTTATCCATGTGTGCATTGCCGCCGATGGAGCGCAGCCAGCGGCCGCTGCCCGCGTCGTAAGCCCAGCTCACCGGCAAGTTCCTGGGGAATGGCATGCTGACGCTCGTGGCCGCCGCGCCGCCTTCCGGCGCACCTTCGGAGAACACCCAGGCCGCGGTCGGCTCCGGCGCTTTGTTCCAGCCCTTCTGAGTGGCGACCTTCCACAGCGTGTCGGTGTTAGCAAACAGATTGAACGGGACGCGGATATTGGGGTCACGGAAGAACGCAGCACCGTTGCGTGCCTGTTCGAGCACCTGGTCGCTCAAATCCTCCGACTGGTAGAGCATCTGGCGCACCGGCTCCACCCCGCCGGAGAAGGCCAGGATGGCATCGAAGATGACCGGCAACTCCTTGTCGATGATGCGTGCGCTGCGGATGGAGCCGATGCGTGCAGCATCCTGGCTCTGGAAGATGGCGGTGAAGCGCGTCATGCACGCCTCTTTGGGGCTTTCCACCACCACATCCGCCTTGCCCATGCCCGACTGGGGCACGACCGCAGGGTCATTGTCCACCTTGACGGCGAGCGGCCGCCGCTCCAGCACGGACGGGTCTGCGGGGCGCAGACCGGTGAAGATGGAGACGCCCGGCTCGCGCGGCAGCAGCGCAGCGGACAGGGTCGGCGTCATCGTCGCAGTCGCGGTCGGTTCAGGCGTGGCCGTCGGTTCAGGCGTCGCGGTCGGCTCGAGCGTCGCCGTGAGCGTGGGGGGCGGCTCAGGCGTATGGGTCGGCGGTCGGGGGGTGCGGGTCGGCGTGGCAGTCGGTTCCTGCACCACCGGCGCGCCGCAGCCGGCGAACAGGCTCACCACGACGAGCAGCGTCAGCACAACAGCCGCCAGGGGCAAACGGATGGGTTGATTCACGAAAATCCTCCGAGGCGAATATGGTGGCATTATACACAAAACGGACGCCGGAACGAAGTTCGGCGTTCCCATTGGTTGTGTTTTATCCTGGTTGGCACGGAAGCACCCTGAGCGAAGGGCGTCGCAGACAGGCACGGCCTGGTGCGACGCACGCAGTCGAAGGGGCGGCCCCGTCCGGCATCGGCGCAGCCGAAGCACGGCATCCTTCGACTGGCCTTGCGCCATCGGTAGCGGTGATGCGTCCACCCGCTCAGGATGCTCGCGCCTCCGATATGAATGGTACGCGCGCGCCAGTTCACCTTATTGGCAAAGCAGATGTGCTATAATCGCGTCTCATTGTCGCCGATTCCATTGAGGGCTTGACCTTGCGCACTCCCACCCACGCACCTGCGGATGCCCCGCGTACCATCATCGTGCTGCTGCTGGCGCGCACCGCGCTGAACCTGCAATTCCGGGTTGTCTACCCGTTCCTGCCCGCTATCGGCCGGGGATTGGGCGTGCCGCTGGAGACAGCCAGCCTGCTGCTCACCGCGCGGGCGGTCGTGAGCGTCGCCAGCCCCCTCTTCGGCGCGCTGGCCGACCGTCTGGGTCGCCGCGCGCTGATGCTGGCCGGGCTGGTGGCCCTGGTGCTGGCTGCGCTCATCATGACGTTGGGCAGCGGGCCCGGACCGCTCGGCTTCGGGCTGGCGCTGGTAGCCTTTGCCCTGTTCGGCTTCAGCAAGTCAAGCTTCGACCCGGCCATGCAGGCCTACGTGGGCGATGCCGTGCCCTATGCGCGGCGGGGCCGGGTGATGGGCCTGTTGGAGCTGCCGTGGTCGCTCGCCTGGTTCATCGGCGTGCCGCTGTGCGGCGTGCTGATTGCCCGCTTCGGCTGGCGGTCGCCGTTCTGGCTGATTGCGCTGGCCGGCACGGCCGGGTTGCTCGCCCTGTGGCGCCTATGCCCGGCCTGCGGGATCGCGCAACCCACGGGCGACCGCGCGGCCGCACCCACTGGCGTGCCCTGGCGCGCCATCCTGCGCATCAGCCTGCCGGTCCTGCTGGTGAGTCTGCTGCTCGTCATGGCGATGGAGAACGTCTTCATCGTCTACGGCGCATGGCTGGAAGGCGAGTTCGGCCTGGCAGTCTCGACCATCGGCGCGGTCTCCATCGTCATCAGCCTGGCCGAGATGCTGGCCGAAGGGCTGTCCGCGGGCCTGGTGGATCGCCTCGGCAAGCGCCGCGCGGTCCTGGGCGGCTTCATCCTCTTGCTGCTGGCCCTGCTGTTGCTGCCCCGCCTGTCAGGGACGCTGGCGACCGCGCTCGGCGGCATGGCGCTCTTCATCTGCACGTTCGAGTTCGCCATCGTATCGCTCGTGCCGCTCGTCTCCGAGATTGTGCCATCGGCACGTGGGTCCGTGCTGGCGCTCAACGTGGCAGCCATGTCCGTGGGCCGCATCATCGCCACGCTGACTGCACCCCGGCTCTGGGCTGCGGGCGGGCTGCCTGCCAATGCACTGGCCTCCGCCGCCATGCTCGCGGTAGGCATCGTGGTCCTGTGGCGCGTCGTGCGCGAGAAATAAACCAAAAAGCTACGGAATCGCCCGGTAGACGATGAACAGCACGTCCCCGCTCCGCTGGGTGAACCACGCCTGTTGGAGCAGCAGCCAGCCCTGGCTGCTCGCCGCGGCATCCAGCGCCTCCAGCCGGCCCTGAAACACCGTCTGCCCCGGCGCGTGCGCGAGATAGACGTTGTTCTGATCCGTCAGGTACGGCCCGACCCGCCCCGCGAACCCCTCGTCCGCCGCATCCAGCCGCTCATAGCCGAACACTTCGATGGGATTGACGCGGCCCGCGGTCAGGAAGCGCAACGGGGCATCGAGTCCCCAGTCCAGCGCAACCGGCGCGTGGTAGGGCGCAGTGTCCAGATAGTTCGCCAGCCCGTTGATGGCGTCGGAGTGCGTGCCGACGCCACCCGAGAGCGTCAGGACCCGGTGATAAGCGAGCGTACTGCGCAGGTCCGTGACCAGCCACGCGACGCTCAACGCGAGGGCAAGCACCAGACCGGCTGCTATCCGTCGATCCATCCGCTGCGCCGCCTCGCCCACCGCCAGCCCCGCGGTCAGCGGGATCAGCGGCAGGAGCAGGGCAAAGTGTGTGATGAACAGGTCGCTGACCGTGAACGCGCTCTGCGCGACGGCTAGCGCCAGCAGCGCGAGGGACAGCAGGAACGCGGGCAGCGCCCGCCCGGATGCCGACCGGATGCCCAACGCGACCACGCCCACTGCGAGCACCCCGGCTGCCAGCCAGACCGCCCATGTATTCGCCTGCGCCTCCCCCAGGTACCAAAACTGGTCCCCGCGCAGCAGCGTCGCGACCTGGCCGAGCCGGGTTACCAGGTTGGGCAGGTACGCGCTGTTGTCCACCCCGTAGTACGACTGGCCCAGGTTGCCGAAGATGGAAGTCAGTGTCCCGCCCGTGCGGATGTTGAAGATTACGAGCGGCGTCAGCGGTGCGAGGAAGGCGACAGCCGCGCCGAGCCAGGTAACCCAGGCAGCCCTGCTCCCCGCCGAAGCATCCTGAGTGGAGGCCGGACGCAGTCCGGACGAAGTCGAAGGATACGTCCCGCCCTCCACGGACGCCGCACCCTTCGACTTCGCAGCGCGAACTACTGCGCTGCTCCGCTCAGGGTACTCAGCTGTGGTCGGCGCGACGGCTGCGCGGCTCCGCTCAGGGTGTCTGCGCCGCGCAAGCCACTCGGCTGCCAGCAGTGCCAGCGCGACGATGACCAACGCGCCGATAGCCCAGGCGAACAAGAGCTTGGCATAGAGGCCCAGGCCCCACAGCAGCGCGGTCAGCCACAGCCAACGGCGCTGCTGAGGCAGCGTACGTCGCGTCGACCACCACTGCAGCCCGGTCCCCAGGCTCGCCATGAAGAGTAGGGCCGTTAGATTGGTGACGAAGATGCCCTGGCGGCTCCAGAATACGAAACTGGGGTTGACGGCCAGCAGCCCGGCGGTGACCGCGGCTGCGACCGGCCCGCGGAGCCGGTACGCGATCAGCCAGGCCAGCGCCAGCGTGCCCGCGCCGGTCAGCAACGGCAGCCAGCGCAGGGCGACTACGTTGACCCCGCCCACCGCCAGGAACGGCACGGCCAGCAGCACGTTCAGGCTGCCAATGTAGTCCTGCACCATTAACGGCAGACGCCACGGGCCGATGGTCACCGTGGCATCCCGAAACGCAGTCACCGGCTGACCGGTGAGCAACTGCATGGCGTTGAGGCCGGCCTCTTTCGCCTCGTCATAGTGCAGGCCGGGCAGGTCAAGCTGGTGGCTGCCCAGTAGCAGAAATGCCAGCAGCGCCAGGCCCAGGGGCACGACCGACAGCCAGCGGCGGAGCATGGCGCGCCTTACCGCACCGTCAGGGCGACGTCTGAAACGAGGCTCTCGTAGTCATGCCCGATCGCGTAGATGCTGACAGAATTGATGCGGGCGGGCCGGGTCTCCTTCAGGAGCTCGAACAGGTTTGGCGACTCGTAGGTGTACCACAGGCCGAACGGCGTCCGCTCGCCCGTCGGCTCCAGGTACGGGCTGCCCTGCGGCGGGTCAAAGTAGTAGAACCCCTGGTACCAGTGCAGGTCCTTGCCGTAGATGTCGGTGTAGAACAGGTCCACCATCACGGGATACTCGGTGGCCTTCTCGCCGCCGCCCGGCACGCTCTGGTACAGCAGCTTCACATCCAGCCGCAGCGCGAGCGAGTCGTAACCCTCCACGTCCCGGTCGACCGTCTGCTGCACCCCGACGCGGTTCGGCACGCCATCTTCGGTCCGCCGTGAGAAGCGAATGGCCGTGCGCCGGCCTTCCGTGAACAGCTCGACCTTGCCGGGTTCGTATCCTTCCTTGACCTCTGCAAACTGGCTCCACAGCGGTTCGAGCGACCGTTCGAACGTGCCGTTGAGGATGAGGTTCACGGTATCGGGCACGGGCAGCGAGGGCGCGCTGTCCGCCGCGACCGTCACCCGCTGCCCCGGCCCGGCGTTCACCTGTCGCCCACCTGCGATGACGTGCGCCTCACCGGAGCGGATGCGCAACTGCGTCTCAGCCCCCAGGACGGTCACATCGAACGTTCCCGGGTCCAGGATGATCTGGCTGTGCGGCGTCGTCAGGTACATCACGACATCGCGCTGATCCGTCCGCTGGTTGGCGATGAAAAGCCGGCCGCGGGCCAAGCTGATGTCGGTGCGATGCGGATCGGTGCTGATATCGAACCGCGGCGTGCGAATGTGCGACAGCGTAATCGCCGTATCGCCCCACAATTGGACGGTGGATAGCACCCGCTCGCCGGCCTCATCCGCGCTGACCGTCAACACGCCCTTCGCGCTGGCGTCGGTGATGATCTCGCTGCCCTCGGGCGCCAGCCGACGCTCGGTCACGGCAGTGCGGTCGCTGGCTCCCGGCACGCGCAACTGGACGGTCCCGTCGGTGGCAGCGACATAGGCCGTCTTGACGCGCGTTGCGTGCAGCACATAGCTGCGCGTCAGCAGCGGCACGACGACCGCCAGCAAACAGCACGTCAGAAAACTGGTCGTAAGGATGATCCAGGCCACCCGGGACGGGTTCTGGCGCCAGCTCATGGTTTACCCCTGGGGTTCGTCCCTGTCGAGATCGCCGCGGCGGATGCGGTCGAGCCACAGGCGAGCATCGGAGTCCGCCGGGTCGGTGTCCAGCGCGGCCTGAAAATGTGTGGCTGCGCCGAAGAGGTCGCTGCGTTCGAGATAGATCAGGCCGAGATTGTAGTGGACATGCGGCGCGGCAGGATTCAGAGCCAACGCGTGCTCGAAGGCGGTGATGGCCTGGTCCTGCTGCGCCCGTTCGGCAAAGGGCAGCTTGCCGAGATAGGCCGCGGCCAGATTGGCCCACACCGTGGCGTTGTGCGGGTCGAGTTGCGCGGCCTGTTCCAGCACGGGCACAGCCTTGGCATGTTTGCCTTGCAAGATGTACGCGCTGCCGAGGTTGAGCGCGGCGTCCGCGTTGGTGGGGTCCAACTCCAGGGCCCGGCTCAACAGCGGCACAGCTTCGCCGGGCCGCCGCGCCATCAGGAGCCGCGCGCCTTCGTTGAGCAGGCTGTGCGCGCGGGCATTCCGGTCGACCGGCGGGACCGGTGGCTTAGGTGTGCGCGGAAGTTGCGGTGGTCGTCGTTTAGCCATGTTGCCCTGCTCCGCTAGTTCCAGTCCTCATCGTCCTCGTCGTCCTCGTCAACCCCGTCAGCTTCGTCATCGAGATCCTCGTCATCCCAACCATCTTCTTCGTCGTCGAACTCGAAATCGGCATCTTCCTCGTCGAGGAAATCCTCACCTGCGAGATCACCGAATTCGTCGTCCTCATAGAGCATCTCGGCATCGAGCTCGTCGCCTTCCAGCTCATCATCTTCCAGGTCGGTCTCATCTTCCTCGTCATCCCGCGGCCCCGCACTGTCTGCACCGGCCAGGACATCGTCCCATCCCTCGCCGCCGAAGTTGAGCTCGTCCAGCGCATCCTCTGCGGCCTGGGCCAGCGCCTCATCGCTGCTTCGGGCAAGAGCCTGAAGCGCACGCTTCGCGACCGGGCCGCCGATCTTGCCGAGCGCCGCGGTGGCCGCCTCGCGCACGCCGCCATCTGGATCATCCAGCCGCCGGATCAACGTCTGCACCGCCTCGCGGAGCGCCATTTCCCCGGCCGCGATGGCCGCTTCGAACCGCATCGCAGGCTCGGGGCTGCCCAACTCGGCCAGCACCAGCCGCGCCCAACGCCGGTCTGTGCTGCGCCCCATCGCAAACAGCGCGCTCTGGCGCATCAGTTCGTTCTCGTCGAAGTACGCGTTCTGGATCAGCGTGTGCAACTCCGGCATACTGCTGTAGGCCAGGCTCTCCAGCGCGCGGCGACGCACCTCGACCGGCTCGCCGGCCCGGTACCAGGCCATGTGCAGCGCCTCTTCGGCCACGCGCGCCATTTCATCACCGATCTCGCCGAGTGCGCCGAGGAGCATGAACCGGCCCAGCGATGTCGCGGCGGCCGCGCGCACCTCCGTCGCGGGGTCGTCTTGCAGCAGGCCTACCAGCGGGGCAATGAGGTTGGCCCGCTCATCTTCCCACAAGCCTTCGATCGCAATGCGCCGGACCTGGGGATCGGGATCGCTCAAGAAGGTGCGTAAGATAGCATGAAAATTCAGATGAATGTTGGCTTCGGCCTGCTCGACCAGCGTCGTCGCGAGGTCGAGCCGCCGAGAGTCGTTGAGCAGCGCCCATGCTGCACCGAAGGAGCCTATCTCGTTGCGTGCGAGGTCAGACAGGTCGGTCAGATCGATACTGCGCACCGGTCGTGTTTCATCGATGATTTTCGCTAATAATGCCTGAAAGTTTTCCGACATGCTTCCTTATCCCCAATAAAAGGCGCGCATACCACTGGGAGGGCTGAGGGGGATCACCCGCTCACCGCCCTGACCGTCTGTTGTGACCTGAACGACACGCACGAACCAGGTGTACTTGCGATCCGGCTGGTCCGCCCGCAGATAGAGCCATGTGGGCACCCGGCTCCCCGCGGCAGTAGTGACCCACCAATGCTCCTGTGGCCCGCCCTGTTCGATCCAGCGGACCACGACCTGATATTGCTGTGCAGATGTCATCCCCAGGACCGGGTTCCATTGCAACTCGATAATGGCATTGTCCCCGCGGAACGAGGCCTGATCGCCCGGGCCGGTCAACACCGGCGCGGGCAGGTCGGGCGCGGGCGGCGGCGGCACAGGCGTAGCGGTCGCCGCCGCCCGCGCCACGGTGGTCGCGGACGGCGCTTGCGTGGCCGTCGGCACAACGGCGGAGCCCGCCACCGGAATGGTGAGCTCCTGGCCGATGCGCAGCACCGATTTGCTGGTCAATCCGTTGGCCCGGGCCAGCTCCTCCCAGGTGATGCCAAACTTCGTGGCGATGCTGGAAAGGTTATCGCCCGATTGAACCTTGTATTTCGTCGGTTCGGCGCGCGGGGCAGCCGGCGCCGGCGCGGCGGCAGACCCTGCGACCGGGACCTTCAACTGCTGCCCGGCGCGCAGCACGGATTTGCTGGTCAGGCCGTTCGCCTGTGCCAGGGCTTCCCAGGTGATCTTATACTGCGCCGCGATGGTCGACAGCGTGTCGCCGGACTTCACGGTATAGATGACCTGCCCGGCCGGCTGCGCGGGCGCAGCCGTGGCCGTTGCGGTGGGCGCCGATGTCGGCGTGGCCGTGGGTTCGAGCGTCGGCGTCGCGGTCGGCTCCAGCGTCGGCGTCGCTGTCGGCGCGTCCGTCGGCGCCAGTGTCGGCGTAAGAGGGACCGATGTCGTGATGGGGACGGTGCTCGTCAGGTTGGCCGTCGCGGTCAGCGGC
>JAKPQT010000024.1 GCA_029555885.1 Chloroflexota bacterium | reverse complement strand
GGAGGGAAACAAACATGCGAGCCTATGTCTTGACCCACGTCCGAACCGGAGAAGAGTTTAGTGTGATACGGGGGCTACAGAATGCTCCCGGCGTGCTCCGTGCCGATTTCACCTTTGGCCCCTATGATGTCATCGTGGAAGTCGAGGCGCCGACGCTTGAGACCCTCGGGAATCTGGTCTCCGAAACCATCCGTTGTCAGCCCGGGGTGATAGACACCCTCACCTGCCTGGCCATTACGTCGTAGGAGTGTCTATAGGGTATCCGAAAGAGGTAGCGTAGCCCCTTGTGGGCGTTGTGACGGGCACAAGGCCCTATGCTACGAGCAGGCTTATAGACCTTCGAGGTACGCAAGCAGCCCATCGGCGGCGGCGACCTCGAAGGTCTGTCTCAGGCGGGGGCCGGTGCACTCGCGGCCACCGCCGCGAGATTTTCTACGACGACATCCCCCCGCTGGCTGCGGCGGATGGCGGCTTCGAGTGCCTCGATGGGGAAGAGCCTGAGCCAGCGCAGAGCTGCCGCGCTCAACAACAGGCCCAGGTTCTTTTTACTCCCCTTGGCTCCTAACGCCGCGGGGTCAACCACGACCTTCTGCGCGGGTGTGTCCAAGCCGGCAAATTCCGGCGTCGTGAACAGCCAGCTCTCCGCTGTCAGGCCGCGCAGATAGCGCGCGGCGGCTTTGCGGCCGTCCTCCGTCACAAGCACCAGCGCATCGGGCCGGGAGATACCGGTGAACAGAATCTCGCGCGGGCTGAAGATGAGCTCGCTGATGCTGTGGCCGGTCTGCACGGTCACGGGGTAGTCGTCCTGCTGCGCGGCCCACAAGCCGGAAAGGATCGCGGCCTCCCCGAGGGTGCGCGCGGTGGAGCGGACCTTGCCGCCCGCGGAGCCGGCGACGACGAGCCTGAACTCGCGGTCGAGCGGTGACGTGAACTGTGGCGGCAGGGCTGTGGGGCGCAAGGCGGGCTTGCCGCGCTGGCCTTCGCCAGCCGCGCTGAGCGCGCGGGCATACTCCGGTCGTTCATCCCGGTGTACCAGGCCCGCGGGCATGCCGAGCGCGTCGCGCGTCTCCAGCAGTGCCTTGCGCGACCAGGCATTGTTGGGCACATAGTACGCGGTGCAGAGTTCCCAGATGTCCAGCAGCGCGAAGCACTCGCTCTGTACCGCGTCGACGATGACATCGGGCAGCTCCCGGTCGAATGCCGTCCCGCGCCAGGCGAACCCCGCGCCGTTGGCCGCGGCCGTCGCGCAGAGGTCGAGCGGGCGCTCCAGATTGCCCCCGCGTGTCGTGGCCGTGATGCCGCCCGCGGGCGTCGTCACACTGTGCTCGCCGCCGGTCATGCCGAAGTTGAAGTTGTTCATCACCAGCACGGTCAGGCCGATGTTGCGCCGCGCCGCGTTGAGCCAGTGCGCCGCGCCGATGCCGGCGCCGCCGTCACCGATGAGCACGATGACCTTCAGATCAGTGTCGGCCAGCTTGATGCCGGTCGCATAGGCGACGCTGCGGCCGTGCAGGCCGTGAAACGCGTGGGTGACGAAGTACTGGTCCCCCAGCCCCTGGCAGCCGATATCGGTGACGATGACGACCCGGTGCGGGGGCAGGCCGAGCCTGACGAGAGCTGTGTTCAGGTGGTTGAGGATCAGGCTGTGGCCGCAGCCGGGACAGAAGGGATACGCACGCGCGTTGCGATAAGTCTCTAGCATACGGCCTCCATGAATTGACCCGGCGTGATGAGTTCCCCGTCCACCCGGTTGATGCCCACGATCTCCGGCGGAGCATGGCGGCCCTGCGCGGCCCAGCGGTACACGATCCGCTCGACCTCGCGGCGATACTCGCCCAGGTTCAACTCTGCGACGACGATCCGGCGAAGCGTTGCCTGCATCTCCGTGACCGCGGCCAGGATGGCCGCTTCAGGCACGGGCCAGAGCGTTTGTAGTGTCAGCGCGGAGACCGCCCGGCCTGCCGCGCGCGCCTCCCGGGCTGCCGCCGCTTGGCCTCGGGCCGTGATGCCGTAGGCGATGCACAAGGTTGCGGCTCCTGGTGCCAGGTCCGTGTGCACAAGTTCGATTTCGTCCCGGTGGTCTTCGATCTTGCGCCGCAAATGCTCGTTCAGTCGCCCGACTTTGGCCGGGTCTTTGGTCAGGAAGCCCTGCTCGTCGTGGCTGGAGCCGGTGAAGCGGGTGATGTGCTCACCGCCGATGGGGCTGAAGGGCGGCGGCGCGTCCAGCGGTTCGAAGCGATAGGGCACGAAGGGCTCATCCGCGGGAGCCAGCCTGCGGCTGCGCACGGGCGGCTGCTCGTACGTGTCCAACTCGACCGTGTGCATGGACTGGAAGATTTCCTTGTCGGTCAGCAGGAAGACGGGGCAGCGGAAGCGTTCGGCCAGGTCGAAGGCGCGGCGGGTCAGGCTGTAGCACTCGGCCACGTTGGATGGCGCCAGGGCAATCACCGGGAAGCCGCCCGAGGCGCCCCAGCGGACGAACTGAACATCCCCCTGCGCGGGCGTGGTCGCGCCGCCGGTTGCAGGCCCCATGCGCTGCGCATCGACGATGACGAGCGGCGCTTCGCCCATGATGGCGAGGCCGATGTTTTCGCTGTAGAGGCTGATGCCCGGCCCGGAGGTGGCCGTTAGCACGCGCCTGCCGGTCATGGCCGCGCCGATGCACATGCTGAGGGCGCCGATCTCATCTTCGGCCTGGATGGCGATACCGCCGCACTTGGGCAGCTCGCGTATCATGTGGAGCAGTAAGGGGGTGGCCGGGGAGATGGGGTAGCCGGCGAAGAAGTCGCAGCCCGCATCCAGCGCGCCGCGGGCGATGGCGGTCGCGCCGTCGATGAACTCACGCATGAAGCTAACTCTCCGTTGAGCTGGAATAAGCGCCCCGGTTTCTGCCAGAAACCGGGGTTCTGACCTTACTCCACAATACCCCTGCATACTACGGTCGACCATGACGCTGCGCAGGTCCGCGGCATTAAAAAAGAGGGGCGCCGCGCAGCGCCCCCCAGGGAAATGACTGTATCAGATACGGCGTTTCGGCGTCGCTCTCAGTTGTTGACCCAGCGGGCCAGCCTCTGCAGGGGAGAGGGTTTGGCGTCCAGGCCGTGCTCGACCTCAGCATACCGGTCGAGCTGGGGCAGCAGCGTCCAGGCCAGAATTGCAAGGATGGCGATGAGCAGCGGGATGTCCATGATTTCACTCCTGTCGATGATGTCACACGGTTACAATGACGATGGTTCGCTGATAAAGGTTCCTGGAACGCGACCTTTCGGCCAAGAAGGTACAACCTGTTTATGACGGCGAGCATTACAAGAGCGTGCGGAAAAGTCTCGATTAATCAATAATACGATCAAGCGTCCGAATAGTCGCGCCGACCTATGAAACTGCGATGAAAGGCGCGGCCGGTGCGCGTGACAGTTTTTTCACCCAGCG
>JAKPQT010000742.1 GCA_029555885.1 Chloroflexota bacterium | reverse complement strand
CGGCCCGAAATCAGCTTGCGGCCCCTCAAATAAAACGCAAGCGCCACCATTGGTAGATAGAAGGCCCAGATGGACCACCAAAGGTTGCGGCCAAAGACGGCCAGCCATTGCGAGAGCAGGGCCGACAGCAGCACGAACAGGGCGGCCCAGACACCGGCTTCGCGATAGAACCACACCACCACTGCCGCGAGTATGGCCGCGGAGAACAGGGAGTTCAGCAGGTGGAGGAGGTCGAGCTTGCGGCTGTTGGGGACAGGGAGGACCTGATCCAGCATACTGAACAGCATGGCCTGGCCCCCCAAATGAGAGCTGTAGACGCCATACCTGGTGAATTCCAGACCTTCGGCAAAGGCCTTGTACTGATAGTCCCATACTGCCTCGCGCGTGGGCAGTTCTTCAGCGGGTCTGCCCATGCCCGTGAGGCCTCCGGCTTCGAAGATACCCGCTTGGCGCGACTCGACCATTCTACCGAGTACGTGGGCTTCCATCTCCCGCTGGTGACTCGCAAACCAAGCCGGCTCCGCAACACCCCATAGATTCGCAAAAAAGCTTGCTCCCAGCAGGAGAGTCGAGGTAATGAAGAGAAGGAAGGAGGCTACAGCACGCGTCCGAGAGGATTGAAGCACTTTTGAGGTGGGCCTTTCAGCATCATAAGTGATCATGCGCGCATGATTATAAACCGTTACCCTCCAGTCGGCAACCACGCAGTGATCAGGGTTCCCCGGCCAAGTGCAGATTCAATCAGCACATGCCCGCCGTAGAGCAGCGCGCGCTCGCGCATGCCCATCAGCCCGAAGTGGCCCGCCTGTGCGAGATCCGCGGGTTGGTCGGGCGGGGTGAAGCCGCGGCCGTTGTCACGCACGCGCAGTCGGAGACCCTCCGGCGTGAACTCGACGGTCACCCTGGCCTCGGTTGCCGCCGCGTGCGTCGCCACGTTGTTCAGCGCCTGCTGCACGATGCGGAACGCAGCCAGCTCCAGATCAGGCGCGAGCCGAACCGCGTCGCCCAGCACGTCCAGCGGGACATGGAGGCCATGACGTTCCTGCATCTGGCCGGCCAGCATCTCCAGTGCGGGCACGAACCCTACATCCTCCAGGTAAATGGGCCGCAGGTCGCCGATCAGCCGGCGCAGGCCCGCAAGTTCGTCGTCTATGAGTGCGGTCAGTTCATCCAGTCGCTGGTCGGCGCGCGCCGGTTCGGAGGACAGCGCCTTGCGCGCCATCTGGGCGCGCTGGCGCAGCGCGATGAGCGCCTGTACTGTGTCGTCGTGCAGCTCATGTGCCAGCCGCGCACGCTCGGCTTCCTGCGCCTGCGTCACGGCGCTGAGATAGTCGCGCATGCCCGCCTGGTACGTGCGGATGCGCTCGGCCATCTGCGCCAGCGTGGCGCGCAGGTCATCCATCTCCTGCACCCCGCCGACCGGCTGCTTGACCGCATCGAAGTCACCCCACGCGACGCGCTGCGCCCGGCGGTCGAGCTCCTGCAGGGGCCGAACCACGTTGGCGACGCCGAAGGATACGGCCAGTAGCCCGAACACTGCAACGGCCAGGAGGGCCAACGGCAGCACCTCCACGACCGACATGCCCATCGTCTCGACGCCGTGGATATCCTCGGTTACGGCCAGTGTCCAGTCCGGCGGGTCGACGCGCGCATAGGTGACCAACAGATCGTGATCGCTGCTGCCGATGGTGGCCGCGGCCGCGCCCTGTTGAGGTGCAGGCGGCAGGTCTGCCACGGCGCTCTCGTCAATGTGTAGGCCAGCCGCGTTGTCATGATGGACGAGGCGTCCGGTGCGGTCGAAGATGAAAATGGCGCCGCCGGTCTCGGCCTGGACCTGTCCGCTGGCCTCTGCCAGGCTGAGGGATTCTGCCGGAATCGCGCCGAGCAACGCAGCGTCCGTGGACGGCAGGCGCGTCGCGGGCGTCCCGGTCAACAGATAGGGCATATCGCCCAAGCCGAAATGCCCTTCATGTTGCGGCTGCCCGACAGCGGCCGTGCGCGCGGCCAGCACGCGCGCCTCCTGGCTGCCTGCCCAAGCCTGAGCAACCTGACTCACCGCGATGACCTGTCCCTGCGCGTCCAGCAGCGCCAGACCACCCGGAAACTCATCTGCCAGCCGCCCGGCCAGGTCTTCCAGGTTCGCTTCGCCGGTCAGGTCTTCGCCTGCGGCTGCCCGCGCGAGGCTGGCCGAGCGTCCCTCGATCTCGCGAGCCAGCCGGTTGGCAACTGCCAGCGCCAGGCCTTTGTTGCGATCCTCCACCAGCTGCGTCATCGCTTCGCGGTGCCGCGTGATGCTGGCAAAAGAGAGGATGAACAACACGACGGCCAGCGGCAGAATCATCCAGAGCAGAAACTGGACGCGCAGGCCGCGCAACTGCCGGATGCCGAAGCTGCGCGCGCCCACGCGCGGCTCACCCGCTGGCGGTTTCATCGAGCACGATCCAACCCAACTTGAGCGCCTTCGTGACGGCTTCCGTGCGCGAGCTGACCGCCAGCTTGCCGTAGATGTTCGCCAGGTGGCCCTGCACTGTACGGTCGCTGATGTTGAGGGTCAGCCCGATCGCCTTGTTGGTCAGGCCCTGGCCTGCCAGCCGCAGCACGGCAATCTCCCGTTCGCTGAGCGGTTCGACCTGCTCCTGTGCGGACGCGGGCCGGCCGGTGACCGTCTGCGCCAGCACTTTGGCGGCCACGGCCGGGTCCAGTACCTTGCCGCCGGCCGCGGTCGCCTTGACAGCGCGCACGATGTCATCCGGGTCCGCGTTCTTGAGGATATAGCCGTCCGCTCCGGCGCGCAGCAGGGCGAAGATGTACGGGTCATCTTCGTAAGCCGTCAGGATCAGCACGCGCACCGCCGGATGTGTGACCTTGATCTGCCGCGTGGCTTCGATGCCGTTCAGCAGCGGCATCTGCACGTCCAGCACCGCGACTTGGGGTTGGTGCTCGGCCACAAGGCGCAGCGCCTCCTGGCCGTTGGTTGCCTCCGCGACGACGGAGATCCCGGGGTCTTCTTCCAGGAACTCGCGAATTCCTTTGCGCACGACCGCGTGGTCGTCGGCAAGCAGGACACGGATAGGTTGGGGCATGGGTGCTTCCTATTCAGAAATGCTGGGCCAAGCATAAAGCAATCGGCGCAACCTGTCAGTTGCGCCGATTACGGTGGGGGGTCGAAGCGAATCCGGCCTTTTGAAGCTAGAGCGTCGTGCCTGAGGACTGGTGCATCGGGCAGCCGTTGGGCATCTGCCAGGTGGGTCCCTGCTCGTCCTGCGGGGCATTCCAGCCGCGCATCATGTCAGGACGACCCATCATGCCGAAGCGACCCATCATGTCCCGCATCGGGCCCGGCATCATGCCCCACATCCCGCCGCGCATCACGCCAGACATCATGCCCTGCATGCCGCCGGCCATCGGGCAAGCCGTCGCGCCGTCCTGGCCCACATGGGCCGGGCAGACGCCATTGCCCTGCATGGCGGGACACACCGCGGCGCCTCGGGCCATTGGGCAGGCGGCTCTACCGTTGCCGGTCATCGGGCAGGCAGTCTGGCCGTCTGCCATCGGGCAGGCCGCCGGCGCGGCATTCTGCGGGTCAGGGGTCTGCGCAAAGGCCGCGGTCGCAAAGGCTGTCACAAGCAGCAGCACGACGATGCCTGCCAGCAGGGCCAAACGTTTCATCTGGTTCATAGGGGTCTCCTGGTGAAGAATCAGGGTGGTGTGAAAGACACCGTCCATGATTCAGTATGCCACCCCGCACGCATTCCTGCCATCGTCGTCCGGCGCATCGCCGGACGCGCCATTTGGCGCGGTCGACTCCGGTCATCCTGCGCTGTCTTGGCGCGCGCGGACTCGCTATACTGCGAACCGTTCACACCACTCTGGAGGAATTCATGTTCCGACGCCCTCTCATGCTCCTTGTGTTGCTGGCGCTGACCGCACTGGCCGCCACCGGCTGTACCAGCGGCCGACCGGCGGCTGTCAAGCTGGCCCCTGTGGCCGAGCTCCCCGAAGTCATGCAGCAGGCGCCCGCCAGTGTGCGCACGGCCTATCAGTTCGCCGTTGCGCATCCCGACGCGCTGCGCAACGTGCCCTGCTATTGCGGCTGCGGCGCGATCGGGCATCACAGCAACTTGGCCTGCTACATGAAAGACGTGAGCGCGGGCGGAGAAATCGTCTTCGATGACCATGCGCTCGGTTGCAGCATCTGCGTGGACATCGCGCTCGATGTCATGAAGATGACAGAAGAAGGCCGCGACCTCGCCGCTATTCGCAGCCAGATTGTCGAGACTTACAGCGCGTTCGGGCCGTCCAACCAGTGACGCAGCGATAGAAGATTGAAGATGGAAGAAGGAAGATTGCGCCGCTTTGCGCCGCTGGCGCTGTTGATGCTGCTGGTTGCAGGCATCCTCATCGTGCCCCTGCCGGCCTGGGGCGCTGCACCGCAGGAACGACACATTACTGTCTCTGCGCGCAGCTTCGCGTTCGAGCCGGGCACGCTCCGCGTCAATCGGGGCGATACGGTCGTCATCCGGCTGGAGTCCGCTGACGTGGTTCACGGGCTCTACGTGGACGGCTACGGTGTGGCCGCGGAGGCTGAGCCGGGCCGGCCGGGCGAGCTGCGCTTTGTGGCCGAGCGCACCGGCTCCTTCCGCCTGCGCTGCTCCATCGCGTGCGGCAACTTACATCCCTTCATGATCGGCAAGCTCGTCGTCGGCCCAAACGTCACCTTGCTGCGTGCCGTGCTCGCTACGCTGGTTACTGCTGTGGGCGCGGTCATCATTGCGGGAAAGGCGCGCTGACTCCGACCTATGACCCGCTACGCCATCTCTGACATTCCGCTCGTCAAGCGCCTCCTCCGCAGCCGCTGGCCCCAGTGGCTCGTCGTCGCAGCGATGCTGCTGTTCTTCGTGCTGGCGATCCTGGCCGGGCTGTTCGGCACGCCTGCGGGCAACCGTAACTTCGGCATCGTCTTTGTTTGGATTGTGTGGTGGGCGCTGCTGATTCTGCTGATGGTCCCGTTTGCGGGGCGGCTGTGGTGCGGCATCTGCCCGATTCCCGCGCCGGGCGAATGGCTCCAGCGCCGCGCGCTCGTCCAGCCGCGGCCGGGCGGCAAGCTCTACACGCTCGGGCTGAAGTGGCCCCGACGCTTCCGCAACATCTGGCTGCAGAACATCGGCTTTCTGGGCGTCGCGCTCTTCTCGACGGTCATCCTGACCACGCCGCTGGTGACTGCGCTGGTGCTGGCAGGGTTTGTCCTCGTCGCCATCGCCACCTCGCTGTTGTTCGAGCGCCGCACCTTCTGCCGCTATCTCTGTCCGGTCGGCGGCTTCATCGGGCTGTACAGCCAGGCTGCGCCCGTCGAGATTCGCGTCCGGGATCGGGATGTCTGCGCTGGGCACCGAGAGAAGACTTGCTACACCGGCAGCAACGATGGCTACGGCTGCCCGTGGATGGTTTTTCCCGGCAATCTGACCGCCAACACCTACTGCGGCATGTGTACTGAGTGCCTCAAGACCTGCACGCTCGACAATGTGGCACTATACATCCGCGAGCCGGGCGCGGACCTGCTACGGCTGCCGAAGCCTGCGGCGGGCACACCCGCTGTGGATTCGGCCTTCAAGGGCCTGATAATGCTGGCCTGCGCGTTCATCTACTCTGCGGTGCTGATCGGGCCGTGGGGCGTTCTGAAGGATGCCGCACGCGTGCCCTTCACCATGCCCTGGGTTGCGTATGCCGCGGTGTTCCTGACGGTCAACCTGGCATTGCTGCCCGGCCTGTTCTGGTTGGCGGTGCGGGGCGGCCACGGCCGCCAGCCGCGCGAGGTGGCGTGCAGGCTCTTCGCGGACTATGCCACCGTCCTGGTGCCGCTGGGTTTGGCCGCGTGGATTGCGTTCTCGCTGTCCTTCGTGCTGGTGAACTTCTCGTATGCGTGGTCAGTGCTGTCGGACCCGTTCGGCTGGGGCTGGAACCTGTTGGGCACGGTCCATCTGCCGTGGACGCCCTATGTGCCCGGCCTCGTGCCTTACCTGCAGGTCCCGGTCCTTCTGATCGGCCTTTCGGCCGCCATTTATCTCGCGCTGCGCACGGCGTGGCAGCACGGTTATGGATCGCGTGCGGCCCTGCCCGTCGCCGCTTTCTGTACCTTTTCAACGCTGGGCCTGCTGGCCCTCTATCTCGCCTGATGCCTATGAAACGTGAGCTCCTCGCCATCGCGATCGTGCTGTGCATCGTCGTCCTGTTCCCCGCGGGCCTGTTTGGCTACGAGGCCCTGCGCACGCGGGCTGCGGCCGCGCCGGTCATTCACATCGAAGCCAAGGTGCCGGAAGCTGGCGGCTTTGTGTCGGACCGGCTGCGCCTCGTGGCGGGCCAGCCCGTCACGCTCCGCATCAGCTCGCCCGACGTGGTGCACGGGTTCACCATCCCCGAGCTCGGCATCGACATCCCCGAGGTCTACCCGGGCAAGCCCGTCGATGTGACCGTGGCGCCGCAAGTGGCCGGCCGGTATGCCTTCGCGTGCACGCGCTGGTGTGGGGTCGATCACTGGCGGATGCGCGGGGTCATCGAAGTTGTGCCCGGCGAAGGCGCGACCGGCGTGCGGCCCACGCCGGTCGCGCCCCTCTTTCAGCAGCTCGGCATCGATATCGACGCGATGCGGCATGACGCCGCGGCGTCCCCGGTAGTGCGCCCGTCTGCGGCGCGCGGGGCTGCGCTGAACGTGTCGCTGTCCCCCGAACTGGCCGCAGCCGCGACGCGGCGCACACTGGCTCCCGCCGACGCATTCGGGCAGTTGCGTGCGGCAGATGCCTCGGCCGGACTCACCGATGAGGACCTGTGGGACCTCGTGGCGCTGGCATGGCTGCGCGACGTGCCGCCGGAGACTCTTGAGCGCGCCGCATCGCTGTATGCGCGGGACTGCGCGGCGTGTCACGGTGAAACCGGCCGCGGAGATGGCCTGGCAGGCAAGAACCTGCCCGGCATGGCGAAGATGGACCCGATGATGCCCGCCGGCCCCGCGGACTTCACCCATGCCGGGCAGATGCTCTCGGCCAGCGATGTGCTGCTGCAGGGCAAGCTGCTCCGCGGCGGCATGGGCACGGGGATGCCGGAATTCGGCTCGCTCTACAGCGAAGAAGAGCTGTGGGGCATGGTGACGTATCTGCGTACGTTTCTGTTCGATCGATAACACGAAACACGCTGTGGCACGGTGTGCTGGGGTGAAGCCACAGCACATCGTGCCATCCGTAGCAGCATCTACCTTTCTCAGGAGGTCATCTTTACATGGCTAAACAACCCATCACGTCGCGTAAGACCGCGGCCGCGCCGGCCCCTAAGCGCACGCCCTGGCCGCTGTTCGTTGGCGCGGCCGCACTCGTCCTGATTATCTTCGGCCTGGCGGTGCTCATGCGGCCCGAGGGTGAGACGGCGTCGCCGTCCGGCCCGCAGGGTGCAGGCGCTCCCGAGTTGACCGTGGACCGCGAACTGATCGATTTCGGTGAAGTGCCGGTTGAGAAGGTCGTCAAGGCCACCTTCCTGCTCCAAAACACCGGCGGCGATACGCTGCGCATCATCAGTCAGCCGCAGGTGCGCGTCGTCGAGGGTTGCTGACCGCCGCGCGCGGTCGTCGGTTCGACGACATTGCAACCCGGCCAACAGACGACGCTCACGCTGGAGTTTACGATGCATGCCGGAATGGAAGGGCCACATGATTTCCGGGTCGATGTGCGCACGGATGATCCGGCTCAACCGAAGCGGGAGTTGACCGTTCTTTCCAACTGGATCAACTAACAGCGGGTGACCTCAGGTCACCTCTGTCACAACGTCGTATCGAGCGCAGTGGTGGTTTGACCATTGCGCTCGCTTCATTTCATGGGCTATGTAACAGAAAGCACATATGAGGATTCGTTCGTTTGCCCGGCGTGTCATTCTGCTGCTGTTCGTGGTAGCCTTTGCAACCGCCTGCACGCGCGGTCAGGCCGTGCCTTCGGTGGCCCAGTCCGGCCCGACGCCCACCCCGTCCGAGATGAGCGCGGACCACGGCGACGACGGCCATGACCATCTGCACCACGGCGACCCGCTGCCCTTCAAGGACGTGGCCGCGGCCACTGAGACACGCGGCGGCCAGCCGTTGTCGTT
>JAKPQT010000749.1 GCA_029555885.1 Chloroflexota bacterium | reverse complement strand
AGCGGGCCGGCGAACATGGCGCTGCGCCACTGGACCGCCGTCATCAGGAAGACGATGCGGCGGATGGGGCTGGCGAGGTCCTCCGCGGTCAGGTCCCAGTTGGAGCGCGCAGGGCTGTAAGCTGCGTTGAAGATGTTCGCGGGCGCCGCGTGCACGTCCACGACGAGGAATCCGGCGAAGTAGAGCAGCAGCCCGGCTGCGCCGCCGAGCAATGCGGGCAGGAGCCACTCGCGGCGGCGATTCCACTGGAGCAGGAGGAAGATGACCACCGCAGGCGCGAACATCGCAACGCTGGCGTGCACCCCCAGGCCGAGGCCGCCGATGATGCCCGCTGCGAACAGCGGCCAGCCTGCGCGAGCATTCTGAGCGGAGCCGCGCATCGGTTCGCGCGGCGCAGTCGAAGGGTGCTCCGTGCCCCTTGCTCGATACCAGTGCAACACCAGGACGCAGACTGCGGCCAGGAACGCCGCGCCGGTCGAATACACTTCCGCGATGAGCGCCTGTGACCAGAAGGTGTATCCCACAGCCAGCGCGGCGGCCCCGAATAGCGGTAGCCAGCGCCGCTGCACCAGCAAGCGCCCGCCCAGGAACACCAGGCCGACCGTGACTGATGCCATGAACGCGGAAAACAGATTCACGCCCGCCGCGATGCTCGGCGCAGGGACGAGCAGGATGAAGGCTTTCGCGAGCAGCAGGTAGACGGGGTAGCCCGTCGTGTGCGCGACGCCGAGCTGGTGCGCGAGGACCTGGAACTCCCCGCTGTCGGACGGCAGCACCCAGGGGACATACGTGCGATAGTAGAGCAGCAGGCTCACGACTGCAGCGAGCAGTGCGACGAGCAGGTCCGAGCGCGACAGGGGTCTGGGGGGATGGGCTTGTGAATGCATGGTCTCCGTGAGTCAGCCGTGCAGGATGTGGTGCAGTGACCGGGTGCATTATAGCACAAGCCCTTCGCCCTCCCGTCAATCCGGGAACACCTTGCCCGGATTCAGGATGCCGTTCGGATCGAACGTCGCCTTGATGCCGCGCATCAGGGCGATCTCCGCCGGGCTGAGCGCCATGCCCAGGTATTTGCGGCGGGTCACGCCGATGCCGTGCTCGCCGGTGATCCGTCCGCCCATGCTGAGAGCCAGTTGGTAGAACGCTGCGGACAACTCCGGGGTGAGGGCGCGCCACGCCTCCATCGGCAGGTCGTCCTTGAGCACGTTGACGTGGACGTTGCCATCGCCCGCGTGGCCGAAGCAAACAACCCGCACCCCGCGCTCTGCGGCAATGGTCTTGACACCGGCCAGCAGGTCGGGGATGCGGCTGCGGGGTACGACGACATCTTCCATATGGCTGACCGGGCTGGCGAACTTGAGCGACTCGATGATCTTGCGCCGCGCCTCCCACAGTCGGTCGCGGGTGCGGGTGTCCTTGGCGACCAGCACATCGCGGGCGCCATGCTCCAGGCAGATGTCACCCACGACCTCGTAGTCAGCGTCCAGCGCATCCTGTTGGCTGCCGTCGAGCTGGATGAGCAGGTGCGCGGCCGCATCGCGGAACTGCATGGTGCGGCCTAACAGTTTTTCCACCGCGAGGACGCTGTCCTGCTCCATGAACTCGATCGTGGTAGGCAGGATGCGGGCCGCGATGATGGCCGAGACCGTGCGGATGGCTGCCTGAAAGTCATCGAACGGCACGAGCAGGTCGACCCGGAACCTGGGCAGGGGAATCAAGCGGAGGATGACCTTGGTGACGACCGCGAGCGTGCCCTCGGAGCCGACCAGGAGCTGCGTCAGGTCATAGCCGGTGACATCCTTGACCAGCTTGCCGCCGAGGTTGATGATCTCGCCGGAGGGGAGCACGGCCTCCAGCCCGCAGACGTAGTCCTTCGTGACGCCGTACTTGACGGCGCGCGGCCCGCCTGCTCCTTCCGCGATGTTGCCGCCGATGGAGCACGATTCGAGGCTGGCCGGGTCCGGCGGATAGAAGAGCCCTTCGGCCTCGACCGCGCGGTGCAGGTTGCCGGTGATGACGCCCGGCTCCACCGTGACCATCAGGTTGCCGTGGTCGATCTCGAGGATGCGGTTCATGCGTTCCAGCGAGAGCACGATACCGCCGCAGACGGGCACTGCGCCGCCGCTCAGACCGGAGCCCGCGCCGCGCGGGGTGACGGGCACGCGTGCGGCCTGCGCGAGCCGCATGACCTCTGACACCTGCTGCGCCGAGGTCGCGAGAACAACGACTTCCGGCTCAGCGGCGAGGCCGACTACCTCGTCGTGCGTGTAGCGTTCCAGCTTCTCCGCCTCTTGTGGCCCGGCCAGGACGTTCTCTGCGCCGACGATGCGTTCTAAATCTGCGATTACACGGGCATCCACACGGTTGTACATGCGCCTATCTCCTGTCTCGACTTGCGGCTGGCCCAACGGCAGATTGTAACTTCGGCTATGTTATCTGACGACTATTGTACCACACAAGTGCCATTCTCATCTCGCCTAGGGATCGATTCGACCTTGGTCGCTTGTCTTCCGGCTTTTCTTTTACCTGATCTACATCATGTACAGAAGGGAGGTAACTCACTATCATGCATGCATAAATCTATATATAGGTGGAAGTGCATATGTCAACCTATCACGAACAAGCCCGCCTGCTCAGGCTCCTGGCCCATCCCATGCGCCTCGAAATCCTGGCGATCGTGCGCGGCTCGGACGAGTGCGTCTGCCATTTGTCGGCTGTACTCAAAAAGCCGCAGCCCTACGTGTCACAGCAGCTGGCTGTGCTGCGCAAGGAGGGTCTCATCACCGACCATAAAGAGGGGACGAACGTCTACTATGGGCTAGCTGATAGCCCCGCGGCAGCGCAGGCCGCGGCGATCCTGCGGGTGATTGCCCCGGAGACGCGGTCTCCTGCTGCAGGCGGGCGCCGGCGCGTGGCCGGCTGCAATTGTCCCAGGTGCGAGCCGGGCGGCACCTGCAGCCAGGCCCTTGCCGTTGCACAGGCGTCAACCCTAGCCCGCCAACGAGAAGAGGTCGTGCTCCCGTGAGTTTCCTGCTGAATCTGCTCCAGAGCGGCCTGGGTAACCTCGCCAGCTATCTGGCTGCGCACGTGCTCCTGTGCCTGGTGCCGGCGTTCTTCATCGCAGGTGCGCTGACCGCGCTGGTGCCCAAGGAGGCGGTGACGCGCTACCTGGGCCGCAGCGCGCCGAAGTTCATCTCTTACCCGGCATCCGCGATCGGCGGCTTCGTGCTGGCGGTCTGCTCCTGCACGATTATGCCGCTTTTTGCGGGCATCTACAAGAAGGGTGCGGGCCTGGGGCCGGCCATCACCTTCCTGTTCGTCGGCCCGGCCATCAACATCCTGGCCTTGACATACACAGGCGTGGCCATCGGCATGGACATCGCGGTGGCGCGCGTGGTCCTCTCCGTTGCATTCGGCATCGGCATCGGCCTGATCATGGCCGTGCTGTTTCGCAAGGAGGATGTGGCTCGTAGCGCCCCTGTGCAGGGTGGTCCGGACGTGTTCGCGGCTACTGCCTCGGTGCCGCGTGCCACATGGCTGCTGCTGGGCCTGCTGATTCTCCTGCTCGTCGCGGGCACGCTGCAGGTGGGTCTATTCACGGACACTTACGCGCAGGTCACGCTGCCCATCGGCGGCACGGATGTGCTGCAGGCCAGCCTGAACCGGCTCGTCCCCTTCGACGCCTCGCGCGGCGAGGAGGGCGTCACCGTCCAGGGGTTGCTCCTGATCGTCCTGCTGGCGGCTATCGGCGGGACCGCGTGGCGTGGGCTGAACCATATCGATGAGGGCTTCAACCGTTGGACGACCGTGGCGCTGGCGCTGGCGGCCGCGACGCTGCTGGTGGCCGCGGTGCGTCTGACGCCCGGCGCGGGTGGGATGACGCTGGGCTTCACGGGCAAGTTCTTCGCCGTCGCTCTGGTCGTGCTCGGCGTCTGGCAGGTGGCGCGGCGTGGGTTCGAGGACTACGAGACCCAGGAGTGGCTGTGGGAGACGTGGCGGTTCGTGAAACAGATCTTCCCGCTGCTGATCGTCGGCGTCTTTGTCGTGGGCGTTATCCGGCCCCTCATCCGGCCTGAATGGATCGAGGCGGTCGCCGGCTCGAACACGCTCCTGGGGAACGTGGTGGGCGTGCTCTTCGGCGTCGTCATGTACTTCCCGACCCTGGTGGAGGTGCCCATCGCGCGGCTGTTCCTGGACCTGGGGATGCACCGCGGACCGCTGCTGGCCTACCTGATGGCCGATCCAGAGCTGAGCCTGCAGAGCATTCTGATCATCGCGAGCGTCATCGGCCGGCGCAAGACATGGACCTATGTCGGCTGGGTGGCCCTGTTCAGCACCCTCGCCGGGCTGCTCTACGGCACCTGGGTGGATGGCGCGAGCCCGTGGCTGATCCTGGGCGGAACGGCTGCGGGGCTGGTAGTGCTGGCGCTGGCGCTCAACCGCCTGGCCGCGCACTCCGCGTCCCCGACCGGCAGGCTCACGCACCCAACCAAGGTCTGATCCTTACTCATTTCTCATGACTCATCAATCTTCGTATATGGAGGAACCATGACCCTGCACATCAAGATTCTTGGCGGCGGCTGCGCCAACTGCGAACGGCTGGAGAAGAACGCCAAGCAAGCAGTCGAGCAACTCGGCGTGGAAGCCACGTTCGAGAAGTCCGGCGACTACAACGAATACGAGCGTTACAACCTGCTCGCGACGCCCGGTCTGGTGGTCAACGACAAGCTGCTGGCCGGGGGCCGCGTGCCGGCGGTGAGCCAGATCGTGACGCTGCTGACCAGCGAGCTGGCTGCATCCTGACGCTCCGCTAAGCAGGGGCGAGGTCACCTCGCCCTGCAGCATCGGTTTTGTTGGGCGTTCCAACTATCTTATGGAGGATGAGCTATGTCGGTAGCTCCTGCAACCGCCGGCGCACAGCCGGGCACGGCTAAGCGCCTGTCCACGCTCGACCGCTTCCTGACCCTGTGGATCTTCCTGGCGATGGCGATTGGCGTCGCGCTGGGCTACTTCGTTCCCGGTGTCGAGACCTTCATCGACCGCTTTCAGGTCGGCACGACCAATATCCCGATTGCCATCGGTCTCATCCTGATGATGTACCCGCCGTTCGCCAAGGTGAAGTACGAGCGGCTGCCCGAAGTGTTCCGCAACACGAAAGTGCTGGGGCTGTCGCTGCTGCAGAACTGGATAATCGGCCCGATTCTGATGTTCGCGCTGGCGGTCATCTTCCTGCGCGACAAGCCGGAGTACATGATCGGCCTGATCCTCATCGGCCTGGCGCGCTGCATCGCGATGGTCATCGTATGGAACGAACTGGCCCACGGTGACACGGAGTATGCGGCCGGGCTGGTGGCCTTCAACAGCGTGTTCCAGGTGCTCTTCTACAGCGTCTACGCGTACATCTTCATCACGGTGCTGCCTCGTGCGCTCGGCCTGGAGAGCGCAGTCGTCCGCATCAGCATCGGCGAGCTCGCCCGGACCGTCTTCATCTACCTGGGCATCCCGATGATTGCGGGCTTTGCCACGCGCTTCATCCTGTTGCGCATCAAGGGGCGGGCCTGGTACGAGCAGACCTTCGTCCCGCGCATCAGCCCGCTGACATTGGTTGCCCTGCTGTTCACCATTCTGGTGATGTTCAGCCTGAAGGGCGAGCTGATCGTGGCGCTGCCATTCGACGTGGTGCGTATCGCGATCCCCCTCATCTTTTACTTTGTCATGATGTTCCTCGTCAGCTTCTGGATCGGCCACCGCGCGGGCGCGGATTACCGCATGACAACCACGATGTCGTTCACCGCGGCCAGCAACAACTTCGAACTGGCCATCGCGGTGGCGGTTGCGGTGTTCGGCATCGCCTCGGGCGAGGCGTTCGCCGCGGTCATTGGCCCGCTGGTCGAAGTGCCGGTGATGATCGGGCTGGTGAGCGCAGCGTTCTGGCTCCAGCGCCGCTGGTTTAAGCACGAGCTGCGACCCACGCCCGCAGAGCTGGTCGCGACGGCGGAAGCTGCCTGCCCGCCGCCAGTCAAGGCGCCGGACGCGTAGGACATGAGCAGGACAGTATATGCCAAGCACCGTCGGGCTGGGGCAGCCAATCCGTAACCCGGCCATCGACCGGGAGCTTACTGCGGACCTGGCGCGAAGTACGGACGGAGCGTTGACCCTGCCTGCAAACTTGTTGGCGCAGGCAGGGTTGGCCCCGGGCGCTGAGGTGCGCTGCGAGGCCGGGCCGGACGGCCTGCGCCTGACCTCGGACACCCTGCGCAAGGTCTATGTCGAAGTCACCAGTGCGTGCAACCTGGCCTGCGCCACCTGTATCCGTCGGGTGTGGGACGAGCCGGTGGGCCATATGCCGGTCGGACGGTTCAAGGACTTGCTGGACGGCTTGCCAGATCATCCCATCACTCTGTCGCTCAGCGGCTTTGGTGAGCCGCTCGTCCATCCCGAATTCCTGGCGCTGGTCCGGCTGGCCCGGGAGTGGGGCACTGGGGTGGAGGTCATCACCAACGGCACTTTACTTGATACCGCGCTGGCGGTGGAACTGGTTGGGGCCGGCGTCAGCCGGGTGACGGTCTCGCTGGACGGTGGCGATGAGCCGGCATACGCAGCCGTGCGGGGTCAGGCGCGGTCGCCTGCAGTGGCCGCCGTCGCTGCGCTGGTCGAAGCGCGGCGGCGCGCGCGGCGACCGATAGAGATCGGCCTGGCGTTCGTAGCGATGCGGCGCAATATCCGCAGCCTGCCGGGGCTCCTGGCGCTGGCGCACGACCTGGCGCTGAACTTCGTGTCGGTCAGCAACGTGGTCCCGCATACGGCCGAGATGGCGGCTGAGATGCTGTGGGGCGGTGCGGCGTGGGCGGCCAGCTTCCCGGATGCCGGCTGGCGGCCCAGGCTGGAGCTGGCCCGCTTGACCCTGGATGCCGAATCCCGGCCCGCACTGGCCGCCCTGTTGGATCATGGCCCCACCTGGCCGCCTCCCGGCTCACCGGGCGGGCCACGGCGCGATTACTGCCGCTTTGTCCATGAGGGGATGCTGGCGGTCGGGTGGGACGGCCGCGTGGCCCCCTGTCTGGCGCTGCTGCACACCCATCCGGAACACGTCAACGGTCACTGGAAGACGGTGCGGGCCTTTGTCGCCGGCCGGTTGGCCGAGCGTCCTCTGCTGGAAATCTGGCAGGATGGAGCCTATCGTGACTTCCGGCGCCGCGTGCGCAATTTCGACTTTCCGGCTTGTTTCGCGTGTGGCGGCTGTCCGGACACGGATGCTAATGAGACGGACTGTTACGGCAACCCGTTCCCTGTGTGCGGTGAGTGCCTGTGGGCACAGGGAATCGTGGTCTGCCCCTGATTCGTAAGGAGTTTTCAAATGGCTAATGGCTTGCCTGACAACGCACTGTTTGTCTGCTTCGGCGGCATGTCCAACGTGGGCACGCTGACGGGACTGGCCGGGTTGGAGGCGGTGAAACGCGCCGGCCCGGGGCGCGCGGCGATCTTTTGCCTGGGCGGCCTGCCCACGGGCGCGCCGACCGTAATCGAAAAGACCTCGAACGTGGACCGCATCGTGGTGGTAGACGGTTGCCCGTTGAACTGTGCGCGCAAGATCGTGGAGCAGGCGGGCTTTCACCCCGCCGCAGCCATCACGCTCGTTAACGACTGCGGCCTCAAGAAGGGCCCGCCGACGCAGTACACTGCGGAGGACCTGGAGACGGTTACGGCGACGATCCTGGCCGCGCTGGCGGACAGGCCGGCAGGCAGTTAGCCGATGCGCCGGTTGATCATCTGGGCCTCCATCCTGCTCGTGCTGCTCGGGGCCGCGCGCGTGCCATCGGCGGCCGCGCAAGGCTGTGACGAGTGCCGGGAGATCCAGCAGGAACTGCGCCAGGCCGGGTTCGAGCGGCCGGCGTCTGACGCACGCCCTTCGCCGCCCGCGCCGCTCGTGCGCATCGTATTGTACTGGCTGGATGGTTGCGGTCATTGCCACGAGGTCCTCGAGGGCATCCTCCCGCAGATGCAGCAGAAGTACGGGGCACAACTCGAGGTCCGGCTGGTCGAGATTGTCAGCGTGGAGGATATCGCGGCGTTCTATACCGTCGCTGAGCAGTACGGCTACACGCGGGGGAGTGCTGAGGTGCCATTCCTCATGATCGGTGACCGAACACTCGTAGGTGTGGAGAGGATCACGGCGGAATTGCCGGATGCGATCGAGAGCTGTCTGGCGGAGGGCGGGATCGCTTGGCCGGCGCCGCGGCCGACGCCTGCGCTTCAACCAACGGCTTTGCCTGTGGAGCCAACGGCCGTCGACGCCAGTTGCGGGTTGGCCCTGGCTTGTACGGAGCCGGTGGCCGCTGCGTCTGCAGGTATTGAGCCGGCCGGCGTGCGCACAACGGGTATCGCGGGCACGGGGAAACTCTGGCTCGCCGCCGGCGGTGCGGTCGGCCTCCTGGCCGTCACGCTCCTGGTCTACCTCGGCGTGCGCCGCCTGCCGGGGCGCGGGACGTAGATCGGTAGGGAGGGAGCCTCAGTGAGACGCAACACCGTGCACCGAACCGCAGCGACGTGCATCTCCCTGGCCTGGGTGCTGGCGCTGCTGGCGCTGAGCGGCGGCTGCACGCCGCTGCTGACACCACCCTCACCGGCGACTGCGACGGCCAGGCCCACACCCGATACGGCGCAGATTTGGAGTAGCCTGCAGCCGACGGCTTCGCTGCAGGAGGCCGCGGAGCAGTGCGCGGCGGCCATCGGCGTATCGGCCGATGCGGCGCGCATCCGCATCGAGGTGGACGCAGGGGATCAGTGCATCCCTTGCAACCGGGTTCCGCTCGAGTATATGGACCGGGGCCAGCCGCTCAGCGAAGTGAAGCAGCCGTTGCCGGAGGCCGCGTGGGTCTGGTTGACCGTAGAGGAACTGCTATGCATCTACCTGCACGATGGCGAGACCTTCAAGCCGACGTCCGTCACACGCTGGTGACGCAACGACCGACGCCCAACGCGCGCGGGCGATCCTGTATCTGGGAGTAAGTTTCATGCGCAGATTTCTCGCGCCGATACTGTCTCTGGCGCTCATTCTCATCGTGGCCGGCCAGAGCTATGCACAGACCGACAACTGCGACGGATGTGCCGAACTCGAGCACGCGATCGACCGGTCCCGCGCCACCGCGCTGGCCGGCCAGGCGGCGGCGCAAACCGGCGGGCAGACGATCATCTACTTCTTCTGGGGCGACGGCTGCCCGCACTGCGCGGCCGCTGAGCCATTCCTGGCCGGCTTGGCCGAAAAATATCCGCGGGTAGAGATACGCGCCTTCGAGGTCTGGAACCATCCGGAAAACCAGGAACCCCTTATAAAAATGGCGGCCAAGTTCGGCTTTGAGCCGACCGCAGTGCCCACCATCTTTATCGGCGACCGCTACTGGGTGGGCTATGCCGAGGATCCCATCGGCAAGGAGATTGAGAGTACAGTCGCCGCGTGTGCGACTTCTGGCTGCCCCGATGCCGGCGTCGGCGTCTTCTCGCCCACG
Organism: Chloroflexota bacterium; assembly: GCA_029555885.1. The sequence goes on along the minus strand of JAKPQT010000749.1, from coordinate 821 downwards.
CCCGCACCTGTGGCTGGCGCACCGTCAGCTGCCCAGCAAGCCGTAGCGGTTGAACAGCTGCCGGCCGGTGCTGCTCCTGCCAGGAGCAGCACGTTGACCCTGCCGCTGATCGGTCCGGTGGACCTGGCGACCCAGTCGCTGGCGCTCAGCACCGCCCTGATTGCCTTCGTGGATGGCTTCAATCCCTGCTCCCTATGGGTGCTGTCGGTGCTGCTGGCGCTGACGCTGCACACCGGCTCGCGCAAGAAGGTGCTCATCATCGGCTTGGTGTTCCTGACCGTCACCTCGCTGGTGTACGTCCTCTTCATCGCCGGCTTGTTCACGATGTTCACCATCGTCAGCTTTACAGGCTGGATTCGGATTGTAGTAGCGCTCTTCGCGCTCTTCTTCGCCGCAGTCAACATCAAGGACTACTTCTGGTACAAGGAGGGCGTCTCCTTCACCATCGCCGACGAGAAGAAGCCGGGCCTGTACCGCAGCATGCGCCGCGTGCTCAACGCCGGTGAATCCATGCCGGCCCTGATCGGCGCGACGATCGTGATGTCGGCTGGGGCATCGCTGGTCGAGTTCACGTGCACCGCGGGCTTCCCGGTGTTGTGGACGAACCTGCTCGCCAGCCAGGGCGTGACCGCGCTCACCTTCGTGGTGCTGCTGGCGCTTTACATGCTGATCTACCAGATTGACGAGCTGGCGATCTTCCTGGCCGCGGTCTTTAGCCTGCGCGCGAGCAAGCTGGAGGAGAAACACGGCCGGGTGCTCAAGCTGGCGGGCGGGCTGCTGATGCTGACGCTCGCCATCGTCATGCTGGTCGACCCGAACCT
>JAKPQT010000720.1 GCA_029555885.1 Chloroflexota bacterium | reverse complement strand
AAGGCCCGAAAGTTCGCCCAGCCCTTCAACGACAAGACCTTCGTGATCGCGGCCGTCAGCGTCGTCTTGCCATGGTCAATGTGCCCGATCGTCCCAATGTTCACATGCGGCTTCGTCCGCTGAAAGACTTCCTTCCCCATGGACGGTATCCTCCTGAAAACCCTTCACCTTTGGGCGTTAAGTCGCCGCCGAAAAGTCCGGTCAGGCCAGACAGCGGCGGCGATCAAAAGACTCAAACGCGACAAGCCCACGATCAGATTTGAACTGATGACCCCGTTCTTACCAAGAACGTGCTCTACCGACTGAGCTACGTGGGCAGCCGGTACAATTGATAATTACGAATGACGAATTCCGAATTATCAATTGCCAGTGGGCAGGGAAGGATTCGAACCTCCGAAGGCTAATGCCATCTGATTTACAGTCAGCTTCCTTTGGCCGCTTGGATACCTGCCCATATCGATTGTAAAGTGCTGCCGGGATGGTCGTCCCGCAAGCCGACGGCCGGAATTGAACCGGCAACCCTCGACTTACAAGGTCGATGCTCTGCCGATTGAGCTACGTCGGCACTGGTCACAGCCCGCTATAGCATCAACGCGCGCCCGGCGCTGCGAACAGTGAGTATATGCGCACAAGCCGTTAAAGTCAAATAATGACCCCTTCTTCGCGCGCCGGCTCGACGCTGGAGCCTCGCTGCGCCTGCCGTGCAGCCACCAGCGCGATGGACCCGGCCACCGCTGCATTGAGCGAAGCCACCTTCCCGTACATCGGAATCGCCAGCAGCCAGTCGCACTTTTCACGCACGAGCCGCGCCAGTCCTTCGCCCTCCGCGCCGACCACCAGTGCGATGCGGCCCTTGAGGTCCGCGCGCGCCAGCGGCACCGCGCCCGGTCCCGCGTCCAATCCCGCGACCCACACGCCCGCGGCCTTGCAGCGGTCGAGCGTCTGCGCCAGGTTGTGCACCACCGCAATTCGCAGATGCTCCACAGCACCGGCGGAGGCATTCACCGCAGCCGGGGTAATCTCCGCTGAACGGCGGTCGGGCAGAATGACGCCCAGCACGCCCATGGCCTCTGCCGTGCGCAGCAGCGTGCCCATGTTCTGCACATCCTGGAGATGATCCAGCACGAGCAGCAGCGCATCCTCCGGCAGGTTGTCGGTCAACAGGTCATCCAGGTCGGCATAGGTGTAGGGCTCAACCTCCGCCACCACGCCCTGGTGGTTGACCGGAACGGCCGCGTCCAACGCCTGTCGCGACACCTCCGTCACGGTGATGCCGCGGAGCCGCGCCCGCGAGGCGATCTCGCCCGGGATGCCCGACGCCGAAGTGCCTTCGAGCAGGTGAATCCGATAGACCTTGCGGCGGCCAGCCAGCAGCATCTCCAGGACGGCGTGACGGCCGTAGAGAAACTCGTGCCCGCTGGGGGCCGCTACGGGCGCAACAGGTTTGCGCGGACCGGTGTTGCCGCGGCGGGCCGGGGGACGCGCGGCAGGCCCTTGGCCGGCCGGCGGACGAGCCGGCTTGCGCTCGTCCGTGGCCGCGGGCCGCGGCACGCTGCGCCCGCGCGCGGGTGTCCGCTCCTCATCCCGGTCTCGGGCAGGCGTACGCGGCGCGGGGCGCTCGTCACGCGCAGGGCGGCTCCCCGCCGGCGCCTGGCCGGGCCGCGGCGCCGGGGCCTTACCTGAAGGCCGCTCGCGACGGTCGCCTGAACGGCCGGATGATCGCCCTTTGGGCGCGCCCTTCGAAGACCCTTTGTTCGGTCGCTGCGCGTCTGCCATCACATTCCCTCTCTCACATCCACTAATCATGCGGGGCATCCCTTGTGGATGCCCCACCATACCACCGTCCTCATGCAGGGGACCGGCCTCGTGCCTGCCTTGCGCCTGCCCTGGCATCCACAAGGGATGCCCCCGCGTCAACCGGCCAATCGCCAGGTGCTGCCCTGGGCGCCGTCCTCTACGACGACGCCGAGGGCCTTCAGCCCATCGCGAATCTTGTCGGACAGCGCCCACTGCTTCGCCTTACGCAGGTCCTGGCGCACCTCGAGCAGCAGCTCCACGAACGGCGCAATGGACTGCCCGCCGGCCTCCGGCCCCGCCAGGCGCAGGCCCAGCACACCGGTCAACGTACGGAAGACGCCCTGCGCGTCCGCAAACGGCTCACCCCCGACCCCCGCGTCGCGCGCCGAGTTGATCGCGCGCACCAGGTCGAAGATGGCCGCCAGGCCGCCGGCCGTGTTGAAATCGTTGTCCATCGCAGCCTCGAACGTGGACCGCGCCGCGCGCACCTGCGCGGCCAACTGCTCCACCGCCGGCCCGTCGGTCTTGTCGCCGGTCGCAGGCCGCAGCGCGCTGCGCAGCCGCTCTAGCGCCCGCTCGCCGTCGGCCAGCACGTCGCTGTTGAACGCCAGCGGCTTGCGATAGCCGCTGCCCGCAATCACTACCCGCAGCACGTCTGCGTCATGCTCGGCCAGGAACTCATCGATGGTGATGAGGTTGCCCAGGCTCTTCGACATCTTCTCGCCCTTGAGCTGGAGCATCCCGTTGTGCATCCAATAGCGCGCAAAAGGCTTGCCGGTGAATGACTCGGTCTGCGCAATCTCGTTCTCGTGGTGCGGGAAGATCAGGTCGTTGCCGCCGCCGTGAATATCGATTTGTTCGCCCAGGAACTGCATGCTCATGGCCGAGCACTCGATGTGCCAGCCCGGCCGCCCCTTGCCCCAGGGGCTATCCCAGCTCGGCTCGCCGGGCTTCGCGGCCTTCCATAGGGCAAAGTCGCCTTCCTCCAGCTTCTCCTCGCTGCTCGTCACGCGCGTGCCCGAGACGGCTTCCTCCAGCTTGCGCCGCGACAGCTTGCCGTAGTCCTCATCCGTATGGACGCGGAAGTAGACATCGCCGCTCGGCGTGGCATAGGCATGGCCGCGCTCGATCAGCCCCTCGATCATGGTGATGATCTCTGAAATGGTCTGCGAGACGCGCGGGAAGACCGTCGGCACGCGCACGTTCAGCTTGACCAACTGATCCTGGTAACGCTCAACGTAGCGGTTCGCCAGGGCCGCCGGGTCCTCGCCCAGCTTATTGGCCCGCGCAATGATCTTGTCATCCACATCCGTGAAGTTCATCACATGGCGCACCTGGTAGCCTTTATACTCCAGATAGCGCCGCACGAAGTCGAACACGATGGAGGACATCGCGTGGCCGACATGAGCCTCATCGTAGACCGTCGGCCCGCAGACGTACATGCGCACCTTGCCGGGTTCGATGGTGTCAAAGGGTTCCGTCTCACGAGTCAAAGTGTTGTAGACAACGATCGTCATGCCATCCTGCTCCAAGTAGTTGACAATGCGCTCTATCCGAATATCCCGTAGCATAGGGCCTTGTGCCCGCCAACGCGCCCACAAGGGGCTAGACTACCTCTTTCGGTAGCGACTCACTGTGCAGCGGCCAGCTCGCGGGCCGCCTGTTCCACCAATGTGACCGCGCTCTCCAACGGCATCTGCCCCGTATTGATGATCAGGTGGTAGAGCAGCGGGTCGAGCCAGTTAACATTGTGATAGCGCGCCAGGTAGTCGGCGCGGGCCA
>JAKPQT010000715.1 GCA_029555885.1 Chloroflexota bacterium | reverse complement strand
CATTTCCATTGAGCAGAAGGCCACCAGCCACAACCCGCGCTCCACCGTGGGGACCGTGACCGAGATCCACGACTACCTGCGCCTGCTGTTCGCCCGCGCCGGCACACCCTATTGTCCTGAGCACGACCTGCCCCTGCAGAGACAAGCTCGACGTCATGTTCGCGGCCTTCATCCACTTCGCACTGATCGTCGAATCGTTGCGATAGTGTTAACAGGCCCTAGTGCAGGCGCACTACCCGGACTTCATCGCGCGTCTTGAGGCCGAAGACCGCCCGCTGCCCGAGTATGTGCGCGAGGAGTTCGAGACCTACCTGCGCTGCGGCGTGCTCGAGCACGGCTTCCTGCGCGTGGTCTGCGAGCACTGTCGTGCCGAGAGGCTGGTGGCGTATTCCTGCAAGAAGCGCGGGCTGTGCCCGAGCTGCGGCGCACGGCGCATGGCCGAGTCGGCGCGGCATCTGGTGGACGAGGTGTTCGGCCCGCGGCCGGTGCGGCAATGGGTGCTGAGTTTCCCGTACCCGTTGCGCTTCCTGTTCGCCAGCAAGCCTGAGGCGATCGGCCCGGTGCTGGGCATCGTGCATCGTGTGATCGCCGGTTGGCTTGCCGATCAGGCCGGCGTGCCGCGGGATACGGCGCAATGCGGCGTGGTGACCCTGATCCAGCGCTTCGGCAGCGCGCTGAATCTCAACATCCACTTCCACATGCTGTGGCTCGACGGCGTGTACGAGGACACCACCGAGCGTCCGCAGCGCAAGCCGCGCCTGCACCGCACCCGTGCGCCCACATCGGCGCAACTGACGGAACTGGCCAACACCATCGCGCATCGCGTGTGCCGGCACCTGACGCGCAAAGGCTGGCTGGAAGGCGAGGACGAATCCGTGTTTCTGTCCGACAGCGCGGGTAGCGACGACGGCATGGATGGGCTGCGGATGAGTTCGATGACCTACCGCATCGCCACCGGTCGCGACGCTGGCCGCAAGGTCGTCACGCTGCAAACATTGCCCGGTGACGCAGGCTCGCTGGA
>JAKPQT010000704.1 GCA_029555885.1 Chloroflexota bacterium | reverse complement strand
ACCGATCAGGTAGTTGGGCTCTGTGATGCTCAGGCACTTCTCCTCCCTGGTCGCCGCCAGCGCGGTCATGACTAGCTTCTGCACACTGGCCTCGGTGTCGCTTCCATACAACCGCATTACAACGCTCGTGTCGTCGTTCGTATCGTTGCTCCTATCTTCCTTGAACCGGTCCGGTCCGAGGTCCGAGGGACAGTTTCTGTCGGTGCCCTGCAGCACGATCTCCCTGAGCGATGAGAGTTTCAGCTCCTGCGTATCGAGTTTGGCGGTAACTTTGTTGATGCATCGCCGGGTGCCATACATGATGAGTTGACGTGGTACAAAACACGCGTCGTTGGATACGGGGTTGGCCGATGGGGCCGAAGGGGTCTGGGTTATCTGGATCCCTGTATGCTCGACGCAATCTGAGGTAATGATTGTCGGCTGCTTTGCCGCTGCTGGTTCAGGTGTCCCCTCGGCTGGGGCAGCTTCTTCGACCGGCGCGGTCTCTGGGACCGCCGTCTCCACTTCAGCCGGCTTAGTCTCTGGCTCCGGCGTAACCACTGCGGGCTTCTCGGCTTCCGCTCCTTGGGCGGGAGCAGGCACGGCCGGGGCCGCTGGTGTCGTGCACGCCACAACCATCATAGCAACCGCGGCCAGCAACAATCCGAGGACTGCAAAACGCTTCATGGGCTCATCCTCCTTGCTTTCCTATCCGAGGGGTCCACTGTGACCAACCAGGAAAAACGGCGCCCAGAAATAGGGGTGTGCGCGCGACCGGTCCGCGGGCTCGCGGACCGGGTCGGAATCTCGCACCAAGTTGAGCTGAGCCTCCCTCAGCGCGGCGGCCTTCGACCGGCCGGCTGCCAGCTCCCGGTAGAACGTGGTCATGAGGTCTGCCGTCGCATGATCCTCGACGGGCCACAGGCTCAGGACCAGCGAGGCTGCGCCGGCGTAGAGGAACGCCCGCATCAGGCCGAAGAGCTCATCTCCCCCGCCGATCACGCTCTCCCCGGTCTGGCACGCGCTGAGGGTTACCAGCCCGGCGTTCAGGTGCAGGCTGAAGATGTCCAGCGTCGTCAGCCAGCCGTCGGCCAGCGCCAGGCCGGAGAAAAGCGGGTTATCGGGTCGGAAGTCGCCGTGCGCGGCCACATGCAGGATGTCGCACTGCGGGGCCACTTCGCGCAGCCGGTCTACGGTCGCTGCATCATCGACAAACGTGCGTGCGCCGAGCAGCGTGCCCAGCGCCGCCGACTCCGCCAGCACATGCGGCAGGCGGCCATCGCGTGAGTGTGCGAAGATGGCCCGCTCGCTGGCCGCCTGCCGCGCGTCCATGCAGTAGCGCAGCAGGCTGGCCGCAGGCAGGTAGCTGATGGTGTGCCGTTCCAGGAGGTATGCGCTGCCGTCATGGAACGCGTGAAACGGCAGGTAGTGCAGCGGCCCGTGCGGCACGATGAGCCAGTGCTCGCGCTGCGCCAGGACATCCGCCAGCGGCGCAATCAGCAGGCCGTGTAGCTGCCGGAGCAGCCGCTGCGCGTTGTCCGCCAGGTCGCCGCGTGCGCCGGGACCCTGCGCGACGCTGGCCTGGAGATTGAGCTGGAGCAGCCGGACCACATCCTGGATTTGGTCCGGGCCGCAGGTCAGCCGCCGTGCCTCGATCCGGTCGCGCGTCACAAGGAAGGCAACAAACTGCCGGTGAACGGTGAAATACTCGATGAGCACCGTATTGCCGCCCAGGTAGGGCTGGACGGGCTCGGTGAGGACCGACCACAGCGCTGCGTCGCACGCATAGTCGGCCTGGCGGACGAGCAGGGTGTGCCATAGCTCCGTGATCTGTCGCTCGAGGTCGAGGACATCCCTGCCGAGCCGGTGCGCCTCATCGCCCGGTGCGGCGCTGCCGCGGATTTCAAGCCCGGCTTCCGTGTCCCAGCGGCGGTAGAGCCGGTCGCGTTCGCTGCGCAGCGCCACCAGCCGCTCGATCAGCGGCACGTCCGCCGGCGCCCGGGGCCGGATCTCGAGGTTCAGGCGATAGGCCAGCAGGTCCAGCAGCGCGCGCGACTTGGCCCGCTCCGCGTACTGGAGGCCGCGCTCGCAGAGGCCCTGGTCCAGGCAGAGGTCGATGATGTCTTCGTACAGGGCCCCTTTGTCCTCGAGGAAGCCGGCCCGGTATTCCACCATGATGCGCCCGCGCAGGCTCTCCAGCACGCCGATGGCCCGGTCATACGCATCCATCGCGGCCTGAGCCTGGCCCTGCGCGGCCGCGATCGCGCCCGCCAGGTGGTGACACCGGTACACCAGGTCCGGGATGCGCAGGCTTTCCCCGCAGGCCAGCGCCTCGGCCACCAGCTCCGTCGCGCGGGCATACTGCTGTCGGCCCACCAGCGCGCGGCCGGCTGCCAGCATGGCTCGGGCCCGGTCGACCGGCAGATTATGCGCGTGGAACGTCCCCGCGCAGGCCTGCGCGAGGACCAGGCTTTCGTCGTGCCGGTCCTGCGCCTGCAGCAGGGCCGCGGCCTCGAGGTCGGCGTATGCGGCCCATACGGGGTTCTTCTCCGCGTCGAACAGCCCGCGTGCCTCGCGGATCGAGGCGAAAGCCTCCGTGTACCGGCGCAGCCCGGCATACGCGGTGGCTTCTTTGAGGATCGCCTGGGCGACCTCGAAGCGCGTCCCGAGGTCGGTGAACAGCGCGCGGACCTGCCGGCACTTTTCGAGCACGTCGTCAAACCGGCGCAGTTGCAGCAGGCAATCGCTGGTAAACAGGTCGACCAGGAGCGCATCGCGCTCGCGGCCGTCTGCCAGGAAGATCGCGCGCGCTTCGGTCAGGAGCGCCAGGGCTTCGTTATGCTGGCCGAGCACGAAGTGGGTCAGGGCCAGATTCTGCCGCGAGCGCGCCACTTCGACCTGCTGGCCCAGGTCGGTGAAGACCTGTTGCGACGCCAGGCTGGCCTGGATGGAGTCCTCGAACCGGCCCAGGTTGCGGAGGACGATGGCGCGATTGTGGTCGATCCACGGCAGGGCCTGTTGGCCCTCCGTGCCGGTCATCAGGTAGTACTCGCGCGCCTGCTCGAACATGGCAAGCGCATGCACATCATCGCCCTGGCGGCCGTGCACGATCGCCAGGTTCACCATCAATCCGCCGAGCTGGAGCCATCTAGCATGGGCCTTGAGGACCTGCGCGACGGCCTCCCCGGTGGCCCAGACTTCGTCGTAGCGTCCAAGATTGGCCAATGAGTAGATTTTGCCTATCTGGGCAGTGGCCTGCTCAACAACTCTCCCCTGGACCCGGTAGACCTCGACGGCTTCATCGTAGAGGCCGACCGCGCGCGCGTACTGGCCCAGGCCGATCGAGAGTGCGTTGGCCTCGGCTAACAGACCCAAGGCCCGGTGACATGGGTTGCCTGAGTACGAAGGCAGGGTGCAGAGAAGTCTGGCCGTATGCAGGGACCGTTGCACATCGGAGTGGCGGAGGTTGTCGGCCTGCGCCTTAAGTGCGCCGGCGAACTGGTCGTCCAGGAGGGCGGCATGCTCTGCGAGGAAAGCGTGCTGGGCAGGCTCATCGGGCAGCGAGATAAGCTGCAGAGCCAGCGTCTGTGGGTCCATGGTCGGGTGAACTCCTTCCGCGCTTACCAGAAGCGTACCCGCTAGACCACCAATCTATCAATCTGTTTTTCCCGCAATCAACATACTCTATCACAAAGTTGCCGAATACACAATAGGCCGAAAGGCCGAATTCGAAGCAGTGTGATATGCTGGCGCGTTTTCGCCGCTGAGTGTATGATGGCAGCGTCCTCGATTCAGCGGGAGGTGCATATGGTTCGACGAAGCGTGCTCGGTCTGGCCCTGTTGTGCCTGGCCCTCTTTCTCTACCGATCGCTCGTGGCGCCCCTGCTGGGCCTGCCCGCCCCAGGGGGCGTGGCCCTCCCGACCCTGGCACTCATGTTCTTCAGCCTGTTTCATGCCTGTTATGCGCTCGGCTGGCGGCACATGCTGGCTTTCTTCGCCATCAGCGCGGTGGTCTCCTGGGGCTTCGAGCAGGTCGGCGTGGCGACGGGGGCGATCTATGGGCCGTATCACTACACGGACGTGCTCGGCTCCAAGCTGGGCCATGTGCCGCTGCTGATACCTATCGCCTGGTTCATGATGATCTACCCCAGCTACGTGATTGCCAACCTGCTGGTGGCGGGCCGGTCGCTTGTGAACGGAGCAGGCCTTAGCCGCCTCATCTGGCTGGCACTCGTCGGCAGCCTGGTCATGACCGCGTGGGACCTGTCGGTGGATGTCATCCTCTCCGGGCCGGCCGTGCAGGCGTGGACCTGGCACAATGGCGGGCCCTACTTCGGCATTCCGGTGCAGAACTTCGCCGGCTGGGTACTGACCACCTTCACCGTCTATATGCTCTACCGGCTGTTCGAGCGGTGGGTCGCGCTGCGGCCCCTGGCCCCGCTTACATTCGCGACGGCTGCGTTGCCGCTCGTCGCATATGCGGGCATGGCGCTCTCGCAGATGCTGCTGGGCAATCCGGCCTTGCAGGTCATCATCCCGTTCACGATGGGGCTGCCGGTCCTGGTAGCCGCCGGTCGTTTGTTTGACACTGGCGGACGGGATGCGCGGGACACCTTGGGCGAGGCGGTGGCGCGGATGGCGGATTTCAGCGAGCGTCCTTAGCGATCATCGCAACTGCCGGTTCATCCTCGCGGCCATAGCCCCCGCCGCCCGGCGTCTCGCTCCGCACCCCGTCGCCTGCGTGCGCATGGAACGTGATCTTGTCGGGCAGGGGGAGCCGTGCACTCCTGCGTTCGATGCACAGGTTCGTACCGGCCTCGCTCGCGGTCCCGCGGGCCGCGCCCCAGGCTGCGTGCCGGCGCCGCTCCGAGAGGATGGTGACCTGGCTGTCTGCCAGCACTTCGATCTCGTTCGTGCCGCTCATCTCAAGAGGAAAATGAAATCACGCTGATTGGGGTATTGACGCGCAACTCTAACTGTGATAGGCTGTAGCTACTTGATGGTACTGGTACCAACATTTGCCCCTGTGCTGTGCCTGCGAAACGGACGACAATATGTTGCGTGTCGATCGTGATAGCCATGTGCCTCTGCACCAGCAGGTTGCGGAGGAAATCCGTCGCCTGATTCTCACCGGCGAGTGGCCCGCGTCCCGGCGTATCCCTTCAGAGGCCGCACTCTGTGAGGCGTCCCAACTCAGCCGTAATACTATCCGGCAGGCGCTGCAGACCCTCGAAAACGAAGGCCTGGTGATCCGGCGGGCGGGCAAGGGCAGCTTCGCTGCGGCCGCGCGCGAGCGCGGCGGGTTGAGCCGCTTTATCGCGCTTGTCGTCAACTTCAGCCGCGACCCGCTGCCCGCAAGCATCTACGCCGGCATCCACGCCGCGGCCGACGCGCACGGCTACCAGGTGATCCTCGTGGATCCTGCCGTGGGCGGTCGCAGCACGAACAGCGTGTTGGCTCGACTCGAGGAGGCCGGGCTTTGCAACTACATTGTCTGGCCAACTGGAGAGGCAACTGAGGCGATCCACCTGGCGCGATTAGTAACGCGCGGCCATGTAGTGGTCCAGGTCGACCGATATCTGCCTGGCCTGGCTGCCTCTTTCGTCGGCTGCGACAACCACGCTGGGGCTGTATTGGCCACGCAGCATCTGATCGATCTCGGCCACCGACGGATTGTTTTTCTGACTTCCAGCGATGAGAGCACATCGATTGCCGAACGCCAGGGTGGCTATGAAGCGGCCATGCGCCAGGCCGGGCTGGAGCCCCTGCCGGCCCTCCGGTTGCCGCGCGGGCGCGAAGGGCCGATTGCCGAACTCGGCCTGGGCTACTTGGCGCTCGAGACTGCGCAGATGGCTTTCATCGCCGCGTGCTTGCAGGACCCGGAGCGCCCCACCGCTATCTTCGCTCTTCATGACCTCATCGCTTACCAGGTTATCGTGGCCGCACGGCAGGCCGGGCTGCGCGTGCCCGCGGACCTGGCCGTCGTGGGCTTCAACGACTCCGACTATTGTACTAGCCTGGAGGTTCCTCTCACGAGCATCGCGCAGGATGGCTTCGCGATCGGTCACCGGGCCTGTGAGGCCCTGATCGAGCAGGCAGAAGGCAAGCAGGCCGAACCGGTTTTCGTGCGCTTGCCGGTTCGCCTGGTGCGGCGGGCATCGAGCGGCGGCGTACAGCCGCCGGAGGATAAAGGAGGTGCGAATCTTAAGAATACTTAGCTGGTTGTCTCACCGTGTGCGTGCAGACGCGTTCTTGCGCAGATTCAAGGAGGCAGGCAAATGCGCAACAAGCTCCTGGTAATCCTCAGTGTTCTGATGGTTTTGTCCATGCTGGCCGCGTGCACCCCTGTTGCTCCGGCGCCGGCCCCCCGGCAGCCGAACAGCCGGTCGAGCCCGCCGCAGCGCCCGAAGAGGCAGCGGCCGCACCGGCCGCCAAACTGGTATACGGCAACCTGCCGCGGAACGAGACCTATATTGTCGGCCACCAAGTGCCGAGCTCCGACATCTGGGACGCCTTCAATCCCTTCGCCCCGAACAATAACAATGCTTCCGGCTTCTTCCAGGTCGCCATCGAGCTGCCGTTCTACCGCGATGACAACACGAACCTCTTCCCGTTCCTCGCCAAGTCGTGGGAGTACTCCGAAGACGGTAAGACGTTTACGCTGAATATCGTCGACAGCGCCAACTGGAATGACGGCACACCGCTGACCGTCGAGGACTGGATCTTCACCGTCAACTACTACATCGAGAATATGGCGAAGATCGCCGGCGGCGTCGGTCTGGAGCGCTCGGTGGACAACGTGAAGGCCGAGGGCACGGACAAGCTGGTCTTCACGCTCAAGGAGCCCGATTTTCGCTTCCACCAGCAGTTCATCAACGGTTTCTACGTCCTGCCCAAGCATGTCTGGGAGGGCCAGGACCCCACCGAGTTCACTAACCCGAACGCCGTTTTCTCCGGTCCGTACAAGCTCGTGAGCACCAACAACGAGACCCGCGTCGTGATCTGGGAGCGCCGCGACGACTACTGGAACAAGGAGAAGATGCCGGCGCCCAAGTACATGGTCTGGACGCAGGCGCCGAAGCAGGATCTGTCCACGCTCGAGTGGGAGCAGGGCAACTATGACTTGGGCAGTCTCGAGAATGCGCCGGTCAAGACCGCGATGCAGACCAACCCGAACATCGCACAGTACCTGGGGCTGGACCCATGCCCGCGGCGCGTCGCATTCAACCACACCGTCAAGCCCCTGGATGATCCGGCTTTCCGCCACGCCATGAGCCTGCTGATCGACCGCCAGAAGGCTGTCAACACCGGCGATCCGCCCGGCTATCCTAACGTCGTGCCGTGGCCTTACGACCCGACCCAGGGCAACCCGCCGCCGGTCTTCTACGATCCAGCCGACATCGACAAGTACGACATCGGCAAGTTTGACCCGGCCAAGGCCGCGCAGATCCTGGATGAGGCCGGCTATAAGCTCGAGAACGGCAAGCGCTTGAACAAGGAAGGCCAGCCCATCCAGCTCACCGCCATCACCTTCCAGCCCCAGTACACCGAGTGGCGCGCGTGGGCCGATGGCATGGCGAAGGAAGCCGAGGCGCTGGGCATCCAGATCGACGTACGCGTGGAAGAGGTCGGCACCTTCGTGGCAGACCTGCCGGGCGGCAACTACGAGATCTCCTTCATGTGGTCCTGCCCGCAGCCGTTCGATCCCATCTCCACCTACACCGACCTGCTGCCCGAGAACTTCAAGGAGATCGGCGAGGCCACGTGGCAGAATCCTTATCGCTACAAGGCATCGCAGGAATTGATCGACGTGACCGAGCAGATCCGGGCCGGCAGCCCGGATGATCCGACCGTCCAGGCACTCTACAAGAAGGCCTTCGGCCTGGTGTATGCCGACTACGTCTACGGCCACCTATTCGGCGACTACTTCGTGATCCCGTACAACAACGAGTACTGGCAGGGCTACGAGAAGGCGAACATGCTGGTCTACTGGGGCCCGCTGTTCCGCCATATCCTGACATACATCGAACCCGCACAGTAAGCGGACCGCACCCCCGACCCCCTCTCCTGAAGTGCTGGGCGAGCCGGAGGCGCGCCCAGCACTTCAGGGGAGGGGGAGAGGCGGGGATGATGTTTCCAGCGTACTATTGCCCGAGTAACGGAGGACCAGCATGGCTCAGACAGCATCCACAGCCGCGAGTTTGCGGGTCGCCCAGACCGCAGCGGCGCGGCGCCGCGGCGTTCGCGATTACTTCCTGCGCCGCATCGGGCTCTTCTTCCTGACGGCATGGGCCGCCATCACGCTGGCCTTCCTGCTCTTCCGGCTGATGCCCGGCGACCCGGTCTCCATCATGCTTGCACAGCTTTCGCTGGCCCAGGGCAAAAATCAGGCCGAAGGAGCGCAGCAGATCGTCGCCAGCTATCGGGCCATGTTTGGGCTGGACCTGCCCATCTATGTCCAGTACGTCTACTTCTTCCGGAATGTCCTCAGCGGCTTCAACTTCGGGCCGTCCTTCGTGGCCTTCCCGACGCCGGCGCAGACCCTGATTTTTCGCCAGTTGCCCTGGACCATCGGATTGTTTACGACCTCGATGCTGCTCGCCTGGGGCCTCGGCACTGCGCTCGGCACTGCGATTGGGTGGCTGCGCCGCACCCGCCTGGCGAGCCTGGCTGCAGGCGTCCTGACGCTGTTGCAGATTACGCCGGTTTATCTCCTGGCCGTGGCCTTGATCGTCTTCCTCGGCTATCGGCTGCACTGGCTGCCCACCGGCCGGCCCTATGATGCGCACCTGCAGCGGGCCTTCACTTGGGAGTTCATCAGCAGCGTCCTGCAACATATGGTCCTGCCGGTCCTGTCCATGGTGCTGGTCTGGGGCGCCTCCTGGGCCATGGGGATGCGCCAGCTCATTATCTCCGTGCTCGGCGAGGACTACCTGGTGTATGCCAGGGCCAAGGGGCTGGCCCCCGGCACGATCCTCAAGGATTACGCCTTCCGCACTGCGCTCCTGCCGCAGGTCGCCGGCCTCGCCATCGCCCTGGGCGCCACCCTGAACGGCGCATATATCGTCGAGGTCGTCTTCGGCATCCCCGGCCTGGGCGAGCTCTTCGTCAAGGCCATGGCGGTGCGCGACTACAACATCATGCAGGGCATCGTCCTGATTTCCATGCTGGGCGTCCTGTTTGCGGGCCTCATCGTAGATTTGGCGCTGCCGCTGCTCGATCCCCGAATCAGGGTGACGCAATGAGCAACTTCAAGCTGACCCTTGGCATCGTGCTGCTTCTCCTGTTGCTGGTTCTCGCGCTCGGCGGGCCGCTGTTGGCACAATGGCTGTTCCCCGGCCAGGACCCGCTGGAAGTGGGCACCTGGCCGCGCTGGCAGTTGCCCTCACCAGAGCACCCGCTCGGCATCGATGAGGCGGGCCGCGATGCGGTGGCGGTCATCCTCAACTCCATCTGGCCGTCGCTGGCTATCGGCCTGGTGGCCGGGGTGAGCGCCCTAATCATCGGCGTGACGGTGGGCTTTCTCTCCGGCTTCGTCGGCGGGCGCACAGATGCGGGGCTGCGCACCTTCATCGACATGTTCCTGGTGGTGCCCAGCTTGCCGATCTTCCTGATCATGGCTGCGTACATCCGGCGTTGGAACCTGCTCAGCATGGCGCTACTGCTCGGCTTATTTGGCTGGCCCTACGTGGCGCGCGTAATCCGGGCGCAGGTGATCAGCATGCGCGAGCGGCCCTATGTCGACCTGGCCCGCATCACGGGCGCAGGCACCTGGCAGATCATCTTCACCGAACTGCTGCCCAACTTGTTGCCCTACCTGGGCTTCAGCCTGGCCGGGGCGGTGGTTTCGGCGATGCTCACCGAGGCCGGCCTGCAGCTCATCGGGCTCGGCGCACGTGGCCTGCCGACGCTGGGCTTCCTGATCGGTCAGGGGCTGGCCCAGGGGCTTCTGGGGGCCCGGCTGTATGGCCAGATGCTCGTGCCGGTGGTGTTGCTGGTGCTCATGTTTCTCGCGTTCAACCTGATCAACATGGGCCTGGAAGAGAAGTACAACCCGCGGCTGCGGGGCACCGTGGAGGACCGGTAAGCCGTGACGACAACGAGCATTCTCCAGATCCGTGATCTTTCGGTCGGTCTGATTGGCCGTCGTTCGATCATTGGGATCCTCGATCAGGTAAATCTTGAGGTGCGTGCGGGCGAAATCCTGGGTCTGGTGGGCGAGTCGGGCTGCGGCAAGAGCACCCTGGCGACTTCGGTCCTGGGATTGTTCGAGCCGCCGGTGGTCAAGATGGGCGGGTCCATCCTGCTGTCCCTGCCGGGCGGCGCATCCGAAGACCTGCTGGCTGTGCCGGCCGCCCGCCTGCGGCAGCTCCGTTGGCGTCACGTCGCCTACATCCCGCAGGGCTCGATGAGCGCGCTCAACCCGGTACTGCGCGTGCGCCAGCAGATGACGGATACGCTCGTGGCGCATGGCATGAGCATGGCGGAGGCTCTCGCGGCTGCGCAGCGCGCGCTGGCCTTCACCAACCTCAGCCCGGATGTGCTGGAGCGCTACCCCCATGAGCTGAGCGGCGGCATGATGCAGCGCGTGGCCATCGCAGCCGCAGTCAGCATGCAGCCGGCGCTGCTGGTTGCTGACGAGCCATCTACTGCGCTCGATGTCGTCACTCAGCGGCTGATCCTGCAGGAACTCCAGCGCATCCGCCGCGAGCTCGGCACCACTATCATGCTGATTACGCACGACATGGGCGTAATCGCCCAGGTGGTGGACCGCATGGCCGTCATGTATGCCGGCCGGATCGTGGAGATAGGCGCGGTCGGCGAGGTCTTCAGCTCGGCGCTGCATCCCTATGCGGCGGGCCTGATCCGTTCCATTCCCGTCGAGGGCAGCGGCCGCGTGACTGGCCTCGCAGGCGAAACACCGAGCCCATTCAGCTATCCAGCCGGCTGTCGTTTCCACCCGCGCTGCCCGCGCGTGATGGAGATCTGCCGCACGGTTGTCCCCGCGTACCGGGAGGCACAGCCCGAGCACCTGGTCGCGTGCCATCTCTATGACGGAGGCCGGTAGATGGCCAACCTGCTTGAGCTTCAGGGCGTGAGCCAGATTTTTGGCGTCAGCCACCTGACCTATGCGGTGGACAACGTCTCGTTTGCGCTGTCCGAGCAGCCCGCGATCCTGAATCTGGTGGGCGAGAGCGGCAGCGGAAAATCGACGCTGGCCCGCGTAATCCTGCGGCTGCAGCGGCCGACGGACGGACGGGTGAAGTATCAGGGCGGCGATGTCTTTGGTGGCGATGCCACCTGGCTGCGCCAGTACCGCCGCGAGGTGCAGGGGGTCTTTCAGAACCCGTACAGCGTGTACAATCCCTTCTACCGCGTCGAGCGGGTCTTCAAGCTGGCGATCCGCAACCTGGGGTTGCCCATACCACGGCACGAGGCGCAGGCACGCATCCACGAGGCGTTGCGGGCGGTGGACCTGCGACCGGAGGATGTGCTTGGCAAGCACCCGCACCAGCTCAGCGGGGGCATGCGCCAGCGCGTGATGATGGCCCGCATCCACCTGATCCGCCCGCGCCTGGTGATTGCCGACGAGCCGGTCTCCATGGTCGATGCCGGCATCCGCGCTTCCTTCCTGAACATCCTGCTCGATTTTCGCGAGCGTTACGGCATCTCGACGCTCTTCATTACCCATGACCTGAGCACCGCGCAGTACCTGGGCGGCGAGATCATCGTGCTCTACAAGGGCCGCGTTGTCGAGCAGGGTCCCACTCAGCAGGTGACCAGCGAGCCCCGGCATCCCTATGCGCGGCTGCTGATGCAGTCCATTCCGGTGGCGAATCCGGGCCAGCGCTGGTCGGAGGACCTGAAGGCCGCGCCTGAGGCGGTCGTCCCCGGCGCGCTCGCGGCCAGCCGCGAGCGCTGCCTGTATGCGGAACGCTGCAGGGAGGTTATGGACATCTGCTGGCAAGAACGCCCGCCGCTGGCCGTGCTGGCCGGCGACAACCGGCACGACGGACGCCAGGTGGCCTGCCATCTGTATCGCTCAGGAGGATGAGCATGCTGCGGCGATGTCACTATGTGTTCAGCAGCCACTGGGACCGGGAATGGTACCAGTCGTTCCAGGACTTCCGCGCCCGCCTTGTCCAGACATTGGATGACATCTTCGCCGGCTGGCGGAGCGGCGAGCTGGCCGGGCCCTTTGTGGCTGACGGGCAATCTGTGGTCGCCGAAGACTACCTGGAGATTCGCCCCGAGCGCCGGGCGGAGCTGGCCCAGCGCGTGGCCGAGGGCCGGCTGGTGCTCGGCCCGTGGTACGTCATGCCGGACGAATTCCTGGTTTCTGGCGAATCGCTGGTGCGCAATCTCCGGCTGGGACGGCAGGTGGCGCGCAGCTTCGGTGGCCGCCCCTCTGACGCTGGCTTCGTCTGCGACATCTTCGGGCACAACAGCCAACTGCCGCAAATCCTGGCCGGGTTCGGCATCCGCATGGCCTTCCTGTGGCGCGGCACGAATCCGCTGGGCGTTCGTCATTTCATCTGGCGCGGGGCCGATGGCACGGAGATGCTGGCCTACCGCTTCGGCAACTACGCTTACTGCGACTACGCGGGGTATGTGCGCCACGCCTTCGATCCGGATTACGAGTTCGACCAGGCCGGGATGCGCCGTGACCTGCAGGCCTTCCTGGCGCAGGAGGCCTCCCATACCGAGGTAGCGCCGGTCCTGCTGTTCGACGGTGGGGATCATCAGGGCTGGGACCGGGAAGCCTACGCCGTCCTGCGCGCCGAGATGGCGGCGCCGGCCGGGCCGCACGAGATCGTCCACAGTGACCTGGATCAGTACATCGCCGAAGCCATGGCCGACAGCGCGGGGATCAGCGTGCGCCTGACAGGCGAGTTGCGCGAGCCGGCGCGGCCCGTGATCCATCGCGACCTGCTGTGGCTGGCCGGTGGCGTGACAGGGAGCCGGGTATGGCTCAAGCAGGCCAACGCCGAGTGCGAGAACTTGCTTTGCCACTGGGCCGAGCCGCTGGCCGCGTTCGCCCATGCCGCGTTGGGCCGTGAAGTCCCCCAGGGGTTCCTGGATGTGGCCTGGCGCTGGCTACTGCAGAACCATCCGCACGACTCGATCGGCGGCTGCAGCGTCGACCAGGTGCATGAAGACATGCGCTACCGTTTCAGTCAGGCCCGGCAGATCGCGCAGGGTCAGGCCGGCGCCGCGGCGCGGGCGCTGGCCGCAGCTGTCGAGGGGGACCTGGCGGACAACGAGCTGCGGGTCGTGGTGTTCAACCCCTTGCCGCGGCCCGTCAGGGAGCCGGTCGAACTGACGCTGCAGATCCCGGCCAAGTGGCCTGCGTTCCACGAGGGGTTCAATGCAGAGCCGCGGCCCGCGTTCCGCATCTGGGCGGCAGCGGACCCTGCACACCCGGCCGAGGTGCTGTACCAGCGGCTGGCCCAGGAACCCCCGCTGTCCGTGATGCGCACGTTCGCGCATCGTTTCCCTCAGGCCCATGAGGTGCGGCCGGTGCGCGTGGCCCTCCACCTTGAACTGCCGCCGCTGGGCTACACGACGCTCCTGGTGCGCAGCGACCCTGCCGACGTGCTCACCCGCCACCCCATGGCCCCTGCGCTGGCCACCAGTGACCATACCATCGAGAACGCGTTCCTGGCCGTGGCTGTGGCGGCCAACGGCACCCTGGTCCTGACCGACAAGCGCAGCGGGCAGGTTTACACCGGGCTGCTGACCTTCGAGGATGCAGCCGATGTGGGCGACGGTTACGCTCACGGTGTGGCTGTCAACGACCAGGTCTTCAGCACCGCGGCTGCGCGATGCGCGGTGGCGGTGGTCCACAACGGTCCGTTGCAGGCGACCCTACGCGTGCGCACAGAGTTGGAGGCACCCGCGCGGTTCCGATTCGACCTTATGCAGCGCTCGCCCGAGCTGGTTGGCCTGGTGATCGACAGCCGCGTCACCCTCCGCCGCGGGAGCGCCCACGTTGAGATCGAGACGACTGTACATAACGTCGTTGAGGATCACCGGCTGCGGGTCCTTTTTCCCGCGGGTGCGGCCGCCCAGACCTACCTGGCCGATACACCGTTCGATGTGGTCGAGCGGCCCATCGCCCTGCGTGCAGACAACCATCTGTACCGCGAGTTGGAGGTGGAGACAAAGCCGCAGCAGAGCTGGAGCGCGGTCCATGATGACCGGCGGGGATTGGCCATCGTCAGCACGGGCCTTCTGGAGTCGGCGGTCTGTGATCTGCCGGACCGCGCGCTGGCCCTGACACTCTTCCGGGCGACGCGCCGCGCTGTAGGGCGGCCGGACGAGCCGGGCGGCCAGTTGCAGGGCGCCCTCCACTTCCGCTACTGGATCGTTCCATTGACCGGCGCGCCGGACCGCTGCTATCTGTTTGACCTGGCCCAGCGGCTCGCCGCCGGCGTGTGGAATGTGCAGTTGCAGCCGCGCGATCTGGCATTGGCGCGCCAGGGTAACCGACGGCGTCTGCCCGGCCGCGCCAGCTTCCTCTCCGTGGATGCGCCGGCGGTGGTCACGAGCGCGCGTTTCATCGACGGCGGGCTGGAGGTGCGGATGTTCAACCCGACCGATGCCGCCGGTCGCGTGAACCTGGCCGTCGCGGAGCCTGAACGATTCCGCAGTGCGCAACGGGTTGACTTCGAGAGCCGTCCCCTCACCGAACCCCAGCCGCTGGAGCAGGGTCGCCTCTTGGCTGACATCGCCGCCCGGCAGATCGTTACCTGGCGGTTTGCCTGATGTACCGGTGTGACCCATCGAGGTTATGCCCGCTCTCCGCCCTGCGATAGAAGAGGTTGGGAAGAAGTCATTTGCAGCACGGTGCCGTCGGTGCTATACTGTGAGTCACAATCCAATATCAGGCGTCATAGCGATCCGTCCCCGCTATTCATCAAAGGAGAGAAAATCATGAACGCACATGGGATCAGTCGCCGCCAATTCTTGAAGGCTGCCGGCACGCTCGGCGCCGCTGGCGCACTTGCCGCTTGCGCCGCACCTGCGCAGCCCGGCCAACCGGCCGAAGGCGCCGGACAGGAAGCGCCCGCACCCGCACCCGCGGCTGCCGAACCGACCACCATCAGCCTCTGGTGGTGGACCGCCGAGCCCTGGAACTCGGCCGCTAACACCTACAATACGGTCCAGGACAAGATCAAGATCAACCTCTCGGAGATCGGTGATGCCGTCTGGGGCGATCAGAAGTTCATGACCGCCGCCGCAGCCGGCACTGGCCCTGACGCCTCGATCCAGAACCGCCACACCTTCATGCAGTTTGCGGCCAAGGGGCTCTACAAGCCGCTGGACGACTACTTCAACAACGACGGGTACAAGAAGGATGACTTTTTCCCCGTCCAGTTCGAGGAAAGCTCGTGGGCCGGCAAGCTCTATGGCATCCCGCTCTACACCGATACTCGCAACCTCTACTGGAACCGCAAGCAGCTTAATGAAGCTGGTTTCCAGGAGCCGCCCAAGACTTGGGCCGAGCTTGAAGCCTACACCGAAAAGCTGAACGTGAAGAATGACGCCGGCGACTTCGAGCGCATGGGCTTCGTTCCCTACCTGGTCGGGAATAGCTGGGCCTGGATATACGGCTTCTTGAACGGCGCGCCCGCCATCAGCGAGGACAAGCGGACCATCCTGGCCGACGATCCCCGCTGGGTTGAGGCCCTGACCTGGCTGGTCAATTTCTACGACAAGTATCTCGGCAACTTCGAGATTGCCAGCGCGTTCAACAGTGGCTTCGCCACCTCGACGCAGGATTTGTTCGCGCAGGAACGCGTCTCGATGCAGATCACGACCGACGACGCGGCGAACTTCTACCTGCGTTTCCCCGATCTCGACTTCGCTGTCTCCCCGAGCCCGCTGCCGCCCAATGGCGTCAAGAGCAGTTGGTCGTGCGGCTGGACCCTGGTCATCGCGCCGCAGGCCAAGTTCCCGGATCAGGCGTGGGAGTACATCAAGTGGCAGACCGGCCCCGACGGCTGGAAGGCGATCGCCGACGCCCAAAAGGCGGAGATGGTCAAGCTGTGGGAGCGCGAGCAGGTGCCGGGCGAGCCGATGTTCATCCCGTACGAGGCATGCTACATTCCGGCCTCGGAGTTCATGGTCAAGGAATACGTTTCCAAGCTGCCACAGCAGCGCCAGGACGAGTATGCCATGGGCCTGGACTGCCTGAAGAGCTGGACGCACGGCTGCGGCTCTGAGATGGGCGTCGCGGCGCTCGTCTACTGGGTCGAAATCGACAATGCCTTCCGCGCCGCACTCGGGCACAAGCTGACGCCCGAAGAGGCGATGAAGCAGGTCAAGGACCTGGTCCAGAAGGCGACCGACGAAGCCTGGGCCGCGATCGATAAGGCCTAACGCACCATTCACACCATCGCTGGCCGGCACGCTGCGTATCGCTGGCCAGCGATGCCCTGTATCATGGAGACCGCCATGCAACGATTGCGCGGCATTCGAGCGCGCGAGGCGCGCGCCTTCTGGTTGTTTATCTTGCCCTGGGCTATCGGGTTTCTTGCCTTCACTGTGGGTCCGATTATTGCATCGATCTATCTCAGTTTCACCCGGTATGACATCGTCTCGCCCCCGGAGTTCATCGGCCTGCGGAACTTCACGGAGCTCTTCGCCGATCCGTTGTTTTACAAGTCGATGGGGAACACGCTCTACTTCGTGTTCTTGGTCGTCCCACTGACGATGATCATCTCCTTTGGCCTGGCGCTGTTGCTGAACCAGAAGGTCAAGGCGCTGCCGCTGTTTCGCACAATCTTCTATATCCCTTCGATCGTGCCCTTCGTGGCCTCGGCAGTGCTCTGGATGTGGCTGCTCCAGCCGCAGTATGGCCTGGTCAACGGCATGATCAAGACCATCGGCCTGAGGCCGCCCACCTGGCTGGCGTCGGAGATCTGGGCCAAGCCGGCCCTTGTCCTCATGCTGTTGTGGGGATCGGGCAGCACCATGCTGATCTACCTGGCGGGCCTCCAGGGTGTCCCCGAGTCCCTGCTCGAGGCGGCCCATATCGACGGTGCCAACAGCTTCCAGCGTTTCATCCATATCACCCTGCCCATGATGACGCCCACCATCTTCTTCACGCTGACGATGGGCATCATCAGTACCTTCCAGGTCTTCAGCATCGTCTACGTGATGACCAGCGGCATGGGAGGTCCGCAGAACTCCACCCTTGTCTACCTGCTCTACATGTTCCGCCAGGCCTTCGTCTTCTTCAAGATGGGCTATGCGTCTGCGATGGCGCTGATCCTGTTCTTGATCGTCTTGATGGTGACTGTCGTCCAGTTCGTCCTGGCACCCATCTGGGTCTACTACGAAGTGGAAGGGAGATAGCCGCCATGTCTGCATCCAACGAAGGCACCCTGCCCGTACCTGCCAAACACGCGCCTGAGTGGAACATCCACCGCTTTCGCAAGTTGACGGGCCGCACCGTCATCTACATCGTGCTCATTGGCCTGGGCGCCATCTTTTTCCTGCCGTTCGTGTTCCAAGTCTCCACTTCGCTGAAGGCCGAACGCCAGATTTTCGTCTATCCACCGATTTGGATTCCCAACCCGGTGATCTGGCGCAACTACACGGACGTCTTCGACTATGCGCCGTTCATGCGCTACCTGCTCAACACGCTGATCATCTGCAGCGCGCACTTGTTCGGTACGATATTCACGTGCTCGCTGGCCGGCTATGCGTTCGCGCGGCTGCGCGCGCCAGGCCGGAGCATTGTCTTCATGGTGATGCTCGGCACGATGATGGTGCCCTGGATGGTCACGCTGATCCCGGTCTACATCCTTTTCGCCGAATTGAAATGGATCAATACCTTCCGGCCCCTGATGATCCCGGCGCTATTCGGCAGCAGCTTCTATATCTTCCTGTTGCGGCAGTACTACATGAGCCTGCCCTATGAGCTGGACGAGGCTGCACTGATGGACGGCTGCAGCTACCTGGGCATTTGGTGGCGCATCCTCATGCCGCTCACCAAGCCGGTGCTCGCGACCGTCTCTATCTTCACGTTTATGGGTGCCTGGAACGACTTTACCGGGCCGCTGATCTTCCTGAATGACACCCACAAGTACACCCTGTCGCTCGGCCTGACCGTGTTCCAGCAATCGCGCAGTACCTCCTGGGGCCTGCTCATGGCGGCTTCGACGATGATGATTCTGCCGGTCATCGTCCTGTTCTTCTTCACCCAGAAGCAGTTCGTCCAGGGCATTGCCCTCACGGGGCTCAAGGGCTGAGCAAGGTGAGCAACGCACATGAACAGCCGTGAACGTGTTCGCCGCGCCCTAACCTTTGCCCATCCCGACCGCCCCCCGCGCGACCTGTGGCACCTGCCCGGCATCTCCATGTTCCGCCGCGCGGAGCTGGAGGCCATGTTCGAGCGCTTCCCGAGCGACTTCGGCGGCGCCGAAGTGACGTACGGCCGCAGCGGCCGGGCGCGCGGCACCCCGGCTGTCGTCGGCGAGTATGTGGACGACTGGGGTTGCGGCTGGTCGGTTGCGGAGCCGGGCGTGGTGGGCGAGGTGAAGCACCCGCCTCTGGCCGAGTGGTCGGCGCTCGACCACTGGCAGCCGCCTTTTGAGATTCTGGACGGCGCGGACCTGAGCCGGGTCAACGCCAGCTATGCCGCGAGCGAGAAATTCGTGAGCGGTGGCGGCGCCAACCCCTGGGAGCGGATGCAATTCCTGCGCGGGACCGAGAACCTGATGATGGACCTGGCCTGGGGCGTGCCGGAGGTCTACCGGCTGCGCGACATGGTCCACGAGTTCAACCTGCGGAACATCGCCATGTGGGCCGCCACCGACGTGGACGCCATCGGCCTGGGCGACGACTGGGGCACGCAGCGCGGCCTGCTGATCTCTCCCCGGCTCTGGCGCGAGTTCTTCAAGCCGCTCTATGCCGACTACTGCCGCCTCGCGCATGCCGCGGGCAAGTTCGTCTTCTTTCACTCCGACGGCCACATTATGGAGATCTACCCTGACCTCATCGAGATCGGGATCAACGCCGTCAACTCGCAGCTCTTCTGCATGGATATCGAAGAGCTGGGCCGTCGCCATCGCGGCCAGATTACCTTCTGGGGAGAGATCGACCGCCAGCACATCCTCCCCTTCGGCACGGTCGATGACGTGCGTGCCGCGGTGCGCCGCGTGCACGCTGCCCTCGGCGACCCGGCCGGCGGCGTCATTGCCCAATGCGAATGGGGCATCGGTGTCCCCGCGGAGAACGTCGCCGCGGTGTTCGAGACGTGGGACGAGTTGGGGTGAGCCGCTGCATTGGATCCTGATTGCTTGTAGGGGGCGGACGTGCGAGCGAAGCTCGCCCAGGTCCGCCCTTTGTTTTTCCCTCCATGATTCGTATCCACGCTCTAAACGAGAGAACGAGAGCTCAGCTGTTGACAAGCATCGTACAAGTGTGTATATTGTCCTGGCGCTGAATTCAGTTTGACGATGTGAGAAGGGAGTGTGCCCAGTGAAGATCAGTGTGTCGCAGGTACAGGCCCGTGTGCCCGTGACGGTGTTTCTGGTCGAGGGCGAAATCACCGCGGATACAGCCGGGCCGCTGCTGGACGAGACCCGCAAGGCCGTCGCCGAGGGGACGACAAATCTCCTGCTCGACCTGTCCGCCGTGCCCTACATCGCGAGTTTCGGCATCCGGGCCCTGAGTGATATGCTGAAGCTGCTCCACAGCACTGCGGCCGACCAAAGCCAGACCGACCTGCGTCAGGCGCTCCGCGATGGCCGTTCGAAGTCGCGCCACCTCAAGCTGCTCAACCCGGCCCCGCATGTCCGGAAGGTGCTCGAGATGTCCGGGCTGGACCTGCTCTTCGAGGCCTATGACGACGAGGCGCTGGCCCTGGCCTCGTTCTGACCAAGCACACCCCTGTGTGCCGCACACAGACGTCTGCCGCACCGAGGAATGTCCGAATGGAATCCATCGCCGGCCTCCGCGTGCCGGCCTGTCTCGACTCCCTGGCAGGCATCCGGGCCTTCGTCCGGACCACGGGCGCGCGGCTCGGAGCAGACCCCGAGCAGCTCACCGAGCTGGTCCTGGCCGTGGATGAGGCCGCGACCAACATCGTGATGCACGGCGACTGCGAGGGCACGGAGATCATTGCAGTGGCCATGGCTCGCGACGGCGACCACCTCGTCGTCCAGCTCACGGACGAGGCACGGCCATTCGATCCGACCGCGACGGCCGCGCCCGGCCTGACGGATGCGCCTTGGGAGCGGGTGGGCGGCCTCGGCGTGCTCCTGATGCGGCGGCTGACGGATGGCATGACGTACCGGCGCCTGCCGGACGGCGGTAATGAGCTCACGCTCGTGAAGGTGTGCCCCGAAGTCTGACGGACCCTCCGGCAGCTACACTCAGGACCGATACCCCGCAGGAAACGGCCATGCCGCACCGAGCACTGCTACCTCCCTGTTTCTGATATTCTAAAGGGCGACCACCGGGCTGCACTTTGACAATAGAAAAGGGAACCACCTGAGCACATCTCCGCTATGATGGACGGGCATCGACCATGGTGCGGAGGGAAGGATGATCAGTGTGGAAGACCGCGAGAAGATCCGGCGGGCGTATTTCGTCGAGCACAAGAGCCTCCGTCAGATTGCCAAAGAGTTGCATGTGGCTTGCATGACCATCAGCAAGGCCATCGGCTCGGCCGAGGCTGAGACCTACCAGTTGAGCGTTCCGCGGACGGCGCCACGGCTCGGGCCGTACAAGCGCCGCATCGACGAGCTGCTGGCCGAGAATGAGCACCTGCCGCCGAAGCAGCGCTACACCAGCCATAAGATCTATCAAGAGATCGAGAAGGTCGGCTACCAGGGCAGCGAGTCGACACTGCGCGGCTACGTCGGCCGGCGGCGAGCCGAGAAGCGACGGCCCAAGGTGTACATACCGCTGGAGTTCGACCCGGGCACGGATGCGCAGGTCGACTGGGGCGAAGCGGTGGTCGAGATCGCCGGCGAGCGCATCACCGTTCAAGTCTTCCACATGCACCTGAACTACTCGCGCAAGCTGTTCATGATGGCCTTCCCAGCGCAGAAGCAGGAAGCCTTCTTCGAAGGGCATGTGCAAGCCTTTCAGCATTTCGGCGGTGGTCCGCATCGCATCGCTTCCGATAACCTCAAGGCGGCTGTGCAGAAGGTGCTGGCAGGACACGCCCGCCAGGAGCAGCAAGCTTTCATCGCCTTGCGCAGCCACTACCTGTTCGCGAGCCATTTCTGCATGCCGGGCCAGAGCAGCGAGAAGGGCGGCGTCGAGCATAGCGTAGGCTTCGGGCGGCGCAACTTCATGGTGCCCACATTCCGCAGGTGGCCTTGTTCGCCGAGCTCAACCTGCTGCTCCTGGGCGAATGCCTGAAAGACGATGAGCGACAGGTGGATGGTCAGCCGCTGACGATCGGCGCGGCTTGGCAGTTGGAGAAAACGTCACTCTTACCGCTGCCGGCCAGGGACTACAAGTGTTGTGCGACCCGACCTGTGTGTCTGACGCCCTACAGCCAGGTCGAGTTCGAGACTAACCGTTACTCGGTGCCAACCGACAAGGCGCAGCCGCAGCTGGTGCTCAAAGCTTATCCTTTCCGGGTCGATATCCTGTACTTGGAGGAGGCGATTGCCAGCCACGCGCGCGGTTCACCCCCACGCCCGTGGGGAAATCGTGTGCGTGTACGTTAGTGGCAGCTTCGGCACCGGTTCACCCCCACGCCCGTGGGGAAATCGATGTGATGGTCGGATTCATGTTAGCGAACTCCGGTTCACCCCCACGCCCGTGGGGAAATC
>JAKPQT010000659.1 GCA_029555885.1 Chloroflexota bacterium | reverse complement strand
CGAGGATGCTCAGGATGTCGCGACGGTGGAGGGAAGTGAGGGGCATGGTGGACGCCTTAGCGCTGCGCGTTGACCGCCTGCTGTGCGGCCTCTGCCGGGGCCACGCCCTCTTGCAGCACGCTGACAATGGCCCGCTGGATGCGCGCTGCCACCTGCACATAATCTGGGCCGATGGGCGGGCTGATGGCGACGCGTAACTGGCTGTCCAGAAACTGGTGGTAAGGTGTGCTGCGCATGACGGACAGGGCCGCGGGGCTGGTGGGCAGCCAGCCGGCCGCCTGTGCCCACGCGCCGCTGTTCTCAGACTGCATGAGCCAGGCGATCAGCGCCGCGGCCGCGCGCTGGCGTTCGGGATCCGTTGTCACGATGGCGAATGCCCAGCCATCCGCGATGGGGGCCGCAGGCCCGGCCCAGCCTGGGGCCGCGGCGTAGCCGCTCCCTCGCAGCGCCTCACGCTCCGCCAGGTAGCGCCGCGCGCTGACATACGCGAGCGGGACCTTGCCCTGGACGTAGACGCCCCAGACCGCATCCGGCTCGGTCAGTTCCTGCGCGCCCGGCGGCAGCACACCCGATTCCGCCGCGGCATCATAGAACTCCAGCAGGCGAATCAATGGCTCCAGTTCGAGCAGCGGTGCGCGCGTGACCGAATCAACGGTCACACCCGTGGAATAATACTGGCTGAGAATTGCGTGTTGCAGGCGTTCCGTGGGACTGCTGGCCGAATTCGCCTGCGGATTGCCCAGGGGGAAGAGATAGGGCAGGTCCTCCTCCAGCAGCATATCCCAGGTCGCGGGCGGCGCTTCGACCTGGCTGGTGAGATACGCGACGTGCGCCATGTTGGCGATATGCTGCACACCCATGCGGCGATCGTCGAACACGCCCGCGCTCAACGCAAACGGATACAGGCCGGCGGTCACTTCTTCATCGAGCAGCATATCGAGCGGCTGCAACAGGCCCGCAGCGACGGCCCGCTCCAGCTCGGTGACGTCGAGGGTGATCAGGTCCGGCAGAATCGCGGGGGCGACCGGCTGCGCGGTGCGCAGGAAATCGAGGAGCCCGCCTTCCCCGTAACGTGCCTTGAGGATGGGCGTCACGCGCACCTGCCCGTCCTGGCTGGCCTCGAACGCGGCAAGCTGCTCGGCCAGCAACGGTCCGGCAGGCTGGGGCGCCTGCGGGCTGTAGAATTCTGGCGTCCACCAGGTCAGGGAGAGCACCGCCGCAGTTGTTGCGGAGGGCGGGGTGCCATCTGCGGGCCGTGTTGCGCCCGGCGCAGCCGTGCTGGCCGGCGTTGCCTGCGCGGCCGACACAGTTGCGGCAGCAGATCGCGTAGGCGATACGGCGGTCGCAGGCGCATCCGGAGACATTCCGCCTGTGCACCCTGACAGCATAACGGTCAGGATGGTCAGCAGCCCGAGGATGGTCGCGCCATGCCGCCGGCAGGTCTCTGCCGCAGGTGACGATTCACGTGATGACAAATAAGCCATTGCAACTCCTGACCGCGATTATAAACCGGGCCGGAACAAAGGCCAAAGGAGGATCTTCCTTACCACGGCGTGCGGACATCGAACGGCACGATCGTGCCGTTCATCGGCGCTAGACCGGCGCCCGCACAGAACACCTGGTGAGCATAGGTCCCATCGTAGTTCTCCGCCGCGATATAACCCGGAGGCAGCGTCTCGACCGTACGGTAATAGGCCAGCGGGGCTGCGCCGCGGCGCAGCACAAGCTGGAAGGACTGCGGCTGCGGATTGCCCGCCCGGCGCACCTGGTCCCACGTCACCACAAAGGTATCGGCGTCCGGCTGCTGGGCGTAGATTTGCCCGCTCAGACCGGGGTCCCAATCCAATGCCAGCACATGCAGGGCGTTGTTTGGCTGTGCGGCCGTCGGCGGGCACGCGGCGGGCGGCACAGTCGCGCGGGGCTGCTCGCCGCCGAAGTAGACCAACCCGTTATCGGAAATCCATAGCCGCGTGTGCGATGCGCCGAAGAAGTTGACGGGGAAGGGCAGCACTTCCTCGGTCGCCTGGTTGTTCCCCAGCCACAGCCGCCGCCCGCCCACGGCCGGGTCATACCACGTGGCGGCCTGCCGTGCAACGACTGGCAGATGGGTCTGCCGCGCGAAGGAGCGCACGACCAGTTCCACCGGAATGTCTACGGTCGCGATGCCGGCAGGGTAGACTGCCTGCACGCGCACCAGGCCGTAGTAGACACCGTTGGCCGGCAGGCTCGGCCCCGCGCGCAGCGTGAGGCTACTGGGATAATCATAGCGGGTCGTGTTGCTGGCCGGCTGCACGCTCAGCCAGCTCTGGCCCTGCACGACGCTGGCCTGCCAGACGACCACCTGGTCGCTCGGATTGCGCAGCTCCACGCGTTGGCTGGCCGTGGATGTCACTCCGCCCAGCGCAAAGCGGACGACCGTCGTCTCGGTGCTCAGCGCGGGCGGTTGGGCCCAGCGCACTGCGCGGCCAGCGTTCAGCCGCCCGTAGCCGAAGTAGTCGTTGCGCCCGCCGATGTACGCGTAAGGCGTGCCCGTGTCAGGGTCGGTGCCCACCTTGTCCGCCGTGTCGCGCAGGATCGCGGCCACCTGGTCCGCCGTGGCCGCGGGCATCATGCTCCACACGAGCGCCGCCGCAGCGGAAACCAGAGGGGTCGCCATGGATGTGCCGGACAGGTAGTCGTAGCCGCCGGGCCGCGTGCTGTAGATGGCATCGCTGGCGACACCGCCGGGCGCAGCCAGGTCGATGTAGGGCCGGTAATTGGAGTAGCGCGCCCAGTTGTCGAAGTGATCGCTGGCCGCGACCGCCAGCACGTTGTTGTAGGCCGCAGGATAGAAGTCACCGTTGACGATGTAGCTGCACGCCGGCCCGCCCTGCGCGCAGTTGCCGCCTGCAGCCACCACGAGCGCATGTTTCTCGCCCGTGGCATATTGCACGGCATCCGCGATCGGCGACGACGGATACGGCCCGCCCAGGCTCAGGTTGATGATCTGTGCATTGGCATTCGCCGCCGCATAGATAGCAATCGCCAGGGTCAGGCTGTCGCCGTTACCCTGGGCATCCAGCGCCTTATAGGGCAGCAGTCGCACGCCGGGCGCCAGTCCGCTGATGCCCTGGCCGTTGTCTGCCGCGGCAGCCAGAATGCCCGCAACGTGCGTTCCGTGGCCGTAGTCATCCTGCGGGTCATAGTCGTCGTTGACGAAGTCATAGCCCTGTGCCAGACGGCCCTGGAATTCGGGGTGGCTCCGGTCGATGCCGGAGTCTACGACCGCCACAGTGACAGCATAACTCCCGCGCGTGACGGCCCACGCGTCCGGGCCGGCCACGCGGCGCATATTCCATTGCTGGCCGAAGCCGGGGTCGGTCGGATAGCGCGCCTCGCCGTCGATGCCGGTCGCGCGGTATATATAGTTCGGCTCGGCGTAGCGCACCCAGGGCAGCCGCGCGAGACGGCTGATCTCAGCCTGCTCACGGCCAGGCGCGACGGCCAGCGCAGCGACATGCCGCTCCGGCAGCGCCTCGCGCACCTCCAGCCCCGTCAGCGCGGCCAGGGCACCGGCCAGCTCGCGCCACACGGTCGCAGTCCGGTCCACCGGGGATGGCCCCGCTGCGAATTCGGGTCGCTGGGCCAGGGCCGGCCAGGTCTGCACCGCAGGAGCACCCGGATCCCAGGCCAGCACGATTTCGCCGGGCACGTAGGCCGTGGGGGGAATCACATCAGCCGACACCGGCCCGGCCACGACGGGCGCGGGCAGCCAGACAAGCAGTACGAAGCCGACGAGCACAAGGCACATGCGGCGGAAGGTGACAGATTGTAACATGACGTATGCTCCGGGCGCGTAGTTGATGCAATGGTAAGACGCCGGTAGAGGGTGTTTGGGTCCCTGCTGCCCGCCTGCGCAGCGGACACATTGGCCGGGCCAGGGATCCGGGAAAGCAACAGCCGCGTGCAATGCACGCGGCTGTCATCAGTCTACATCAGGCCCGGCTCAGTTGGGCAGGACCTCGGCCACCTCAGGCGGCCGTTGCATGGCCTCGCCGTTGCTGACATCCAGCCGCAGCTCGCCATCCTCGCCCAGCGTCACCGTCACCTTGCTGCCGGGCTTGACCTTGCCACCCAGCAGGGCCTCGCTCAACTGGTCCTCCAGCTTGTCCTGGATGACCCGGCGCAGGGGCCGCGCGCCGTAGTCGGCGTCGTAACCCGTGTCCGCAATCATGCTCTTGACCTCATCGGTCACTTCGAGCGTGATGTTCTGCTCGACGAGCTGCATGCGCACCCGGTTGAGTTCCAGATCGACGATATCCTTGATCTGTTCCTTCGTCAGGTTGCGGAAAACCATGATGCCGTCCAGCCGGTTCAGGAATTCAGGCCGGAACGTACGCTTGAGCGCATCCGTAACCCGGTCGCGCATGGACTGGTATTCGTTTTCCTGTATTTTGGCTTCGTCGCGGCTGGTCGCGAAGCCCAACCCTCCGCCATGCTTGATCAGGTTGGCGCCGACGTTCGACGTCATAATGATGATGGCATTGCGGAAGTCGATCCGGCGGCCTTTCGCATCGGCCAGGCTGCCGTCCTCCATGATCTGCAGGAGCATGTTGAAGACTTCCGGATGCGCCTTCTCGATTTCATCGAGCAGCACGACCGAGTAGGGCCGGCGGCGCACCGCCTCGCTCAACTGGCCGCCTTCCTCGTAGCCCACGTAGCCGGGCGGCGCACCGACCAACCGGCTGACGTTGTGCCGCTCCATGAACTCGCTCATGTCGAGCTTG
>JAKPQT010000655.1 GCA_029555885.1 Chloroflexota bacterium | reverse complement strand
CGTCGAAGTGGTCGCGCACGTAGCTGAGCTTCGTCAGGTCCACCTGTCGGTCCGACGCATCGGAGGCCACGTGCTCATCCAATGTCGCGGTCCGATAGGTGATGAACACCAGTCCCTGCACCCGGTCGATATTGGCCTGGCCCCAGCGCAGCACATCGGGAATCTCGTGGAAGGTCGAGGGGTACACCGTCGAGTTGAAGATGAGGTACAGCCCCCGCTCCGCCGCGATCATGTCGGCGTAGTGCTGGCGCAGCTCGTTGAGCTCAGCCTCGTTCTTGCCTTGCCACTTCGGCCGCGCCTGATGGCTGTCGATGTGGATGGTGAAGCCCGCCAGCCCGGCCCGCTTGAGCTCGTGCAGCAGATCCGGCTTGAGCGCAACCCCATTCGTCAGGATGATGGGCTTGATCTGCTGCTCTTTTATGAACGCGACCAGGTCCACGATGTGCGGGTAGATGAGCGGCTCGCCGCCCGCAATGGAGACGTTGTCCGGGTTGCGCCACCGCTTGAACATCAGGACTTCGTCCTTAACTTGTTCCAGCGTCTTGTGGCCGGTCATATGCTGGCGGTAGCAGCCCTCGCAATGGATGTTACAGATGTCGGTCACTTCGAGCCACGCGATGGGGTTGTCGTTGAGCGACCAGGGGAATCGGTAAAGATTGCGTTTATCGAGTGTCATGGCTTCCTCCGAGAGCAAGGATAATGAAGGGAAAAAACTTGCCTACGCCTCCATTATACGCCATGTGCTCAAGTTAGTCGCGCGGCGGCCGTGAAGGGGTGACAGGGTGAAGGGGTGACAAGGTGACAGGGTGACAAGGGGGCCGGGAGACAAGGTGATCGGTTGAGTGGGCAAAGAAGTGAGCAGGGAGTGTTAATGGAGTAGAGGCTTCAGCCGGTTTGGGAGTGGGCTCACGTTGACAGTGTAACCGGCTGAAGCCTCCACTCTAATGTGACCTGTTCCTCTTTACCTGCTCTCTCTTTCCCTTTTCACCCTGTCACCCCTTCACCCTGTCACCTTGTCACCTGTTCCCCTTCGTCCGCCTCGGTCACGCCCTCGTTTGCAGCTTCCAGCGCGGCGACCTGCTCGACGGGTGCAACGCGCCAGAAGAGCGGGAGGTGCTGCGTCCAGTCGTCCAGGATCATGCGGGCGCGCGGGCTGCCGGTCAGCGCGAGGTGGCGTTCCAGCAGGGCCCGGAGCTCGGCCTCGTGCTCGGCTCGCTCGACGCGGCGCAGGCTGACAAGCTGCGTGTTCGCATGTGCGGGCATCCGCGCGTGGTTGTCGTAGAGATACGCGACTCCGCCTGTCATGCCCGCGCCGAAGTTGCGGCCCGTCCGGCCCAGCACGACGACCACGCCGCCGGTCATGTACTCGCAGCCGTGGTCGCCGACGCCCTCCACGACGGCCCGCGCGCCTGAATTCCGCACCGCGAACCGCTCGCCCGCGCGGCCGGCCGCGTACAGCTCGCCCGCGGTCGCGCCGTAGAGTGCGGTGTTGCCCAGGATGACGTTGTGGTGCCAGACATACTGCGCCGCGGCAGGCGGCCGGATGCTGATCACCGCGCCCGCCAGCCCCTTGCCCACGTAGTCGTTCGCCTGTCCGGTCAGCCGCAGGGATAGACCGCGGATCGCGAAGGCGCCGAAGCTCTGGCCCGCACTGCCGTGCAGGTCCACGACGATACTGCCGTCCGGCAGGCCCGTATCGCCGTAGCGCCGCGCGATCTCGCCCGACAGCCGCGCGCCGACGGTGCGGTCGGTGTTGCAGATGGGATAAGACAGGGTTACAGGTTGAAGGTTGAAGGTTGAAGGTTGAAAACTTCTAGCATGCAACCTGGAACCTGCAACTACAAGGCGCGTCATCGCGTCCGCGGCCAGCCGGTCGCCCAGCGGGGAGGTGCGCAGGAGGGGGTTGCGCGGGTCCACGTTGCGGCGGACGTTGCCGGTGTCGGGCGCCCACAGCAGCGGCGCGAGATCCATGTTGCCCGCGTCCGCGCCGACGATGACCTGATGGAGCAGCTCGGTGTGGCCGATGATCTCGTCGAGCGTCGCCGCGCCCAGGTTCGCCAGCAGCTCGCGCACCTCCGCTGCGACCTGGGTCATGAAATGCATGACCATCTCCGGCTTGCCGGGGAACTTGGCGCGCAGGTCCTCGCGCTGGGTCGCGATGCCGACCGGGCAGGTGTTGTTGTGGCATGCGCGGGCCATCTTGCAGCCTGCTGCCACGAGCGCGGCCGTGCCAAAGCTGAACTCGTCCGCGCCGAGCAGCGCGGCCACCACCACATCGCGGCCTGTCTTGAATCCGCCGTCCACGCGCACGCGTACCCGGCCGCGCAGGCCGTTGACCAGGAGCGTCTGCTGCGTCTCGGCCAGGCCCACCTCCCACGGCGCGCCCGCGTTCTTGATCGAGCTGAGCGGCGACGCGCCGGTGCCGCCGTTGTAGCCGCTCAGGTGGATGAGGTCCGCGTGGCCCTTGGCGACGCCCGCCGCGATGGTGCCCACGCCTGCCTCCGCGACGAGCTTGACGGAGATGGTTGCCTGCGGGTTGGCCTGCTTCAGGTCGAAGATGAGCTGTGCCAGGTCCTCGATGCTGTAGATGTCGTGGTGGGGCGGCGGGGAGATGAGCGCGACGCCCGGCGTCGTGTGGCGGATGCGCGCGATCTCCGCAGTGACCTTGTGCCCCGGCAGTTGGCCGCCTTCGCCCGGCTTGGAGCCCTGCGCCATTTTGATCTGCAGCTCGTCTGCGGACATGAGGTAGGCCGGCGTCACGCCGAAGCGGCCGGACGCCACCTGCTTGATCCGGCTGTTGCTCTCGGTGCCGTAGCGTTCCGGGCCCTCGCCGCCTTCGCCGCTGTTGCTCGCGGCGCCGAGCCGGTTCATCGCGATAGTCAGCGCCTCGTGCGCCTCCGCGCTGAGCGCGCCGTGCGACATGGCCGCGGTGGAGAAGCGGCGCACGATGGCCTCAACGGGCTCGACCTCCGCGAGCGGAATGGGCGTGCGACCCTCCGTGTTGAACGCCAGCAGATCGCGGATTTCGAGCGGTGCGCGGCTCTGCACGAGCCGGGCATAGTCCCGGTATGCGGCGGACAATCCGCCGTTGCTCGCCGGGCTTTCGTCCTTCGCCTTCCGGCCTAACCCCACGACCTCGTGCAGCGAGCGCACGACCTCGGGGCTGAACGCGTGCTGTTCGCCCCCGCGCCGCGATTTATAGAAGCCGTAGCTATCGAGCTTGGGTTCGGGCATTGTGCCATCCGCCGAACCGTTGTCCGGCCCAACTGCGTTCGGCTTTGGGAACGCGTTGCGGTGCCAGGTGAGCACGTCGCGCGCCAGGTCGTCCTCGGTGATGCCGCCGAGCCGGAAGTTCTCGGTTCCGGCGAACGCGGCCTGGACCAGCTCCTCGCTCAGGCCGACCGCCTCGAAGATCTGCGCGCCGCAGTACGAGTCGAGCGTGGCGATGCCCATCTTGGACATCGTCTTGAGGATGCCCTTCTCCAGCGCCTTGACGAAATTGTGCTGCGCCTCTTCGAGCGTCAAGCCCTGCGTGTGGCGCCCACCCTCGGCCAGGGCCTCTCCGATGGCCTGGAAGGCCAGCCAGGGGTTGATGGCGTTCGCGCCGTAGCCGAGCAGCGCGGCGCAGTGGTGTACCTCGCGCGGCTCGCCGCTCTCGACGATCAGGCTGGCGTGCATGCGCTCGCCCGCGTCGATCAGGCGGTGGTGTACCGCCGCGACCGCGAGCAGCGACGGAATTGGCGCGCGCTGCCGGCTGACCGCGCGGTCGCTCAGGATAATCAGGGTGTTGCCCGCGCATGCTGCGGCGACCGCCTGCGCGCATGCACGCGCCACGGCCCGGCGCAGCCCGGTCACGCCGTCCGTCACCGGCCAGGTGCAGTCGATGGTCGCCGTCCGCAGCGCCGCCAGGCGCGGGTCCTGCCCGGTCAGATCAGGCGCACGATCACCCTCGCCGCCCACGCTACGCAGCGTGGCGAGGTCTTCGTCGGTCAGGATCGGGCCGCGAATCTCCAGCAGCCGCGCGGCCTCGGGCTTCTCCTCGAGATAGCACCCGCGGCGGCCGAGCCGCTGGCTCAGCGACATGACCGTCTCCTCGCGCAGCGAGTCGATGGGCGGGTTCGTAACCTCCGCAAACCGCTGCCTGAAGTAGTGGAAGAGCGGCCGCGGCACCTTGGAGAGCACAGCCGCGGGCGTGTCGTCGCCCATCGAGCCGACCGGCTCGCGGCCTTCACGCCACATCGGCCGCAGCACGACCAGCAGTTCCTCGCGCGTGTAGCCGAACGCGGCTTCGAGCGCGGGCAGGCAGGCTTCATCCTTCGACTGCGGGCGCTGCGCAGCGCCCATCCGCTCAGGATGCTCAGGCCCCGGAGTCGAGGCATCCTGAGCGGAGGCCGCATCTTGACGGTCGCCATGCGACCGCGATGCGAGCGGAGTCGAAGGACGCCTCCTGCCCAACTGCCGCACCTCGTCCAGCGTCACGAGGTTGCGCTCCAGCCACTCGCCGTAGGGCTGGCGGTCCACGAAACGGGCCACGATGGCCGGGTCGTTTTCGATCTGGCCGGTGGAGGTGTCCACAGCCAGCATCTCGCCGGGACGCAGCCGGCCCTTCTGCACCACGCGGCTCTCATCCACCTCTACCGTACCCGCCTCAGATGACATAATCACCATGCCGTCGTCGAGAATGGTGAACCGGGCGGGGCGGAGGCCGTTGCGGTCAAGCGTGCTGCCTACGATCGTGCCGTCGGTGAAGCTGAGCGCGGCCGGACCGTCCCACGGCTCCTGCAGGCAACTGTGATAGCGGTAAAACGCGTGCTGCGCAGGCTGCGCATCCGCGGTGTTCTCCCAGGCCTTCGGTACCAGCATCATGATGGCGTGGCGGATGTCGCGGCCCGACTGGACGAGCAGGTCGAGCGCGTTGTCGAGCTTGGCCGAGTCGCTGCCGTGCGGCGCGATGACCGGCGCGAGGATCGCCGCGTCCTCGCCCCAGACGCCGGCATCGCACAATCCGGCCTCGCGGGCGCGCATCCAGGTCAGGTTGCCCTGCAGCGTGTTGATCTCCCCGTTGTGGCACAGCAGGCGGAACGGCTGCGCGCGCTCCCAGGTCGGGAAGGTGTTGGTGCTGTAGCGCTGGTGGAACACGGCGATGGCCGTCCGGTAGTCCGGGTCGGACAGGTCCTTGTAGAATACGGGCAATTGCGGCGCGACGAACAGGCCCTTGTAGACGATGGTCTGGCTGGAGAGGGAGGGCAGGTAGAGGTTGGTGATGCTCTCTGCCCAGGCGCGCTGGGTCGCGCGCTTGCGCACCAGGTAGAGCCGCCGCTCGAACTCCGTGCTGCGCGGCACGTGCGCGGGCCGCGCCAGGATGATCTGCTCGATGTACGGCCGGAGCGACTGGGCCCATTGGCCGAGCGCGTCGCCATTGACCGGCACATCACGCCACCCGAGGACGGGCATGTCGTACTCTGCTGCGGTCTCCTCGAGGATCTTGCGAGCTCGCTCGCGGTGGGCCAGGTTGTAGCGCGGGAGGAAGACCATGCCTGCGGCCAGATCGCCCTGTTCCGGCGCGGTCTTGCCATCGGCAGCGAGGTGGCGGGCGAGCAGGTCATACGGCAGTTGGGTCAGGACGCCCGCACCGTCGCCGCTCTTGCCGTCCGCCGCGACTGCGCCGCGGTGTGCGTGGTTGCAGAGCGCGGTCAGCGCGGTCGCCAGGACCGCGTGGCTGCGCACGCCGTCCTTCTGCGCCACGAAGCCGATTCCGCACGCGTCGTGCTCGTACCGGTCGTGGTAGAGCGGCGCGGCCGCGGCGAGGCGCTGGACCTCGCTCCAGTCTGGGGAGTTAAGATCGGACGTACACTGGTGATCCTCGCTGGGTGCATGGTTCATGGGAACATCCTTCTGGAAAACAAACCACCCTTCGTAACCGTCAAAGGTTACGAAGGGCGTCATCGCTCGGGGGCCT
>JAKPQT010000636.1 GCA_029555885.1 Chloroflexota bacterium | reverse complement strand
GCGATGCTCGTCACGCCCGCGGCAACCGCCTCGCTGCTGACCCGGCGGCTGCCTGCCATGATGGCTGTTGCCGCAGCGGTGGGCGCGCTGTCCAGTGTCGTGGGGCTGTACCTCTCCTATTACATCAACGTCGCGTCTGGCGCGGCGATCGTCCTGGTCTGCACCGGATTCTTCATCCTGGCGCTCATCTTTGCGCCCGGCCGCGGGTGGTTGTGGCAGGCGCGTCACTCGTAGCACAGGAGGTCAGCATGGCAGCTTTCTATTCCTTAAACCCCCTGCTACAGGCCTTATTTGCGACACTGTTTACCTGGGGGGTGACCGCGCTCGGCGCATCCACTGTCTTCCTCACGCGCCAGGTCAACCGGCGTCTCCTGGATGCACTGCTGGGCTTTGCCGCAGGTGTGATGATTGCGGCCAGCTTCTGGTCGCTGCTCGCGCCGGCCATCGAGATGTCGGAGAGCCAGGGCCTGCCCAAGTGGTTGCCGCCGGCCATCGGGTTTCTGATGGGCGGGCTGTTTCTCTGGCTGGTCGATCACATCCTGCCTCACCTGCACCTGGGCCAGCCGATCGAGGAGGCCGAGGGCATCAAGACCCACTGGCGGCGCAGCGTTCTCCTGGTCACAGCCATCACGCTGCACAATTTTCCCGAGGGGTTGGCGGTCGGCGTCGCGTTCGGCGCGGTGGCCGCCGGCCTGCCCGCTGCAACGCTGGCCGGTGCAGTCGCGCTGGCGATCGGCATCGGCCTGCAAAACTTTCCGGAAGGGCTGGCGGTATCCATGCCGCTGCGCCGGGAGGGCCTGTCGCGCGGCCGGAGCTTTCTCATGGGCCAGGCGTCCGGCATGGTGGAGCCGATTGCGGGCGTGCTGGGCGCAGCCTCCGTCCTGTTCATTCAGGCTCTGCTGCCTTATGCGCTGAGCTTCGCGGCCGGCGCGATGATCTACGTGGTCGTGGAAGAACTGATTCCCGAATCGCAGAGCGGCTCAGACACGCATATGTCGACCTGGGGCGCGATGCTGGGCTTCACGGTGATGATGCTGCTGGACGTGGCGTTGGGGTAACGAAAGACGAAGTACAAGGCAAGTATCCTGAGCGGGTGGACGGCTCTACCAGGCTGACGAGATGCGGCCAGTCGAAGGATGCGGGATGAATGCGAATGACAGAACATCAGCATAAGGGACTACAGCATGCCGTTGTGCGGCCGCCGGGCGCGAGCTTTTCGGAAGCTATAACGGAAGGCAGCGCGCCCGCTGGCATCGACGTCGCCCTCGCGCAGGCGCAGCACCGCGAGTACTGCCAGGCGCTGGCCGCCGCGGGTCTGACGGTCGAGCGGCTGCCCGCGGACGAGGGTTATCCCGACAGCTGCTTCATGCAGGACCCGGCTGTCGTCATCGACGGCGTGGCCGTGGTGGGCCGTATGGGCGCGGAGAGCCGCCGCGGGGAGGAGGAAGCCGTCGGTCGGCTACTGGCAGCGCGCTTCGCCACGCACCGGCTCGCGGCCCCCGCCACACTGGAGGGCGGCGACGTGCTGATCCTGCCGGATCGGGTGGTCGTGGGACTCTCCGGCCGCACCAACCGGGCAGGGATCGGCCAGCTGGCCGCTGCGCTGCACAAGCACGGGATCGACCGCCCCGTGTACGCCGCGCCCGTCCGCGATTTCCTGCACCTGCTGACCCCGCTGACGCCGATCGGCCCCGATACGCTGCTGGTTGTGGATGAGGTGAAGGTGCCGCCGGAGCTGAGACATCTGGCGGTGCTGACCGTGCCGGCGGAGGAAGCGTATGCCGCCAACGTTCTGACGATTGGGAACCGGGTCGTGATGCCCGCCGGTTATCCGCGCACGGCCGCGCTGCTGCATGCGCACGGCTGCGAGGTGCTACCTGTCCCGATGACCGAGTTTGCGAAGGCGAACGGCGGCGTCACCTGCCTGGCATTGGTATGGTAAAGCGGTTAGTCGAGCAGTACCGGCCCGGCGATGCCGTGGAGATCAGGTTCGAGCGCGAAGGTGAAGCGGCGTGGCAGCGCGGGCAGGTGGTCGCACATCAGCCGCCCGGCGTGTGGGTGCGTACGGCTGACGGGCGGATGTGGTTCGTGACGAACACTCGGCGCATCCGCCCGGCTGCGGACGCGCCGAGTGCCCAATGACGACGGAGGACCCGGAACACCCAGAGCATGAGCCGATTTCACACTCTAGGCCGGTCGACATCCAGACCGGCTGAAGCCTCGACTCCAAGTCGCCTCTTCACCCCGTCACCTCTTCACCTTTTCACCTTGTCACCCCAGCATCTCCCGCACACGCCCGGCTACCGCATGCGCCAGCTTGGGTAGTTGGTCCGCGTCGAAGTGGATGCCGTCCACGGGGCTGGACACGATGACGTCGCCGGCATTGAGGAACGCGCAGCCGTACACCTCGGCCACCTCGCCGTAGTATTTGCCCAGGTGGAGCGATTTCTCGTCCGCACCCGCGAACATCTCCTCGAAATGCGTCCCTGCAACGCACGTCGGCGGCGGCGCGATGAGCAGGATCTTCGGGGTCGGCGCCTCCGGCCAGTTGACGGTGTAGACGATGAGCTGGATGAGCGTCTCGATGGAGCGCGCGATGTCCCACGCCGACTGGCCGAAGCGGTGCTTCAGGTCGTTCGTGCCGAGCATCAGCACCACGAGGTCAAGCGGCTGGTGCGACTCCAGGCACGCGGGCAGGTACGTCTTCCCGCTCTTGTACTCGCCCTCGACCGGGTCGGGCCAGAGCGTCGTGCGCCCGTTCAGGCCCTCCGCAATGACCACATACTCCGGCCCCAGCTCCGCGGCCAGGCGCGTCGTCCAGCGTTCCGCATAGGGGTAGCGTGTCTCCGTGGCCGGGGCATAGCCCCAGGTGTTCGAATCCCCGTAACACAGGATGGTCTTCATGCTCCCTCCTCTGACCGCGCTATTGTAGCGGCGCGCTCTGCGCGGCGCAAGTGCGCGCATCGCGCAGACGCTTTGACTTGCGGCGCCGTCCGGCGTATAATACCGAACATCTGAGCGAATCGAGGCACCTATGGCGAAGTCGAAGACCCGGTACGTCTGCCAGACCTGCGGCAGCGCACAGAGCAAGTGGATGGGCCGCTGCCCGGATTGCGGCGAGTGGAACACGCTGGTCGAGATGACGGTGCAGGAGCCCGCGCCAGGCCGGCCGGCCAGCGTCGCTCTGGCGCCCAGCATCGGCCCGCAGGCCTTGCCCGACATCCCTGCCGATGGCTACGAACGCATCGCCGTGCCGATCAGCGAGTTGAGCCGCGTGCTGGGCGGCGGCATCGTGCCCGGT
This sequence comes from Chloroflexota bacterium, assembly GCA_029555885.1. The sequence continues at coordinate 23,311 of JAKPQT010000636.1, read as the reverse complement.
TCCGTCGTGCTCATCAGCGGCGATCCCGGTGTCGGCAAGTCCACCCTGCTCATCCAGATGTGCCACGCGCTCACCGGCGGCCAGGGGCCCATCCTCTACGTCTCCGGCGAGGAATCCGCCGCGCAGATCAAGCTGCGCGCCGAGCGGCTGGGAGTCACCGCGCGCGACATTCTCGTGCTGGCCGAGACACACCTGGAAACCATCGCCGCGCATATCGAGAACAGCGCACCGCGCATGGTCGTCGTGGATTCCGTGCAGAGCATCTACTCTGACGCCATCTCGTCCGGCGCGGGCAGCGTCACACAGGTGCGTGATTGCTCCGCCCACCTGCTGCGCCTCGCCAAGGCGAATGGGTTCCCCCTGTTCCTCGTCGGCCACGTCACGAAGGAAGGCGCCATCGCCGGCCCGCGCGTGCTGGAGCATATGGTGGACACGGTGCTCTACCTTGAAGGCGAGCGGTTCCACTCCTTTCGGCTGCTGCGCTCCGTCAAGAACCGGTTCGGCTCCACGAACGAGGTGGGCGTCTTCGAGATGGCCGAAAAGGGCCTGGTAGAGGTGCGCAACCCGTCCGAGGCGTTCCTCGCCGAGCGCATCCCGAACGCGCCCGGCTCTGCCATCGCGGTCACGATGGAAGGGACGCGGCCCATCCTGGTCGAGGTGCAGGCGCTGACCAGCGCGACCGCGTTCGCGCAGCCCCGGCGCACGGCCAACGGCATCGACTTCAACCGCTTGCTGCTGATTACCGCGGTGCTGAGCAAGCGCGCCCGCATCTCGTTGGCCGACCAGGATGTGTTCGTCAATGTGGTCGGCGGCTTGCAGATCGACGAGCCCGCCGCGGACCTGGCCGTCGCAATCGCCATCGCCTCCTCCGCACGCAACCGTCCCGTCGCGGCAGACCTGGCGCTGGTGGGCGAAGTCGGGTTGAGCGGCGAGCTGCGCAGCGTCGGCCAGCTCCCGCGGCGGCTCAACGAGGCCGCGAAGCTCGGCTTTACGCGGGTCCTTGTGCCGCAGACGGCCGCGCGCAAGCTGGAGCGCCCGCCGGATGGCCTGCAGGTGCTCGGCGCGCGCACGCTGCGCGAGGCCGTAGAGCTGGCGTTGGTCGCGCCTGCGGGCCACGAGGCAACGGATGGCGCACAAGGCGCGCGCAACGGATAAACGGATGTACGCCCACACTCGGCGGTGTCTTTGACAACGACTCGGCCATGTGCTAGACTTCGCCCATAAACAAACAGCAGGGGGAGCCAGGAGAGCCTGGCTGAGAGGTCGGCCCCAAGCCACGTATACGTGGCACGTCACACTTGCGTGATGGGTCACGCGAGCGTGATGGGTCACGCTTGCGTGACACAATGCCGGCGACCCTATGAACCTGACGGGTAATGCCGGCGTAGGGATGCGGCGCAGCAATGCGCAAGATCGAATACGAGAGGCGACCCGCAAGGGTCGTCTTTTTGTTGTCAGCACAAGGACGGAGAGTCGCGTGACCATCTACATCGTCGGCGGCAGTCCGGCGGCCAGCAGGCCTCTCGGCCTCAATCCCGGCCCCGGTGACCGGGTGATCGCCGCGGACCGCGGCGCGGCCCACGCACGCGCGTGGGGCTGGCCGGTGCACCTGCTCGTGGGAGACCTGGATTCGCTCCCGCCTGCCGATGCTGACGCGCTGGCCGCGGCGGGCGTCCCGGTCCAGCGCGTTCCGGCGGAGAAGGATGACACTGACCTGGAGCTGGCGCTGGCGCACGCCCTGGCGGAGGACGTGCAGCCCATCGTCATCTGCGCCGTACTGGGCGGCCGCGCAGACCACCTGCTCGCCAACGTGCTGCTACTCGCCCGGCCTGACCTGACCGGCCGCGACATCATGCTCGCTGACGGGCCGGAGACGATCCGCCTGCTGGCTGCGCCGGGACCGGATGGCGCACCCGCGCACCTGGCCCTGTCCGGCGCGGCGGGCGACCTGTTGACCCTGCTCCCGCTCGGCGCAGATGCGGAGGGCGTGAGCACCGACGGTATGTATTATCCGCTTGCGGGCGAGACGCTGTACGAGGGCCGGGCGCGCGGGGTCAGCAATGTGTTTGCTGGGCCCTACGCGCGCGTGACGCTGCGCCGCGGGCGGCTGCTGGTCATCCAGACGGCGGTGCAAGACTCGCGATGATGCAGAAACCCGCTTTCTCGGCCAGGCGAAGCCTGGCCGAGAAAGCGGGTTTCTGCGGCGTCCTCTACGTAAGAAACTATACTGAGGTGTAAAATGTTGAAGCGATCTCTACTGGTTTATCTGGTTATGGGGTTACTGATAGCAGCCTGTACAGGCGTGCCGGGCGGCACTCCTGATAGTGAGGCGACAACTGCACCGGCTGCCGGCGGCACTGTCACGGTCATGACGCACGACAGCTTCAGCGTCAGCGAGCCGGTCGTCGCGGCCTTCCAGGAACAATGCGGCTGCCAGGTGCAGTTCCTCAAGTCGGGCGACACGGGCCTGGCGCTAAATAAGGCCATCCTGAGCAAGGGCAACCCGCTGGCCGACGTCTTCTTCGGCGTAGACAACAGCTTCCTCAGCCGCGCGCTGGCCGAGGACATCTTCGAGCCGTACGAATCGCCTGCGCTGGCCGGCATCCCGGACGAGCTCAAGCTCGATCCCACGTTCCGGCTGCTGCCCGTGGACCACGGGTACGTGACGCTCAACTACGACCGCGCCTATTTCGAGGAGCAGGGGTTGGCCCTGCCGCAGACCCTCGAGGACCTGACCCAGGAGGCGTACAAGGGCCTCCTGGTCGTCGAGAACCCGGCCACATCGTCACCGGGCCTCTCCTTCCTGATGACAACCATCGCTGCGTTCGGTGAAACCGGCGACTACACCTATCTCGACTTCTGGGCTGACCTGCGCGCCAACGAGGTGCTGGTCGTGGACGGGTGGGAGGATGCCTACTACGGGCAGTTCAGCGGCGGCAGCGGCGAGGGCGACCGGCCCATCGTCGTGAGCTACGCGACCAGCCCCGCGGCCGAGGTGTTCTTCGCTGATCCGCAGCCCGCCGAATCGCCCACGGGCAACCTGTTCCTGCCCGGCGGCAGCACCGAGCAGATCGAGTTTGTCGGCATCCTGCGTGGCGCGAAGGAGCCTGAGCTGGCCCGGCAGTGGGTGGACTTCATGCTGGGCGAGACGTTCCAGGCCGACATTCCGCTGCAGATGTGGGTCTACCCCGCGCGCACCGGCACGCCACTGCCCGAGGTGTTCACGCAACACGCGCAGGAGCCTACGGAGGTCGTGCAGCTCACGCCGGAGCAGATCGAGGCGGGCCGCGAGGGCTGGCTGAAGGCGTGGACGGATACGGTGTTGCGGTAGGGACGGAGTGAACAAGGAGTAACGAGTAAAGAGTAATGAGTAAGGGAGCATCCTGAGCGGGTAGACGGCGCAGCGCAGATGTCGAAGTGCGGCCAATCGAAGGATGCGTCGCCCAATCGGAGATTCCAGTTGCCCAAATCACTCGCGCGCGTGTTGTTGTTCCTCCTGCCCATCGCGTTCCTGGGGGTGTTCTTCTTCTATCCCCTGGTCGCGGTGGTCGGGCAGAGCTTTGCGCCGGGCGGTCGGCTCGACCTCGCGCCCATCGCCAGCCTGTGGCAAGAGGCTTACTTTGGCCGCGCACTCTGGTTCACGACCTGGCAGGCTGCGCTCTCGACTGCATTGACCCTGCTCATCGGGATGCCGGCCGCATTCGTGTTCGCGCGCTATCGCTTCCCCGCCAAGAACCTCCTGCGCGCGCTGACCACGATTCCCTTCGTGCTGCCGGCGATGGTTGTCGCGGCCGCGTTTACCGCGCTGCTCGGCCCGCGCGGCACGCTGAACACGCTGCTGAACTGGTTCGACCTGGCCGGGCCGCCCATCCGGCTCCAACAGACCATCTGGCTCATCCTCCTGGCTCATGCCTTCTACAACACCACCGTCGTCGTGCGCATGGTGGGCGGCTTCTGGGCCAACCTGGACCCGCGGCTATCGGAGGCCGCGCGGATGCTCGGCGGCAGCCGGGCGCGGGTCTTCTGGGAGGTGACGCTGCCGCTCCTCGCGCCATCGGTCGCCGCGGCTGCGCTGCTCATCTTCCTGTTCTGCTTTACCAGCTTCGGCGTCATCATGGTGCTTGGCGGGCCGCGCTTCGCCACGCTGGAGGTCGAGATCTACCGCCAGGCCGTAACCCTGTTTCGGCTGCCCGCGGCCGCGGCCATCAGCCTGGCGCAAATTGCCCTCACGTTCGTCGTCATGGCCATCTACACGCGCGCGCAGGCGCGCGCCGCGCTGCCGCTCAATCTGCGACCGGCAGACTCGACCGCCGTGCCGCCGGTCCGCCCGCAGCAGGTTCTCTCGGTCGGGCTGGTGAGCTTCGGGCTGATCCTTTTTCTTGTGACGCCGCTGGTCGCGCTGGCTGCCCGTTCACTGGGGCCGGACGACCCGCTGCGCTACTACCGCGAGCTGTTCGTTAACCGCACGTCGTCCATCTTTTTCGTCCCGCCCGGGCTCGCCATTCGCAACAGCGTCATGTTCGCCCTGCTCACGACGGGCCTGGCCCTGCTGCTGGGCACAGTCACGGCGCTGCTGCTGGTACGCGAGCGCAACTGGCTGGGCCGCCTGCTCGATCCCATCGTGCTGCTGCCGCTCGGCACCTCAGCGGTGACGCTCGGCTTCGGCTACCTGTTGACGATGGGCCAGCCGCCGCTCAATCTGCGGGCCTCACCGGTCCTCGTGCCCATCGCGCACACGCTGGTCGCGTTTCCCTTCGTCGTGCGGTCGCTGCTGCCCGCGCTGCGTGGGCTGAACCCCGACTGGCGCGAGGCGGCGGCAGTGCTCGGCGCATCGCCCTGGCGCGTGTGGCGCGAGATCGAGCTGCCCATCATCGGCCGCGCACTGATTGTCGCCGCGCTGTTTGCCTTCACGGTCAGCATGGGCGAGTTCGGCGCGACCCTGCTGATTGCCCGGCCCGAGTTTCCGACCATGCCCATTGTTATCTTCCGGCTGCTCGGCCAGCCGGGCGCGCTCAACTACGGCCAGGCGCTCGCCATGAGCACGCTGCTTATGCTCGTCTGTGCCGCCAGTTTCTTCCTGATCGAACGCTTCCGCGTCGGTGAAGTTGGGGAGTTCTAGGCTCCGAAGGAGCACCTGATGCCGCCCATCCTGACCGTTAACCACGTCTCCAAATCCTATCCCGGCCTGCCGGTCCTCAAGGAGGCCAGCTTCACCGTGGACGCGGGCGAGATTGTCTGTCTGCTGGGGCCGAGCGGGTGCGGCAAGACGACGCTGCTGCGCATCGTCGCCGGGCTGGAGCCGCCCGACACCGGCACGGTTACGTTCGATGGGGAGGACTTGGCCGGCGTGCCCGTCCACCGGCGCAACTTCGGCTTCATGTTCCAGGACTATGCGCTTTTTCCCCATCGTGATGTCGAGGCGAACGTGGCTTTCGGGCTGCGCATGCAGGGCCGGCCGCCGGCGGAGATTCGGGCGCGCGTCAGGGAAATGCTCGCGCTGGTGCAGCTGGAGGGCTACGAGCAGCGTCGCGTCATCGAGCTGTCCGGCGGGGAGCAGCAGCGCGTCGCGCTGGCGCGCAGCCTCGCGCCCGGCCCCCGCCTGCTGATGCTGGATGAGCCGCTGGGCGCGCTGGACCGGTCGTTGCGCGAGCAACTGATGAACGAGCTGCGCGCCATCCTCAAGTCGGTCGGGCTGACCGCGTTGTACGTGACGCACGACCAGGAAGAGGCCTTTGCCGTGGCCGACCGCGTCTTTGTGATGCGCGCGGCCGTGGAAGCTGGGGAGGGCGGCTGGATCGAGCAGGTCGGCACGCCCGCAGAGGTCTACCGCTATCCCGCCACGACCTACGTTGCCCGGTTCCTGGGCTTTCGGAACCTGCTGGATGGCGTGGTCACCGCTGTCAACCCGCTGACCGTACGCACGACAGCCGGCGATCTGCACATCGCGGACAGCCCGCACACTCACGCGAAGGGTGCCCAGGTAGCGGTCCTGGTGCGGCCTGAGGCTGCGGAAGTACGGTCCCCTGATGCGACTGGCCCAAACCTCCTGCCAGGTCGCCTGCTCGAAGCCTCCTTCCGGGGCAGCTACTACCTGCTGCGCACGGAACATGCGGGCGGGGCCGTGCTCGTCTGTGAGGCGTCCACGACCACGGCCCACCTGCCGCCGGAGGGGGAACCCATTACCCTCTGGCTGGACCCGACCGCCATCACGGTCATCGAACGCTAACAGGAATGGGGTTGTCGAACAACCCTCCTCGAACACCCGTTCGTCTGTTTTTGACAATCTGGCCGTTCTGCGGTATCCTGATTCTGAGTCTCCTCCGCTGAGACTCTCGCACAATCGGCTGATGCGCGCACAGGCGAAAGGAGCAGCCAATGTACCAGAAGGTCGTCATCGTGGGGAACGTCGGCCGCGATGCTGAGATGCGGTACACCCCCAGCGGGGTGCCGGTGACCAGCTTCAGCATCGCCGTTAACCGCCGTTGGTCCAATGCCAACGGTGAGCAGCAAGAGAAGACCACGTGGTTCAGGGTTACGTGCTGGCGCAAGCTGGCAGAGACCGCGGCCCAGTACGTCAAGAAGGGCAAACTTCTGCTGGTCGAAGGCGAAGTGGAAGCCCAGGCCTACGTTGATCGGGAGGGCAATGCCCGCGGCACGCTGGAGATGACGGCCAACACCTTCAAGTTTCTGGGTGGGCCGCGCGATGGCGCTGAGGGCGGCGGCGCGCCTGGTGGTGGCGGCGAGGACTTCCCGGTTCACGAGGATGACATCCCGTTCTAGCCCGAACGACTGTAATACACCGGCCCGCGCCGGTCCAACTGACTACAAAGCACAGACACGGCCGCCAGCGCCGTGTCTTTTTGTTGCGCCTCGCGTTGACGGTTGCGTCGTCTTGCGCTAGACTGTAGCCGTACTCCTGATTCCGGTGCTGCAAGGAGCAACTATGCCGCAATCCACCCCTCCGCCCACCCAGATCAATGTCGAGTTGTCTGCCGACCTCGAAGCCATCTACACCAACTTCGCCATCATCACCCATTCGCCCTCCGAGATCGTCATCGACTTTGCCCGGGTGCTGCCGGGCGCGCCGAAGGCAAAGGTTCACGCGCGCGTGGTCATGACTCCGCTCAATGCCAAGCTGCTGCTCAAGGCGTTGCAGGACAACCTGGCGAAATACGAGGCGCGGTTCGGGGAGGTGCGCGTGCCTGCCGAGACCGGATTCGAGGTGCAGGATCGCACGATTGGATTCCGTCATTAATCGCACAACTGCATAGGACGAGTTGGATATGCCCATCAACGAAGCACTCATCGAGTACTATCCGACCATCAAGGAACTGCCCGAGGGCGAGCGCCCGCGCGAGCGGCTGGAGCACTACGGCGCAGGCGCGCTCAGTACCGCCGAGCTGCTGGCGATTATCCTGCGCGTGGGAACGAAGGATGAGAACGTCATCCGCCTGTCGCAGCGGCTCCTGACGGGATATGGCGGGCTCGCCGGGCTGGCCCATGCACCGTTCAGCGAGCTGACCGAGTTCAAGGGACTCGGCCCGGCAAAGGCCACGCAGCTCAAGGCCGCGTTCGAGCTGGGGCGGCGGCTGCTCGTCGCTGCGCCGTCCGAGCGGCCGCTCGTCAAATCGCCTGCGGACGCGGCCAATCTGGTCATGCTGGAGATGGCCGGGCTGGAGCAGGAACACCTGCGGACCATTATCCTCGACACCAAGAACCACGTGCTGAAGGTCCATACGGTCTACATCGGTTCGCTCAATACCGCCGTCGTGCGCGTGGGCGAGCTGTTCCGTGAGGCCGTCCGGCTCAACTCCGCCGCGCTGATCATCGCGCACAACCATCCCTCCGGCGACCCGACCCCCTCGCCGGAGGATGTGCAGGTGACGCGGCAGATCGTCGAGGCAGGCAAGCTCCTCAGCATCGACGTGCTCGACCACCTGGTCATCGGTCAGGCGCGCTGGGTCAGCCTGAAGGAGCGCGGGTTGGGGTTCTGAATCCACTCTGGCACAGACAAAATAAGGCCCCAGGATTTCCATGTGGAGTCCTGGGGCTTTGTCTTGCAGACGAGCGGCAGCGAAGGATCGGGGTGGGCGGAATCAGGTCTGCCGGTGGGTGCGGCGGTACAGGCCGGCGCCGGCTGTCATTAGCCCAAGCACGCCGGCCGTGAACAGCCAGAGGGGCAGGTTGCGCTCCTGAAGGGCGTGGGCGCGCGCCAGGCCGACCGCGTTGGGCCCGGCCACCGTTACGGCGACAGGATCGTGCCGCGTCGACGTGCCATCCAGGGCGACATCCTCCAGGGCATACCAGTATGTCACCCCGGCCTCGACTGCGGTATCCGTCCAGGCGTACTGGCCGCCGTCCGTCGCGCCCGGTGCCTGCGCCGGTATCAGCGTGGCGTTGACGCGAGCCCACGGCCCCGCTGCTGAGGGTCCGCGGTAGATGTTGAAACCCGTGTTCGCCACCTCGCTGACGGTTTCCCAGGTGAGCTGCACGGCAGACCCGTCGGCGCGCGCGGCCCAGGCTGCCAGCGTGACCGCCTGGGGCACACATATGACCGCCTGTGCAGCCGAATTGCGCGGCGTGGGCGCACCTGTCACGAAGTCCGCCTCGTTTTGGTCCGCGTCCTGGCAGCCGGCATCCTGCCGGATGACGGCGGTCGTGTTGGATGCGCCCGGCGCCGGGCCATCTCCCTCATAGCATGGGGCAGTTGTGCCGTAGCCGACCATGTCCACAGGTGCAATATCGCCCCGGCAGAACTCCGGGAGTGTATTCTGGTGGTCCACAAGATAGACCATTGCATAGGAGTTGGCGATGTCCAGGGTGAGGTTAGCGGCATCCGCCGCGGGCAGCGGTGCGCCGCACGGACGCGTGCCGCCGCTGCAGCCGTTGCCACTACGGCCCGCGGCCAGATAATACCCCCCTGCGGGGATCACGCCGCTGAGGTCAAGGCGGAAGGCCGGCGTGTCCATCTGGTTGCCTCTGAAGTACTGGATGCTCCAGCCAGTGACATCGACTGCGGTCTGACCGGCGTTGTGGAGTTCGATGAAGTCATTCTGGTAGAGGGCATTTGCCAGGCCGCCGCCTCCATAGATTTGACTGATGCGAATCTGTGGACCGTCAGCGATGTGGGAGGGCACGCCTGTGCCGGGGGGTGCTCCAGCCACGCGCGAGGGGGCCAGGCAGATGGCTAACAAGAGCACGATGATGAACGAACGGCCAACAACGAAAGGTGGCACGCGATCGCCCTGCGAGAAACGCGGGCAGGGCGCAACTGGGTGACGAACGGGCTTCATGGCGCAGGCTCCTTTGTCTGGGCGGAGAACGATGAGGCACACGGGGGAGCAATGTGCCGGACAACAATGGGTGATGATTCGCCGTCTGCTCGTACAGGCGGGATTGTAATGAACGCGTGGATGGCTGTCAAATGCCGGAAGGAGTCAATGAAGGTGCAGCGCGCTTCCCAATTGGCGGGTTCGATGCGATAATCGGGCCACATCACTGTTCAGAGCAGGCGTAGGCATGGCGACAACTTCCTGGTATACGCTTCGCTCCGGGCTGCGACTTCTTGCGCGCCCGGTGGAAGTGCTGCGCGGCATCCGTCGCGCAGACCTGCGCCCGGACTTTATGGCGGCCCTGACGGTGACGATGGTGCTCCTGCCCCAGACGATGGCCTATGCCCTGCTGGCCGGGCTGCCGGCCGAGGTGGGCCTGTATTCCGCCATCATTGCCAGCATCGTCGGGGCCTTATGGGGCTCCTCCAACCAGCTCCAGACCGGTCCCAGCAACACTGTGGCGTTGTTGAGCCTGGCTGCATTAACGCCCATCGCCATGCCCGGCACGCCGCCTTATCTGGTCGGGGCGAGCCTGCTGGCCCTGTTGGGTGGCATCCTGCGGTTGGTAATGGGGCTAGCGCGCCTTGGCGTGCTGGTGCGTTTTGTGTCCGACGCGGTCATCGTGGGGTTCACCGCAGGCGCGGGTATGCTCATCGTCTTCAACCAGGTCGCCGAACTGTTGCGGCTGGACCTGCCGCGCAGCTCCGGGCCAATTCAGACGCTGCAATTGGTCCTGCCCCGGCTGGAGGACACCCACCCACCCAGCCTGGCCTTGGGCCTGGCTGCCATTGTGATCATCGTGCTGCTTAAACGGCTGGACCGCCGGCTGCCGGGACCTTTGATCGCGATTGTAGTAGGCGCGCTGGCAACTGCCCTGTTTGCGTTGGACGTCCGAGTGGTTGGCAGCCTGCCGCGCGGCTTGCCTCCGTTCAGCGTTCCGCCCGTGATGGACCTGGAGCTTGTCGGCGCGCTGTCTATGGCCGCACTCTCCATTACTGCCATCGGCCTGGTCGAGGCCATCTCGAACGCGCGCTCCATCGCCAGCCACACCGGTCAACGGCTGGACAGCAACCAGGAGTTCGTGGGACAGGGGCTGGCTAACATCGCCGTCGGGCTTTTTTCCGGCTGCCCTGTCACCGGCTCGTTCGGTCGCTCCATGCTCAACCTGCAAGCCGGGGCGCGTACGCCGATGGCGAACGTCTTCACCGGCCTGCTGGTCGCAGTTATCATGCTCGGCCTGGGGTCGCTGGCCGCCTATATCCCAATGGCATCGCTTGCTGGTGTGCTGTTTGTGACAGCCGTGAATCTCATCGACCGCAAGGAAATGGCGCGCATCTGGCGCGGGGGTGGGGCCGACCGGCTGACGATGGTGGTGACCCTGCTGGCGACGCTGACGCTGCCGTTGCAATTCGCCGTGCTCGCAGGCATCCTCATGTCGCTGGGCGCGTATCTGTTGCGCACCAGCACCCCGCGCGTGCGCACGGTGCTGCCGTCTGACGGGTTCCGCCACTTCGAGCATCAGCCCGAAGTGCCGCCGTGTCCGCAGTTGAGCATCACCGAAATCCTGGGCGATCTGTACTTCGGCGCGGTGCAGCACGTGGACGAGGCGGTGTATCAGAATCTGGTCAACAACCCGAGCCAGCGCTTCCTGCTGCTGCGCATGCACAGCGTCCACAACTGCGATATCAGCGGCATCCATGCGCTGGAGTCGATCGTGCGCAACTATCGCGCGGCGGGCGGGGATGTCTACATGTCGCGGGTTCGGCTGCCAGTGTTCCAGGAGATGACCGCGTCCGGGTTCCTGGACTACCTGGGCCGCGACCATCTGCTCGACGAAGATGTAGCCGTTGGCTACATCTTCCACCACGTGCTCGACCCGGCCATCTGCATCTACGAGTGCCCGGTCAGGGCTTTTCGCGAGTGCCAGAACTTGCCCAAGCAGCTACCCGATGTTGACATGGGCAACGGCGTTCATACCGTGCGGCCCACGGTGCCGCCGCCGGTCATTGAGCCCCTCGCCCTATGGCAGGCGCTGCGGAGCGATGCGCCGCCCGTGGTTATCGATGTGCGGGAGCCGCGCGAGTTCAGGCAGGGCCGTGTGCCGGGCAGCCAGTCGATTCCTCTGCCCGACCTGCTTGCAGATCCCGGCCAGGTCCCGGGCGACCGATCCGTGGTTTTCGTGTGTCGCGGCGGGCGGCGCAGCGCCCGCGCCGCAGCCGTGCTGCTGGCTGCCGGGCACAAGGATGTTGCGGCCTTGCGCGGCGGCATGTTGGCCTGGGAGGCCGCGAATCTACTGGAGGCCATGGGATGAACACGCCCCACGTACTGCCGTCCAACATGGGCTTGGACCTGGTGCGCGCCACGGAGATGGCCGCGTTGAGCGCCGGGCGTTGGTCCGGCCTGGGCCGGCCTGAAGAGGCCGAACGCGCTGCCACGGATGCCATGCGTCGCGCGTTGAACCTGATTCACATGGATGGCATCCTGTGCCAGGGCGAGGAAAGCCGGCGCGGCGGCGAGGCCATGTTCGCCACTGGCGAGCATCTGGGTGACAGACAGGGGCCGGCGGTGGATGTACTGGCAGATGCGCTGGAGGGCGGTCGCCTGCTGGCCGGGGGCTATCCCGGCGCGCTCTCTGCGGTGGCCGTCGCCCCGCGCGGCGCCATCTGGACCCCACGCGGGATGCCCTACATGGAGAAGATTGTGACCAATGCCGAGGTCGGGGCCGCGCTGGTGCCGGAGTGCATGGATGCGCCCGCGGCATGGACGCTGGCACTGGTGGCGCGTGCCAAGCACAAGGAAGTGCGCGACCTGGTAGTGTTCGTGCTGGACCGGCCTCGCCATGCCGACCTCGTTGCGGAGATACGCGCTGCGGGCGCGCACGTGCTGCTGCGCTCCGGCGGGGATGTGGCGGGTGCGTTGATGGCCTGTCTGCGCGGGGGGAAAGTCGATTTGCTCATGGGTACGGGCGGCGTGCCACAGGGGCTGATGGCTGCCTGTGCCGTCAAGGCTGCGCGCGGCGCCATGCTGGGGCGGCTATCGGCCAGAACTGCAATGGAGGCCGCGGCCCTGCGCGCCTCGGACCCCGATGCCCGGCGCATCCGCACGGCGGACGAAATCGTGAGCGGTCCGTATGCCTTTTTCGTCGCCACGGGCATCACCGACAGCCCGCTGCTCAGCGGCGTGCGCTATCACGGGCCGAACGCCGAGTCCAACTCCATCATCCTGCGCGCGGAGACGGGCATCCGCCGCACAATTGTGACCGAGCACTGGCTGGCCGAGTGAGGGGGTACCCTGTTCAGCAAACAGAGGAGTCCGCATCCTGACGGTCGCATCGCGACCGCGATGCGGACGGGTTTGACAAGTTCGTTTCGGGCGGTCGAAACCGCTGCCACCGGGTTGCGCAGCAACCACGGTGGCTGTGACTTTAGTCGCCGGGAACCTCTTCAAACAGCCTCGTAGACGCTTGCCAATGCCTTGACGCCCACCGTCGCGAAATATACCCCGAACCCCAACAGGAACACGCCGCAGCCCAGCAGCACGGCGCGATAGCCGCGCTCACCGAACAGCCGCCGCCCGGACCCCACGAGCAGGCTCAATCCGCCGAGCCAGCCCAGGTCGGTCAGCCAGTGCGTCAGCGCCAGGCCGCCCACCGCAAAGGCGCTGCCGTTCAGCGCGGTGACGCGGGCGAGGTAGCTCGCGCCGAGCGTGGCCCACCAGAGCGACCAGTAGGGGTTCGTCACGGTGAAGATGACCCCGCCGGGGATGTGGCCGAAGCGGAGCGCGGCAGGTGCGGGCGCGGCGGCTGCCGCGGCGAGCGAGAGCTGCCCGCGGAGCGTGCCCGCGACGAGGCCGTAGCCCAGCCACAGCAGCACGAGGCTGCCGGTCAGCGCGACCAGCCCGCCCACGAGAGGGCGTTGGAGCCACGCGCCCAGCCCATACGCGATGGCAAACGCCAGCGGAATCTCGACGAGGCCGTGGCCCAAGGCCAGCCCCGTGCCTGCCCAGCGGCCCGCGCGTGCGCCCTCGCTGATCGCCAGCGCGGTCAGCGGGCCGGGCGACAGCGCGCCGGAGAGGCTGATGAGCATGAAGGTGGCGTAGAGCGGGACCAGGTCAAGCATGTGAGAGATAGCGCACCGCGGCGGTGGTCAGCAGGGCGACGCCCAGGGGCAGTGCGCGCTCATCGAAGTCGAAGCGCGGGTTGTGATGCGGCGCATCCAGCCCCAGTTCCGAATTGGCGGAACCTACCAGCATGAAGCACGCGGGCACGCGGCGGGCGAACTCCGAGAAGTCCTCTGACACCATCAGCGGCGGATGCCAGCCGACCGCGTGCGCACCGGCAATCTGGACGGCTGCGTTGCGCGCAATCTCTGCCACGGCCGGATCGTTGACCACGGCCTGCGTGACGCTCTGAATCTCCAGCTCGTAGTGTGCGCCCATGCCGTTGGTGATGCCATCCAGGAGGACCTGCAGCCGCGTCAGCACCATCTCGCGCACCGCCGGGGCAAAGGTACGGATGGTGCCGAGCATCTCGACGGTCTCGGCGATGACGTTGAACGTCGTGCCGCCGCGAATGCTGCCGATGGTCAGTACCGCGGTCTCCTGTGGGTTGACGTTGCGGCTGACGATAGTTTGCAGCGCGGAGAGCACCTGGCCGGCGACGGCGATCGCATCCACGGCTTCGTGCGGCTGCGCGCCGTGACCGCCCTTGCCGCGAATGACGATCTTGAGCACGTCTGCCGCGGCCATCAGCGGCCCGGCCTGCGCGACCACCCGGCCCAGGGGCAGCGAATTCCACAGGTGCAGCCCGAACGCGGCGTCGGGCACGGGGTCGGCCAGCGCGCCATCCGCGACCATCGCGGCGGCTCCGCCGTCGCCTTCCTCTGCTGGCTGAAAGACGAAGAGGACGCGGCCCGGCAGCTCCGCCGCGTGCCGCGCCAGCAGCGTGGCTGCACCCAGGCCCATAGCCACATGCCCGTCATGGCCGCACGCGTGCATCACGCCCGGCACCTGGGAGGCATAGGGCGCGTCGCTGATTTCCTGGATGGGCAGCGCATCCATATCCGCGCGCAGCATGACCGTGGGACCGGGCCGCCCGCCGTGCAGGAGCGCCACGACGCCCGTCTGCCCGATGCTGGTGCGGACCTCATAGCCCAGCTCGCCCAGGGTCTGCGCGACGATGCCCGCGGTGCGATGCACCGCGAACCGCAGTTCGGGGTGCTGGTGCAGGTCGCGGCGCCACGCGATGAGCTGAGAGCGCAGGCCCTCGGCCTCGCCGGTGAAATCGATCTCTTGCATGAAAACTCCCGCTCCGCACGGGCTAGAGACGCGCTGTTGGGGCGTCTCTACGTGCCTGGATTCACGATTCCTGACTGCCACCGTAGGACCAGGGACTTGACCACAACACCATCGGCTCTCCCTGGCGGCGCACGCCCGCGCCGGTCACTTCACCCAGCATGAGCATGTGGTCGCCCGGCGAGGCCGGCTCGTCTGCGAGACGGCACTCGATCCAGCCCAGGGCTTCGGTGAGCAGGGGACAGTGGCTCTCGGTCATGCGAAACGCCTGGCCGCCCATCGCCGCCGTCTCCTCGTTGTCAGAATGGTGGGTAAAGAAGGTTTCAGCGATATCTTGTTGATCGCTGGCGAGGATGTTGAGGGCAAAGCGCCGGCCTTTGCGCACAGCATGGGCCAGCCGCGAATTGCGACGCAAGGCGACCAGCACGAGCGCAGGCTGGATAGACACCTGCGTGGCCCAGGTAATGGTGGCCGCGTGGATGACCTCCTGGTGGCAGGCCGTCAGCACATACACGCCGTTGGAAAGCAGGCGCAGTGCGTCGGTACGTACATCGGTCGGGGGTTGAATGTCGGGCTTCACTGTCACACCTCCCTTCGGCTGGAAAGAGACTGCTCGCGCTCAGTAGATGATTAACCGCCGTAGTGCCACATAGTGTCGTGCAGCGCCAACGCCTGCGCGCCGGGCGCCTGGATATCACCGTCAAGGATGCGCGCGATAAAGATGCCGTGGTCGCCCTGACCATTGGCTTCTTCGATAACCTCACACTCCAACCAGGCAATTGCCGTGCCGAGCAGCGGCACACCGCGCGGGGTCAGGTTGTAGCGGAAGCCCGCGATCTGCTCTGCGTTGCTTTGTGATACCCGAAAGAAAGCCCGCGCAAAATCCGTCTGCTCCTGGCCGACCACATGCAGGCCGAACTGCTGCGCTGCGCGGACAGCCTCATAGATGGCGGTGCCCTTGCGCAGGCCAACGGCCACCAGCTTGGGTTCGAAAGACGCTTGCATCACCCAACTGACGGTCGCGGCGCGCGGCCCATCCGGGCTGGCGCTGGTGACGACAAACAGACCGTAGTTGAACAGACGCAGGATATTCCGGATGGTTTCGCCTTCAGCCATAACAGTCTCCCCTCAGGCGTATTCTGCTAGTTGAGTGCATTCTACCACAAGCTGCGATTCGTGCGGCCTGCCAGCACATCGGCGATCGGTTCGCGCCAGGCCGGCTCCAGGTCGGCGCACGCGGCCAGCAGACCATAGCAGCCCGTCAACATCTGATCGCCATAGGGCACGGCATTGTAGACAGGCAGACCGGCATCCGCCAGGATGCCGCGGCGGGGACCCACGACGGCGGCAAACGTCAGGGGCAGGGGCGCGGCATCGAGGACCAGCGCGCCGTGACCGTGGTCAGCAAACACCGCGTCATGGCGCACGGTTCCATCGGCCAGCGCGGTGAGCCAGCGCACCAGCGACGCGCGCGTCACTTCGCCGGTATGGTGTTCGAACAGGCGCAGGAAGCGGCCCTCGTGAAACTGGAAGGCCAGCGTGTGGAAGTTGCCGACGTTGACGATCAGCGGGTGCGGCTGGGCGGCGACCTGCAGATCGTGCCATGCGCCCAACACAGCCGCGGGTGCGGTGTCCATGACCACCGTAGGGAGACGCGTCTGGCGGAGCGCGGTGTCCGCCAGCGCGGTCAGCCGCGTCATGATGGCAGGCACGGTATGGGCGTGATAGGCGAAGGTGCTCAGCCGGGGGTCCCGGCGCAGACATTCCGCCAGGTAGTCCATACGAAACTGCCGGTCGCTGATTTCCGGCGGTGCGGCTCCGTGATCGAACACAGCTAATGCCAGGGCATCGGGGCGCAGCGCCACGCCGAACGCGGCAAAGGCCCGCTCGATTGCCCGATAGTCGAAGTCGCGAAACTCGACGTGCGCGAACTGAGCCTGTGCCGCGAGTCTGCGCCCCTCTTCGTCTGCGATGATCTCGATGCCGAGCTGTTCGCGCACCTGGTCCAGGTCATCGTTGAAGGTCTTGGCAGCTTCCGGGGTGGCAAGCACGCGCAGCCCGGCGCGGCGGTGGTCTTCGACTGCCCAGGAGACCGGCCCGCCGCCCATCAGCACGCCGGTAATCAGGAGGGGCCGGCCTGCCGCAGTTGCGGCCCGCACTTCCTGCCCGATGAGCAGGGTCGGCGACGGCATCACCAGCTTGAGGCTGTTTTCGATGGCCCGGTCGCTATCGAAGAGCAGGATGTCCTGCGTGCCCGTGCCGATGTCGATGGTGAGGATCTGCATGGGGCTGCCCAATCAGTAAGGAGTAACGAGTAAAGAGTAAGGAGTAACGAGTAAACGTTGGAGTTACTCGTTACTCCTTACTCGTTATAATGCGCGCCTGGCCGTCGGCATGGTACGACGAGCGCACCAGCGGCCCGGACTCGACCCATTTGAACCCGCGGCGTTCCCCTTCTTCCCGCAGCCGGACGAACTCATCCGGGTGATAGTAGCGCTCGATGGGGAGGTGGAGCTTGGTCGGCTGGAGGTACTGGCCGATGGTCAGGATATCCACGTCCACGGCGCGCAATTCATCCATCACTGCCAGCAGTTCGTCCCAAGTCTCGCCCAGGCCGACCATCACGCCCGACTTGGTCAGGCCCTCGGGATACATCTCCTTCGCCATGCGGAGCACGGCCAGGCTGCGCGCGGGGCTGGCCTGCGGCCGCACCCACCGCGAGAGCCGCGGCACGGTCTCCGTGTTATGGTTCAAGATTTCCGGGCGGGCGTCCATCACGAGCTGGAGCGCGGCAGGGTCCGCCTTAAAGTCGGGGATGAGCACTTCGATGGTGCAGCCGGGCTGCGCCGCGCGAATCTCGCGGATGGCGTTGGCGAAGATGTGGGCACCGCCGTCGGGCTGGTCATCGCGGTCAACGCTCGTCAGCACGACATGGCGCAGGTTCATCACCCGCACGGACTCCGCGATGCGCCGCGGTTCATCCTCGTCGAGCGGCTCCGGCTTGCCCGACTTGACGTTGCAGAACTTGCACGCGCGCGTGCAGATGTCGCCCATCAGAAGGAAGGTCGCGGTCCCGCGGCCCCAGCACTCGCCCAGGTTCGGGCACATGGCCTCTTCGCAGACGGTGTGGAGCGTCTGCCCGCGCATCAGGCTCTTGACCTGCCAGTAATTCTCGTTCTGGTTGAGCTTGACGCGCAGCCAGTCGGGCTTGCGGCCCGCGGTCAGCCCGGACTCGGCAGGCACCGGCTCCTTGAGCCGGGTGTTCTTCGGCTCGCGTGCCGGTCTCGGCTCCAACGGGATCGGGTCAATCGTGACGTTTTTTTGCATGTTACACTCATTCAGGCGACAGCAATCGCCTGTTGTTTCAAGACTTCCTGGAAGAACATGGATAGCTCGTTGTTTTTCAGCTCATCCGGGGTTGCACCCCGCGCCTGGATGGGTTCGAGTATGCGGGCAGCGGCAATCCCCAGGATTTCAAGTCGTTCGCGCTCGTTATAGGGCGCCCAATCCGACGAAATGACAAATAGGTCGATATCGCTGCCTTCGTGTGCGCGTCCTGTTGCGTGAGAGCCGAAGAGCAGAACTTGATCAACTTCGATGCCCATGTTGTTAAGCGCCTTGCAATAGCGAGCAACTAACGACTTGCTGACAGTGCGTTTCTGAGCCATTGAAGCGCCTCCTCAGTTTGCCGCAAATAGGACCGCACAACCGGGTCTGTGTACTCGTTCAGAGTCCGTTGCAGGTCGTCAGGATAGCGCATCGGCACGCTGGCGTTGTTGATCTTGCCTATGAAATCCAGCAGGTCTGATGGTACGGACAATCCGCTCCTCTTGACCAAGTAGATCAAGTCATGGGTCTTCGCAGGAATCGTCTGCGTGGCCTCTGTTACATGCGCTTTGAGCATTTTTTCAAGCGCCAAATGACACATGAAGACGACGTAAATCCGCCGTCCTGTCTCCAGCATGTGCCGAGCCGTTTCCAGGTCGTACTCTGCCAATGCAATCCAATTGAGTGTATCTGCTCTCATAGATGCTGTTTTGAGAGGAGGAGTATCGGCCCTTGCCGGTACTCCTCCAGGACTGTCTCTAAATATGTATCGCCTGGCCCTCGACCGCGTGGGCGGCTTCCATCAGCACCTCCGACAGGGTCGGGTGGGCGTGGACGGTGCGGGCGATTTCCTCCGTGGTCAGCTCCCAGGTGTGCGCCAGTGCCAGCTCCGGCAGCAGCTCGGTGACTTCCGGGCCGACCAGGTGGGCGCCGAGGATCTCGCCGTATTTCGCATCCGCGATAATCTTGACGAAGCCCTCGCGCTCGTTCAGCCCCAGCGCCTTGCCGTTCGCGATGAAGGGGAACTTGCCGACCTTGACCTCGTAGCCTTTTTCTGTCGCCTGCGCCTCAGTATAGCCGATGGAGGCCACCTGCGGCTTGCAGTAGGTGCAGCGCGGCATGAAGGCGTAATCCGCATCGCGGAGGGGCCGGGTCTCATGGCCGGCGATATGTTCGGCGGCGACCATGCCCTGTGCGCTCGCCACGTGGGCCAGCAGCAGCTTGCCGCTGACATCGCCGATCGCGTACACGCCCTTGACGTTGGTGCGCATGTATTCATCAATCACGATGAATCCGCGCTTGTCCGTCTGCACGCCCGCGGCTTCCAGGCCGATGTTCTGCGTGTTGGGAGCCACGCCGACGGCCACTAGCACCATGTCGGCCTCGATGGTCTGCTCCTCGTTGCTGCTCTGGTCCTTGACGCGCACCTTGACGCCGGTGTCCGTGGTGTCAATGCCTTCGGTGCGGGTGTTGACAAGCGTCTTGATGCCCTGGCGCTTGAACGCGCGCGCAACTTCGTTGGCGGTCTCGTCATCTTCGAGCGGCAGCACGTGGGGCAGCATCTCGATGACGGTCACCTCTGCGCCGTAGCTGCGGAAGACATAGGCAAACTCCATGCCGATGGCGCCAGCGCCGACAACCACGAGACGCTTGGGCGCCTCGGTCAGCCCCAGGGCCTCACGGTAGGTGATGATGCGCTTGCCGTCCACCTGCATCCCCGGCAGCGAACGCGGGTGATGCCCGGTGGCGATGATGATGTTCTTGGTGTCGAGCGTGCCGTCGAACTTCTGGCCGTTGACCATCGTGGCATCCGGCGCTGGCTTGACATCGACCTGGTTGGCCGACTTGAGGGTAGCCGTGCCCTGGTAGACGTCGATTTTGTTCTTGCGCATGAGGAGCTGGATGCCCTTGACCAGGCGTTCGCTCACCTGCCGGCTGCGCTTGTGCGCGACGCTGTAGTCCAGCTTGAGGTTGTCGAAGCTGAACCCCAGTTCCTTGCCCTCACCCGTCAGGATGTTGGCGACCTCGGCGTTGTGGATGAGCGATTTGGTCGGGATGCAGCCGATGTTGAGGCATACGCCGCCGAGGAACTCGCGCTCCACAAGCGCCACTTTCAGGCCCAACTGAGCCGCCCGAATCGCTGCCACATAGCCGCCAGGCCCGCCGCCGATGACGGTCACATCATAAGCCGGATTTGCCACAGAGTCCTCCCTTTGACGCTACGACGCCCGCCCGTGCACCCACGGACGCGGCGGAAAGAATACACGATGCCAGATCTACAGTCTACCAGTTTTGGCAGATAGTCACAAACTGCGTGAGTATGTCCATATTGCTGCCAGCATAAAGCAAAGAGCGCAAGGTGTCTGTAAGACCCTTTGCGCTCTGACTGACATAGCGCGCGGTTCGCTAATTCTGGGGTTGCGCCTGTGCCGGCTCCACCAGGGCGTCCGCAACAATCTCTGCGACGTCACGAATGATGAGGTTCTCTGCGTCCAGCGCGCCGCGCGCATCCTCCAGCATGATCAGGCAGAAGGGACACGCTGCTGCGGCCTGCGAGGCGCCGGTGGCCTGGATGTGCGCCAGCCGGTTGCGGTTGACCCGCACGTCGCCTTCCTCCTCCAGCCAAACGCGCGCTCCGCCGCCCCCACAGCACATCGCCTTGTCGCGCGTGCGTGCCATCTCGACCAACTGCATCCCACTTGCGGTTGCCAGCGCGCGCGGGGCCTCGTATTCGTCGTTGTAACGTCCCAGGTAGCAGGGGTCGTGGAACGTGACCCGCTGACCCCGGTCATGACCCGGCTGTACGCGGATGTTCTGCTCGGCCAGCAGCGCCTCGATGTACTGCGTGTGGTGCATGACCTGGAAGTTGCCGCCGAACTGCCCGTACTCGTTGAGCAGGGTGTTGTAGCAGTGCGGGCACTGGGTCAGGATGACTTTGAATTTGTACTGCTTCAGCGTCTCGATGTTGGCCTGGGCGAGTTGCTGGAAAAGATATTCGTTGCCTGCGCGCCGGGCCGTGTCGCCGGTGCAGGTCTCCTCTTCGCCCAGGATGGCGTAGTTGACGCCTGCGGCGTGCAGAATCTTCGCCAGCGCGCGCGTCACCTTCTGGTTGCGCGGGTCGTAGGCCCCAGCGCAGCCCACCCACCACAGGACATCCGCCTCGCCCACGTTCGCCATGACGGGCACCTCGAAATCGAGCGCCTGTGTCCACGCGGTCCGCTTGCGACGGGGCTGCTTCCAGGGGTTGCCAGCGCGTTCGATGTTCGTCAGGGTCGTCGCGAGGCTCGACGGGATATCCCCCTCCATCAGCGCGAGGTAGCGGCGCATATCCACGATGGCGTCCACGTGCTCGATGAGGACCGGGCACTCGGACACGCAGTTGTAGCAGGTCGTGCAGGCCCACAACGTCTCCGGCCTGATGACATCACCGACCATCGCCTTGCCATTTGCACGACCATTCCCCGAGGACGCAGTTTGCGTCTCCTGCGTCTTTTGCGTCTCTTGCGTCCCAGTGGCCTGGGCAGGGGCGGAAAGCTGCGGCGCGTGCGCAGTCATGTAGTGCTGCAGGTCAAGGATCAGGTACTTGGGGTTGAGCGGCTGCCGGGCCTCATAAGCCGGGCAGACGACCTGGCAGCGCCCGCACTCGGTGCAGGCGTCGAGGTTGGCGAGCTGCGGCCAGGGGAAGTCGGTCAGGCGGGAGGCGCCCAGGCGGTCGGCCTGCTCCAGGTTGGGAATTGGCTTCAGCGCGCCCTTGTTGCGGAAGGGCGCGACGAAGATGTTGAAGGGCGAGGTGAAGATGTGGGCCATGTTGGTCCACGGGATGAGCGTGAAGAAACCGGCCACCGCGATGAAGTGGACCGTCCAGAGGGCCTGGTGTGCGACGCGCAGGCCCGGTTCCGAGCCCCCGCGGAACAAGAAACTGATGGGGTAGCCGATGACCGAGAAGGGCGCCCACGCGGGCTGCTGGATGGCGAGGCGCAGCGCCTCCACGACGAGGCCGCTCAGCAGGATGAAGGCGAGCAGCGGCAGCGTCGTGTTGAAGCGCCAGTCGATGTTCAGCCGCGGCGCGCGCTGGATGTACCGGCGATAGGCGGCCATGCCGAGGCCGACGAGGCCGAACAACGCGGCCAGGTCCAGCACGACCTTGTAGAACAGATAGAAGCCGCCCTTGAGCAGCTTGGCGTCGAAGAAGAGCTCGAAGACATCAGCGTCGAGCGAGGCCAGGACCGTGCCGATGAAGAGCAGCACCATGGCCCAGAAGATGCCGAGGTGCATGGCGGCAGGGTAACGCTGGCGGAGGATGCGGAGCTGCGCGACGGCATAGGTGAAGACGCGACCCAGGCGGACGAGCGGGCGATCAAACGCGACTTGCGGTTGGCCGCTGCGCCAGAGCCGGTAGCGCCGGAGCAGGCCCCAACCCATGATGATCACGGAGAGGCCAATGGTGACGAACATGAACACCCGGAGGGGGATGCCGATGTTGTAGTAGCCGAAGCGCCAGGGGATATTCTCCATGTGACTCCGCTCCTTCGCGAGAGTGCGCTGCGCCAGCAGACCGGTATAGTAGACGGGTTTGTGTGCGCAGTGTAGCTGCGCACACAAACCCGTCTACTGAATGAAATCACATGTCCAGCTTGATCGGCGTACGGGGCGCGGCAGGCCGTTGCGCGTTGAGCACGCTCACCTGCGCCGCGACGCGCTGCGCGATGTCACGGAAGACAGCCGCTTGCTCCGTGTCCGGGCAGCAGGCCACGACCGGCTCGCCCTGGTCGCCGCTCTCACGAACAACGGACGCCAGCTCCACCCGGCCGAGGAACGGCACGCCGAGCTTCTTCGCCGCGGCCTCGCCGCCGCCCACGCCGAAGACATCGCCCGCCATGTTCTCGATGATGCCTATGATGGGCACTTCCAGCCGGTTGAACGCGGTGATGCCGCGCATCGCGTCGGCCAGCGCCACAGCTTGTGGCGTCGTGACAATCACGCCGCCCGTGAGCGGGACGAGCTGGGCGAGGCTCATCTGCGCGTCGCCCGTGCCCGGCGGCAGATCTACGATGAGATAGTCGAGCTGGCGGTCCGCAGGGTCAGCGGCCTGCGGGTCGCCCCACGCCACATCGGTCAGCAACTGCTGGATGGCCTTGTGGAGCATGGGGCCGCGCCAGACGAGCGCCTCGCCATCCGGCACGAGGAAGCCAATCGACATAACCTGGATGCCGTGGGCCTCCGCGGGAATCATCTGCTCGTTCTGCACCCCGGGCAGGTCGGTCACGCCCATGACAATCGGCACGTTGGGGCCGTAGATATCCGCATCGAGGATGCCGACGCGCGCGCCCATCTGCCCCAAGGCAACGGCCAGGTTCGCA
>JAKPQT010000634.1 GCA_029555885.1 Chloroflexota bacterium | reverse complement strand
CGGCCCGTTTCCCCGGTCTCGTACCCGCCGAGATCCGCAATCGCGGCGCGTCCCTCCGCAGACGCCAGCCAGTCCGTCAGGCCGCGGGCAGGCTCCGTGGCGAACACCTCTGCGGGGATAACCAGGTCATACCGCTCGGTCGTGAGCAGCACGAAGTCGAGCGCATAGGCCAGCGCGGCGGCTTCCACGCCCATGCCCGTGTCCGCATGGCCCTCGGCCACCGCACGCGCGACCTCGGAGTGCGTCGCGACTTCGGTCGTGTAGCCGGCCACGTCCCCCGCGGCGAGGCCGTGCGCGTGCAGTTGTGCGTCCAGCCAGACGCGCGTGCCCGCGCCGCGCTGCCGGTTGATGAACCGCAGCCCGGGTCGCGCGAGATCGCTGACCGCGGTCAGGCCCGCCGGGTTGCCGGGCGGCACGATGAAGCCGAGCCGGCGGTGCGCCAGCGTGACCAGCGCGACCCGGCGCCCCGGCAGCAGCCGCCGGACGAACGGCACGTTGTACGTATCGCTCTCCGCATCCCACAGGTGACATCCGGCCAGGTCTGCCTTGCCCTCGGCCAGCGCGATGAGCCCGCCCAGGCTGCCGGGGAAGGCGACTTCGAGCGTGCAGCCCGTACAGCGCTGAGGGAAGCGCGCCGCCAGCAGCGAGACGGCCGGGTCGTGGCTGCCGGCGAAGCGGAGGATGGCTTGGTCCGCAGCTTCTCCCGCCGCGGCAGCTGCGGTTGTGGTCTCTGCCGCCAGCGCGCGCCAGCGGTCCAGTGCGGCGCGAAAGGCGGCGTCCGCCTCGACAGGGGTGTAGCCCGCGGCGAGCACTTCGAGCAGGAAGGCCTCCGCCTGGTGCACGAGCGCGGCCCGGCGCAGGGGCGACCGGTTCGGCGGCGCGGGGGGCAAGGTCGCGCCGATGCGCGTGCCCTGCCCCGGCCGGCTGATGACGAGGCCCTGCCGCGCCAGCTCCCGGTAGGCCTGCTGCACCGTGCCTGGCGTGCAGCCCCACCGCCCAGCCATCTCGCGTACGGGCGGCAGCAGGTCGCCCGGCTTCAGCGTCCCTTCCAGCACCTGCTGGCGGACCGCCTCACCGATTTGCTGATACAGCGGCGACTTGTCAGCCATATTCGTAATTCACAACTCGTAATTCGCGTCACCCCACGAGCCCGTCCAGCCGGTCCACGAGCCCGGCCAGCACCTCGAACGCGGCCTCCACCGGCGCGGGCGTCGTCATGTCCACGCCCGCGATCTTCAACGCGTCCAACTGGTAGACGGAGCTGCCCGAGCGGAGGAACCGCAGGTAGTCCTCGGCCGCACCGGGCGTGCCAGAGCGGATGCGCCGGGCGAGCGCGTTCGCCGCGGAGATGCCGGTCGCATAGTTGAAGACGTAGTAGTCCATATACAGGTGGGCGAAGGTGGCCCACGTGATGCCGACGCGCTGGCGGTCCACCGCCATGTGGCCGCCGTAGCCCTCGCTGAACAGGTCGGCCATCAGCGCGATCATGTCGTCCGCACTCATCCCGTCCCCGCGTTCCTCGCGCTGGTGGACTTCCAGCTCGAAGCGCGCCAGGGTCGGCATGATGAAGAAGTAGCGGTGGAAGTTCGACATGGCTTCCTCGATGACTGTGATGAGGAAGCTCGGGTCCGTCACCGTCTCCAGCAGGTGCCCGCGCACCATCGCCTGGTGGAAGTTCGACGCGGTCTCGGCCACCATCATGCCGTAATCGCTGTAGAGTACGGGCTGGTTCTGCCAGGTGAGCCGCGAGTGCATGGAGTGGCCCAACTCATGCGCCAGCGTGCTCATGCTGAACACATCATCGGTGTAGCTCATCATGATGAAGGGGAAGGTGCCGTGCGACCCCGACGAGAACGCACCGCCCATCTTGCCCTTGCAGGGATAGACATCCACCCAGCGTTCTTCCTCGCAGCCGCGGCGCACCGCGGCCACGTATTCCTCGCCCATCGGCGCGAGACCCGCGGTGATGTATTCCACCGCCTGCGCATACGGAATCGCGGGGCGTTCGGCGGTCAGCGGCGCCCAGATATCGTACGGCTGCAGCGTCTCCACGCCGAGCGCACGGCGCCGCACCTGCCAGTAGCGGTGCCACGTCGGCAGATTTTTGCGGAAGACGTCGAGCAAGTTATAGAAGACGGACGTGGGCAGGTTGTACTCGAACAGCGACATCTCCAGCGTCGAGGGATGCCGGCGCGCACGCATCATGAAGACGTTGTTCTTGACCGAGGTCAGCAAGTTGGAGGCCAGCGTGTTCTTGTACGCCAGGTAGGTGTCGGTGTAGCCCTCGAACGCGGTGCGCCGGGCCTCCCGGTCGGACTGCGCGTAGATGCCGTCGAGCGTGCCCTGAGTGACGGGGTAGTGCGTGCCGTCGCTGCCGATTGCATCCGGAAAGCGGAAATCTGCGTCGGCCAGCTTGCTGAAGGTGGCTTCGGCGTTGCCGAACGGGTCGAGCAGCAGGCCCAGCAGTTCCTCGACCTCCGCGGAGCGGACGTGCGCCTGGCGGCGAAAGAGGTTGTCCACGTACTGGCCCAGGTAGGCCAGCGTCGGGTCTTCGGCGACCCAGCCGCGCAGCTTCGCCTCGCCCATGCCGAGCAGCTCCGGGTCCACAAACGCGATGGCTGCCATCGCCTGCCCGTACAGCCCCATCGCGCGGCCGTTGCGCTTGGCGGCTTCCTGGTCGGTCGTATCCACCGCGTAGCTCATCCCTGCGTAGGTGTACAGCTTGCCGACGCGGGCCATGATGTCTTGCAGGGCTGTAAATGCCGCGGCCAGCACCGCGGGACTCTCCGCCAGCCGTCCCACGTACTGTTTCAGGCCGTCCAGCGCCTCGCTGACGCTGCGATATTCGGCCTCCCAGTCCGCAGGCGTCGGGAAGACGCTGGGTTCATTCCAGGTGAAGCGAGGGTCGATCTCGCTGTGCGTTGGGATTGTCGATGCGCTCATGAGACTCCTTATTCGAAATTATACTCGTTGAAGTCGCACACCGGCCGGTAGCCGATGCGCTGGTAGATGGTGTTCGATGTCGGGTTCGCCAGATCAGTGAACAGGCAGCAGAACTGCCAGCCCTGGTCGAGCAGCCGTTGGCTCAGCGCGGCGACGCACGCGGAGGCATACCCCCGGTTGCGCAGCTCCAGCGGGGTGTAAACCGGGCCGATCGCCATGCCGTGCGTCGTGTGCCGGCCCGTACCTGCGACCGAGACCGGCCCGCCGTCATCCCAGACGAAGTACTCGCCTGCCGCGATGCGTTGCGTCAGGTGCTCTGCGATGGTCGCCGGGTCATCTGGCGTCAGGTGTGCGTCCCGGTTGAAGCCGATGATCCATTCGACCAGCAGGGGCAGCTCCTCTGCGCGGGCCGGGCGCAGGTGGCCCGGCACCCCTGATGGCGGGGACACCTGGCGCAGCTCGTACACGCGCTCGCTCATGCCGGGCCGGTACGGGCGGCCTGTCTCCATCTGCCATAGCTCTGCGAACGCCCTTGCCGGCGTGGACGGGCCGACCACCCCCGGCGCACTCCAGCCGCCCGCTACAAGGTCGGCGACCAGCAGGCGCAGGGGCGCCGGGTCATCGCCGCGGGCGCTGTACAGGATGACGCGATTGGGCGGGGTCATCACCGCGGCTGCGACCACCGCATCGCCGTCCGTCACAGCGGCGAGATACGGCGCGAACTTGAACCGTTCGGGATGCTCCACGAGACGGTTGGTGATGCCGATCATCAGGTTGTTGGCTGCCTCGGTCTCTTCGAGGGCGGCCTGCACACGGGCCATGAACGCCCGCGCATCCGTATAGCGGGTGAGTTCCATGTCGTCCTTCCACTTGCGGTTCTAGCGTTTGCTCTGCTCCACCTCGGCCATCATCTCGACCACGCTGGCGCGGCCGGTTGCGGTGTCCGCGCCCAACATGCGCGCCAGCTCAGTCACGCGACGCTCGCCTTCCAGCGCCTGCACTTCGGTCAAGGTCCGATCGTGGCTCGCATGCTTGGCTACATGGAAATGTACGTCGCCGTAGGCCGCAAGTTGCGGCAGGTGCGTAATGCAGAGGACCTGGTGGCGGACGAGGTTCGGGGGATCGGCCTCGCTGCCGCGGGTCCCGGTCTCCCCGTTCCGGACGGTCAGCCCCCACAGCTTGCGCCCGACCGTCGCGCCGACGCGACCGCCGATCCCCTGATCGATCTCGTCGAAGATGAGCGTGGGCGTCTCGTCCGCGCGGCCCAGCACCGTCTTGAGCGCCAGCATCAGCCGCGAGGTTTCGCCGCCCGACGCGACGCGCGCGAGCGGGCGCAGCGGCTCGCCGGGGTTCGCGGAGACGAGGAACACGATGCTGTCCAGCCCGTGCGCGTCGAAGGTATAGCGGCCTGCCGGCTGGCCCGCGGCCGCAGCGTCGCGCTCCTCGACGACCGCGCCCGCCGTATCGGGCGTCCAGGCCACATCCACAGCGAAGCGTGCCCGCGCCATCTGCAGGTCGGCCAACTCGACCTCGATGGCGCGCGCTATGCGCTCGCCGGCCGCGCGCCGCGCGGCAGACAGTGCCGCGCCCAGCCGGCCAATCTGGCGCAGCAGGTCCGCCTCCTCGGCCTCCAGTCCGCTGATGCGCTCCTCTGCATTGCTGATGCGCGCCAGCTCCGCGGCGGATTGCTCAGCATAGGCCAATACATCCTCGATGGTGTCGCCGTACTTGCGCTGGAGGCTGTGGATCAGGCCCAGCCGCTCCTCGACCTGTTGCAGGCGCCGCGGGTTGAACTCGATGGCATCGCGATAGCGGGCCAGCTCGCGCGCCAGGTCATCGAGCAGCGCGGACACTTCGCCCAACTGCTCGCCCAGCGCGACGGCCTCCGGGTCGATGCGTGCGAGTCGGCTGACGGCCTGCTCCGCCGCGCCGATCGCGTCGAGCGCGCCCGGCTGTTCGTCGTCGCCGCCGGAGAGCAACAGCGCGGCCTCGTTGCTCAGGCTGGCAAGTTGCTCCGCGTTGGCGAGCCGCCGCCGCTCCGCGTCCAGCTCGATCTCCTCGCCCGGCTTGAGCTTAGCGGATCGCACTTCTTCCACCTGGTATGTCAGCAGGTCGATGCGCCGCGCCCGCTCGCGCTCGTCCTGGCGCAGGCTCTCCAGTTCGCGGCGCACCGAGCGTACCCGGCGCACCAGCTCACCCACCCGCGCGGCCTGGTCGGTCAGCCCTGCATAACGGTCCAGCAGACCGGTGTGCTCGCGCTCGCGCAGCAGCGACAGGTGCTCGCCCTGGCCGTGGACATCCACGAGCAGCCCGGCAATCTCGCTCAAAAGGGCGGTGGTGACGGTACGGCCGTTGATGCGCGCGACTGAACGCCCATTGGCTCGCACTTCACGCGCGAGCACCACGACATCCGGCTGGTCGCCTTCCAGGTCGTGCTCGGCCAGCAGCGGCGCGGCCCGCGTGGCAATCGCGGGGGAGAGCTGGAACTCGCCTTCGACCTCGGTGCGCTCTGCGCCCGCGCGCACGACCTCCTGAGAGGCGCGATCGCCCAGTAGCAGGTTGACCGCGTCGATGATGATGGATTTGCCCGCGCCGGTTTCGCCGGTCAGCACATTGAAGCCGGGCCCGAAGGTCAGCTCGAGATGGTCGATAATCGCCAGATTACGGATGCGCAGTTCGGACAGCATAGATCAACTCTGAGGTTTGCGGATGGCTGGCACAAGCAGGAACACGCCGGCTGCGCAGATGAGACAGGCCGACGCGCCGGCGATGATGGCCAGGACCGGGCCCCAGGCCTGCGCGACCGCGCCGCTGAGCAGCGAGCCGAACGGGCTGGTGCCGAAGAACATGAATGAGTAGACGGCCATGACGCGGCCGCGCAGATGGTCCGGCGC
>JAKPQT010000590.1 GCA_029555885.1 Chloroflexota bacterium | reverse complement strand
GCAGCAGCACCGGCAGGCGATGCCGCCACGGGTTGCGCGGGATTTCGGCATCGGGGATCCACGCATGCACGCTGCCCAGTGCCTGGCTGCCCTCGAACGCTTCCTGCGGCTCCTCTTCCTGCAAGGCCTTGTCGTACGCCTGGCGCCGCTCGCGATTGCGCAACCGATTCCAGGCCACGTTCACCCGCGTCGCGAAGATCGCGTCGTCCTCGCTTTGCAGGCGATCCGGATGCAGCCAATGCTGGAGCAATCGATGGTGCGCCTTGATCGACGCGTCGCTGGCATCCGCGCCAACCCCGAGGACGCGATATGCATCGGCCTGCGGGAAGAACAGGACCTCGCGCACGTAGAACTGCGCGGCTTCCCGGATCCGCGCTTCCGGTTCACCGAAGGTGCGCGCGGCTTCAGCAAGTTCATCGGGCGCGGCACCGGCAGCGATCCCCAGCAGACCGTCCATGCCGTCCGGCAATGGCTTTTGCCGCAGCGCGTGCCGCTTCCCCGGTGCATGCAGCAGCGCCAGGGCCCATTCCAGCGCGCTCCCCTTCGCGCCGTCCATGCGGTCAGCCCTTGGTCAACTTGGGCTTTCCGCCGTAGGCGTAATGCGAGTCGTGCTGGTAGTGGTACCCGTAGCCATAGCTGTAACCCGCGGTGCGGACGTCGTACTTCGCCAGCAGCGCGCCGACAACCCGCGCGCGCGCGGCCAGCAGGCGCTTCAGTGCGGCCCGCGCCGCATTGATCTTCGTGTTCGCGCTGTTGACGATCAGCAGGGTGCCATCCACCGCGTTCGCGAGGATCGGGGCATCGGCGAGGCCCAGCACCGGCGGACCATCCAGGATGATCTGGTCATAACGTTCGGCGACCACGGTCAACGCGGACACCAGCTTGCTGCCGGACAGCAGTTCCGCGGGGTTCGGCGGCAGCGGGCCGGCCAGGATCACTTTCAGCCCAGCCTCCCCGCTGTCGAGCGTCGCTTCGGCCAGCGTGCAGCCACCCGCCAGCAGGTTGCTCAGGCCGACGCTGTGTCCCTGCAAGCCGAGGGTGCGATGCAGCGAGGGATTGCGCAGGTCGGCTTCGATCAACAGGACGCGCTTGCCCAGCTGGGCGAAGTTGCGCGCCAGCGCCAGCGCCGTGGTCGACTTGCCCTCGCCCGGGCCGCTGCTCGTCACCAACAGGGTCTTCGGCACGCCATGGTCGGTCGAGAACTGAAGGGATGTCCGCACCGAGCGGTACGCTTCCGAGAACGAGGATTGCGGGTTCGCTGCTGCCGCGTTGACGTTCTCCTTCGCTCCCAGCTTCGGAATCACGCCAAGGACGGCCAGCTTGAGTTTCTGCTCGACATCCAACGGAGTCTTGATGGTGTCGTCCAGGAACTCCATCAGAAGTGCGACCAGCACGCCCAGCATCAACCCGAGCAGCAAACCCAGGAACACATTCGTGAACAGGTCCGGCTTGACCCGCCATGCGTTCTGGGCACGATCGATGATCGACACGTTGTTGGCGCGCACGCCACCGGCCACGCCTACTTCCTTGAAGCGCTGTAACAGGCTGTCGTAGATCTGCCGGTTGGTGTCGGCTTCGCGCTTGAGGATGTTGTACTGGATGCTGCGCCCGTCGACGTCCAACGCCTGGGTGCGCAAGCTCGCGATCTGCCCCATCAGCATCCGCTCCTGGGTCGCCGCCGCGCTGTACTCGGCCTGCACCGATGCACGCACGCCCCGGGATTCCTGGGCGATCTGGCGATCCAGTTCGTCGAGCTGCCCCTTCAGTTGCAGCATCTCCGGGTAGTCCGGCTTGAACGTCTGCAGCTTCAACTGGTACGTGCCCTGCAACTGCGCCTTCTGCGATTGCAAGGTGCGAATGTTGGAATTGCCGATCATGTCGGCCGGCATCGCGCCGGAGGAGGCCTGCTGCCAGCGCGCCTGCGCACGGATGCGCTGGTCCTGCGCGGCGGCAAGCGCAGCGTTCAGTTGAGTCAGGTTCTGGCTGGCGAGCGATTGGCCGCTCTCGCCGGTGTTGACCAGGTTTTCCTTCTGCGCGAACTCGACCAGCTTGCGCTCCGAGTCCTCCAGCTTCGCCTTGGTCAGCTTCAGCTGGTCCTCCAGATAGGTCTTGGCATACGACGTGGCGCCGAACCTGCGTTCCATGCCGGAAGCGATGAACCCCTCC
>JAKPQT010000580.1 GCA_029555885.1 Chloroflexota bacterium | reverse complement strand
GGCGAAGCAGGCCCTCGGGTTCGCGTCCGACATGACCAACGATACGGTCACCATCCGCATCCTGCGCGACAGCGCGGCGGCTGGCCGCAAGCTCTGCAAGTAGCCGAACCTTGGTGCCCGTGACCGGGACTCCGTTGAGTTGTGGTCGCGGGCACTAACACTCCGAGAGGGAGAGCCCCATGAGTGCGACGGTAGACCTGAGCGCGTGGGTTGGGAAAGTCCACTGCGGCGACTGTCTGGAGGTCCTGCGGGAGTTGCCGGACGGCTGCGCCGCGCTCGTGTTTACCGACCCCCCGTATGGGCACAACAATAACGACGGGGACCTCATCAGCCAACGGGAAGCCGCGCTCGGACACAGCAAGCGCGTACCAGCAACTGAGTTTCGCCCAATCGCCAACGACGGCCCCGAAGCCAACGACCTCTTCCGCGCCTGCCTGCCTGAGTATGCGCGCATCCTCGCCCCCGGCTGCTGCTGCTGCTGCTGCTGCCCCGGCGGCGGCCCTGACCCGCAGTTCGCGCGTTGGTCGATGTGGATCGACGCGCAGCCGGGACTCGACTTCAAGCAGATGGTGGTTTGGGACAAGGGACCTATCGGCATGGGCTGGCACTACCGCAGGAGTTATGAAATCGTGCTCGTGGCGCAGAAGCCCGGCGCGGCCTGCCGCTGGTTCGACGAGACGAACGCGGTGGAGAACATCCTGCGCCCCGGCGAGCACGGCATCCGCAAGGTCATTCCGCAGAAGCACCAACACCCCACCGAGAAGCCCTGGCAACTTGCCGCGCGTTTCATCAGCCTGCACACCGAACCGGGCGACCTCGTGATTGACCCGTTCTGCGGGAGCGGGAGTACGTTGGAAGCCTGCGTCCGCATGGGCAGACAGTTCATCGGTATCGACATTGATGCGCACTGGGCAGAGCACGCCCGGCAACGGGTAGCGAACACACAGGCGCAGCCGTCCCTCTTTGCCGCAGAGCCGGACACCTACGCCCAGAGCAACTTCCAGCCGCAACTACTAACCACCGCCGACGTGTAATTCCACCGGCTCCGCAGCCCCGCCCCGGTACACCACCCGCATCCGCCCGCCACCGTGCAGTTCCACGCGCTCGATCAGCGCCCCCAGCGCCGCGAGTTGCGTGTCCCCGTCCGCCCGCCGCAGCGCCCGCAGCACCCCGCGCTTGCCCAGGCTCCG
>JAKPQT010000552.1 GCA_029555885.1 Chloroflexota bacterium | reverse complement strand
CTGATGGTGGAGCGCAGCGTGTCGCGTGCGGCGGCGCGGCTGAACCAGTCGCAGCCCGCAGTCAGCGCCGCGCTCAAGAAGCTGCGCCTGGTCGCGGTGGCCTATTCGCACGTCAAGGTCGCGTGGTTCCCCACCCAGGAGGCCTACCAGGCCGAGGTGGAGGTGGAGCAGCGCGCGCGGGAGGTCGTGGCCGCGCTGAAGAAACTGGGGGTGAAGGCCAAGGCGTACCGGGCCGATCGCTATTTCATGGCCAAGCTCCTGGTTGACCAGCCCGACCTCGTCCTGAACCTGGTCGACACGCTGCGAGGGAGCGACGCGCTGCAGACGTCGATCCCCGGCGCGTTGGAGCTGGCCGGCGTGCCTTACACGGGCGCGGGGATGCGCGGCCTGGTGATCGGCAACGACCGCAACCTGGTCAAGGAGGTGCTCGACGCGAACGACATCCCGACGCCGCCTTTCCAGTTCGTCACCCGCCGTGGCACGCGCATCCGCGATGACCTGGGCCTACCCCTGATCGTCAAGCTCAATGAGGGCGGCGGTAGCGTCGGCATCGACAACGCGGCCGTCAAGGAGACGTACGAGGAAGCCCAGCAGCAAGCCGACATGCTGATCGGCGCCTACAAGATGCCGGTCATCGTGGAGCGTTTCATCGAGGGCCCGGAGATCACCGCGGTGGCGTTCGACGACGGCGAGCGCACGCACATCTTCTGCGCGGAGAAGGTCTTCAAGGAGACCGAGGAGCGCAAGTACCTTTTCACCAGCTTCGAAAGCTACAGCGATCCAGAGTGCTACCGCTACACCCTGGCCGATCCCACAGTAACGGCTTCCGTGACCGGGTATGCTTGCCGCGCATTTGAGGCGCTGCGCTGCCGTGATTACGCCAAGTTCGACGTGCGGATCGACACCGCAACCGGCACGCCCTATTTCACCGATGCCAACCCCAACACCGCCTTTGGCCCCAGCCTGGGCCTGCCCATGACCGAAGTGCTGCAAATGCACGGGATCAAGTTTTCCAAAGTGCTCGCCAGCCTGATGAGCAAACATGCCCGCCGCATCCACGCTCCCGCGCAGTTGCCGTAAGCCGCCCAGCCTCCCGCGCATCTGCCAGATTTCCGAGTATCACTGCGGTCCCGCAGTGCTGCAGATGCTGCTGGCACAGCATGGCGTCGTTGCGAACCAGGAACGCCTGACCGACCTGGCCGAGGTGGCCAACACGATCGGGGAGTACGGCGCGCGCGTCGACCAACTCGCGCGCGCGGTCGCCTGGCTGCGCGAGGGCGTGCGCCTGTGGTACAAGACCCACGCGACCGCAGATGACCTGACCGCGCTGGTGTGCGGCCACCGCTGCCCGGCAGGCGTGGAGTGGCAGGGTTTCTTCGAGGATAGCGAGGCGGAAGAGGATTTTTCGGAGGGCGACTACGGCCACTACAGCGTCGTGATCTCCGTCGACCGGCGCCGCGGGCTGATCACCCTCCGCGATCCCTATCCGGACTTTTGCCGCGCGGACCGGGTCTTTTCGCTCGACTGGTTCATCAGCCGCTGGTGGGATGTCAACCTGAAGCCCAATCCGAAAACCGGCCGGCTGCGCCCGGTCGAAGATCGCCGCATGTTGTTTGTGATCGCGGGGAAACGCGCGCGATTCCCCGCGCAGCTCGGGATGACGCAGGGGTAAGGAGATGCATACTTGCGGATGACATCACATCTGGCAGCCAAACAAAACACGTATGATCGTGAGACGCCCTGCTCGGGGCGGCTGTCACCTGTGCAACGCCTTGCCTGCGCGGTCGCGCGGCTTGCAGGCTGGCGGTTCGAACTACCCGCGCTGCCGGACCGGTGCGTGATCATCGGCGCGCACCACACCTCAGGCATGGATTTCTTCGTGGGGATGCTGGCACTGCTGGCGTCGGGTTTGGAGATTCACTGGGCTGCTAAAGACACGCTGTTCTTCTGGCCCGCAAGTCCCATCCTTCGCG
>JAKPQT010000524.1 GCA_029555885.1 Chloroflexota bacterium | reverse complement strand
CCGGCAGACGAGTAGGCAGAACGTCCCGCTGCTCCCGAAACAGCTCGAGTTCATCCAGGCGCTTGACCCAGAGGTGCTATACAGCGGCGCGTTCGGCGCGGGCAAGTCGCTTGCGCTTTGCTGGAAGCTCGCCGTCCATGCGGCGATCCCGCGTAACCGCGTCGGCCTCTGCCGCAAGACGAACGTCAGCCTGAAGGCCACCACCCTCAAGACGCTGATCGAGGGGGAGGGCGACCTGCCGCCGGTGTTGCCTCATGGCAGCTACACGCACAACAAGAGCGAGCAGTCCATCCGGCTGAACAACGGCGGCGAGATCCTGTACTTCGGCATTGACATCGCGGAGTCGAAGGGCAGCCTGAACCTCGGCGCGGTCGCCGTTGACGAGGCTGTCGAGCTGCTTGAGGCTGACTGGTTGATGCTACGCGGCCGCTGCCGCAACCTGGTGGATCCGCACCGGCAGATTTTCGGCGCGTGCAACCCTGGGCCGCCGACGCACTTTCTGGCGCAGAGATTCGCTTTGGCGCATGCGACAACGGCGGTGTCTGGTTGCCGCGCCATTCAGACGCGCTCGACAGACAACTTCTTCCTGCCTGCGGACTACCTGCAGTGGCTGGACACGCTGGTCGGCACGCACCGTTCGCGCTACCGTGACGGCCTCTGGGTGGGCTTTGAGGGGTTGGTCTACTCTATGTGGGACAGGGCGCTGCACATAGCAGAACCGCCGCTGTCCTTCGCGCAGGTAATAGCCTGCGTTGACGAGGGGTTCACTAACCCGGCTGTCCTGCTGACGCTCGGGCTGGACTCTGACGGGCGCATATACGTCGCCCGCGAGTTCTACCAGCGGCAGGTGCTGCAAGATGAGTTCGTGCGGACTGTGCGCAAGCGCGCCGATGAGGACGGCTTTACCACCGTCCTTTGCGATCCTTCGGCGGCGGGGCTGATAGGCGCATTGCAGGCGGAAGGATTCTCCTGTCCGCCGGTTGATAACGCCATATTCGACGGGCTGCAGCGGGTGCAGAACCGGCTCGCCGTCGCGGGTGACGGCCGCGCAAGGCTGCTGGTAGCGCCGTCTTGTGAGAACACTATTCGAGAGTTTGAGTCGTACTGCTGGAAGCAGGGCGTCAAGGGCCGTGACCCGGCAGACCTGCCGGTCAAGCAGTTCGACCATGCTATGGACGCCCTGCGCTACGGCGTGGCGTACCTTGACGGCTACGCCGAACCCGCCATCTACAGGCTCGACGATTTAGAGGCTATGATTTGAGACTACTCCAACAGATTAAGGCGTGGGCGGGCCTGCAGCCGGTCATGCAGTCGTTCGAGCTGCAGTTCGCCAAGCGGCACGGACTCCGGCCGGACACGTCACACGCCGCGCTCGTGGGCCTCAACCATAGCTGGGTCTATGCCTGCGCCTTGCGCAACGCGACCACCGCCGCAGGCTGTGACCTCAACGTCTATGCGCGGGAGGGCGCGGGCGCGGCCCGCTACCGGACACGGGCGCTGTCTCAGACCGACCGCCGGGCGCTGACGGCTGGCTGGCACCGCCCGCGCGTCAAGGCAGACGACGCGGTCGAGCTTGAGGACCATCCGCTTTGCCTGCTGCTCGACAAGGCGAACGCGGACATGACCGGGCCGGAACTGTTCGAGCTTACCTGGAGTTACCTGGAGCTTACCGGCAACGCCTACTGGTACCTGGAGCGCGAGAGCATCGGCGGCGCAGGCGTGGCGGCGCGCTCGGTCCCGACCGCCATCTACCCGCTCATGGCGCAGTACGTCAAGGTCGTGCCGGGCGAGGACGGCCTGGTCACCGGCTACCTGTACGGCTCTACGTCTGTTAACATCGTGGCCTACGACAAGACAGAGGT
>JAKPQT010000516.1 GCA_029555885.1 Chloroflexota bacterium | reverse complement strand
GCCGCTGCGGGCCCAGGAGCTGCCCGAAGTGACCATCAGTCCCGTGGAAGTCCACAGCGGCACCGCGAAATTCGACCTGACCCTGTTCATGATCGAGGAGGGCGAGCAGCTCACTGGCGCGCTGGAGTTCAACACGGGCCTGTTCGACCGTGTCACCGTCGAGCGGATGCTGGAACACTTCCGGGAGCTGCTCGCCAGCATCATCGCCGATCCCGATCAGCCGGTGGACCGGCTGAACCTGCTGCCGGAGCAGGAGCGCCGCCTGCTGCTGACCACCTGGAACGACACCACAGTCGAGTTTCCCGAACATCTGGCTGCGCACCAGCTCTTCGAAGCCCAGGTCGAGCGCACACCCGACGCGGTCGCCGTACGCTTCCGCGACGAGGCCCTCACCTACGCCGAGCTGAATGCCCGCGCTAACCAACTGGCGCACTACCTGGTCGGGCTCGGTGTCGGCCCGGATGTCCTGGTCGGCATCAGCGTCGAGCGTTCGTTGGAGATGGCGGTCGGCATCCTCGGCATCCTCAAGGCCGGCGGCGCGTACCTGCCCATCGACCCCACCTACCCCACCGACCGCATCGCCTACATGCTCGCCGATTCCGGCACGCAGATCGTGCTCACCCAGGCGCGGCTGGTAGAAGCTGGAAGCTGGATGGGCGCAGCGAAGCTGCGCCCGGAAGCTGGAAACTGGAAGCTGGATGCTGACGGTGAAGGATGGCAAGGCAGGCCGGTACGCCTGGATGCCGACTGGCCCATCATCGCGCGCCAACCGACAGCCAACCTTCCTAATTCCCAATTCCTAATTCCCAATTCGCTGGCCTACGTCATCTACACCTCCGGCTCCACCGGCCGGCCGAAGGGGGTCGAGATTCACCATCGCGGATTGGTGAACTACCTGACCTGGTGCCAGCGCGCGTATCCGCTGGCCGAGGGCAGCGGCGCGCCCATCCACTCCTCCTTCTCGTTCGACCTGACCATCACGGGGCTGTTTGCGCCCCTGGTGGCTGGCCGGACCGTGACCCTGTTGCCTGAAGGACTCGGGGTCGAAATCCTGCGGGACGCGCTGCAAGACGCGCCCGGCTTCAGCCTGGTCAAAATCACCCCGGCCCATCTGGAGCTGCTGGGCCATCAACTGCAACCGGCCGAGGCCGCGGCCAGCACACGATCGTTCGTCATCGGCGGCGAGAACCTCCTGCCGGAGCACATTGCGTTCTGGCAGCAGCACGCGGCCGATGCGCGGCTGTTCAACGAGTATGGGCCGACCGAGACCGTGGTAGGGTGCTGCGTTTACGAGGCCCCGCGGGATGCGCGGTTCCAGGGCGCCGTGCCGATCGGCGTGCCGATCATCAACACCCAGTTGTATGTGCTGGACCGGCACCTGCAGCCGGTCCCCATCGGCGTGCCAGGCGAACTGTACATCGGCGGCGCGGGCGTCGCCCGCGGCTATCGCAACCGGCCTGAGCTGACCGCAGAGCGCTTCGTGCCGAACCCGTTTCCCCGGATTGAAGATTCACGCTGGACAGACACGCAATCTTCAATCTTCAATCTTCAATCATCAACCCGCCTCTACCGCACCGGCGACCTGGCCCGCTGGCGCAACGATGGCAACCTGGAGTTCCTGGGCCGCATCGATGATCAGGTGAAGGTGCGCGGGTTCCGCATCGAGCTCGGCGAGATCGAGGCAGTGCTGGGCGAACACCCAACCGTGCAGGCAGCCGTGGCCATCGCGCGCGAGGACACGCCCGGCGACAAGCGACTCGCGGCGTACATCGTTCCACGCCGCGTTGAAGCGGAACCCCCTGCGGACGGCTCATCCTTGCCGCAGCTCCTGCCCGCCGCCGAACTGCGCGCGTTCCTCGCGCAGCGGCTGCCGGACTACATGGTGCCTGGGCTTTACGTGGCGCTCGACGCCATCCCGCTGACGCCCAACGGCAAGGTGGACCGCCGCGCCCTGGCCGCTCAGCCGCTGCCCACCGCAGGCGCAGCCGACGAAAGGGTTCCTGCGCCCGCACCGGCGACGCCGGAGGCCGAGATCATGACCGGCATCTTCGGCGAGATTCTCGGCCTGGCCCGCGTCGCCGCGCACGACAACTTCTTCGAGTTGGGCGGGCACTCGCTGCT
Source organism: Chloroflexota bacterium (assembly GCA_029555885.1). The sequence goes on along the minus strand of JAKPQT010000516.1, from coordinate 1,752 downwards.
GGCGACCCAGATCATCTCCCGCATCCGTGATGCGTTCGGGGTAGAGCTCCCGCTGCGCGCCCTGTTTGAGACCCCCAGCGCGGCCGGCCTGGCCGGACAAATCGCTGAGGTCCGCCGCGCCGCCCACGGGCTGGCCACACCGCCCATCCAGCCTGTGCCACGGGACGGCCCGCTGCCGCTGTCGTTCGCACAGCAACGGCTCTGGTTCCTGGATCAGCTTGAGCCGGGCAGCCCGCTCTACAACATCCCGGCGCCCGTGCGCCTGACGGGGCCACTGGACGTCTTTGCGCTGGAACGGGCGCTGACCGAGGTCATCCGCCGGCACGAGGCGCTGCGCACCACCTTCGCGACGGTTGACGGCCGGCCGGCGCAGATCATCGCCCCCGCGGACACGCTCCCGCCGCAGACCATCCCTGTGGTGGATTTGCGCCGCCTGCCCGAAGACGAGCGCCAGCCCGAAGCAGCGCGCCAGGCCACCGCAGCCGCAGCCGAACCGTTCGACCTGGCTCGCGGGCCGCTGCTGCGCGTCCACCTGTGGCGCCTGGCCGACGAAGACTACCTGGCGCTGCTCAACACCCACCACATCGTGTCCGACGACTGGTCGCTGGGTGTGCTGATGTCCGAGCTGGCCAGCCTCTACGCGACCTTGTGCAAGGACGAGAGGGCAGAAGTAACGTCGCCCCTGCAGCCCCTGCCGGTGCAGTACGCGGATTACGCGGTCTGGCAGCGGAACTGGCTGAGCGGTGAGATCCTGGAGCGGCAGATGGCCTATTGGAAGGAACAACTCGCCGGCCTGCCGTCGCTGCTCGAACTGCCCACCGACCGGCCGCGGCCCCCCATCCAGACTGCGCGCGGGGGCCAGCACATCTTCGCGCTGCCGGTGGAGTTGAGCGATGCGCTCAAGGCGCTGGCCCGGCAGGAGGGCGCGACCCTCTTCATGGCCCTGCTGGCCGGCTACCAGGCGCTGCTCGGTCGCTACAGCGGCCAGGACGATATCGCGGTCGGCACACCCATCGCCAACCGCACCCGGTCAGAGATCGAGGGCCTTATCGGCTTCTTCGTGAACACCCTCGTCCTGCGAGCCCATCTGGGCGGTGCAGCCGAGCCGCTGACCTTCCGCGGCCTGCTGCGCCAGACGCGCGAGACCGCGCTGGCCGCGTATGCGCACCAGGATGTGCCGTTCGAAATGCTGGTGGACGCGCTGCAACCGGCGCGCGATATGAGCCACAGCCCGCTGTTCCAGGCTATGTTCGTGCTGCAGAATGCGCCCCGGCAGGCGCGCGCCCTGACCACCGGCCTCACCCTCGACCCGGTCACAGAGGGTGGATTGCCCACCGCGCGCTTCGACCTGACGCTGACGATGGTCGAGGATGGCGCGGAGTTGGGCGGCTCGCTGGAGTACAACGCCGACCTGTTCGACCCGGCCACGGCGGAACGCATCGCGCAGCACTTCGCTGTGCTCCTGGCCGCCGCCGTAGCGGAGCCGGATCGACCGCTGGCAGACCTGCCCCTGCTCTCGGAGGCCGAGCGCCGGCAGATCCTGTTCGCCTGGAACGACACCGCGACGGAACTGCCCGCCGACCCGCGCGTCCACCTCCTGTTCGAGGCGCAGGTCGATCGCACACCCAACGCGACCGCCCTGCTCTTCGCCGGTGCGGAGGCCGGCCTGCCCGACGTGAGCCTCACGTATGCGGAGCTCAACGCGCGCGCCAACCAGCTCGCGCACCACCTGCGCAGCCTGGGCGTCGGCCC
>JAKPQT010000507.1 GCA_029555885.1 Chloroflexota bacterium | reverse complement strand
TCCGGGAACCACAGCCGGCGCGGCGGGGGCTGGTGCTGCTGCCGGCGCAGGCGCTTCTGCTCTCGCGGGGATGGCGGTGGGTTGCGCATTGGCTTTGGCCTGCATTGCAGCAAGCCGGGCTTGTTCCTGTTTCAGCAGCGTGTCATCGCCGTACTTCTCCGCAAGTTGCTTCGCGTTCTCGACGATCTTGGCCTGGTTGCGTAGGCCCATTTCCGCCAGCAGTTGTTCTCTGCTTGGCTGCACAACCTGTTCACTTTCCGGCTTGGTTTCGACACGTCCGGCCGATGCGTTCACCGGCTCGACACGTTCAATCTGCCCGAACGTCTTGGAGTTCCGCGCCACCATGCGCGTGCCGCCGGCCCCATCGTCCAGCTTCACGGCGCTCGGGCTGGCGCTCACCACGGTGTAGCTCTTGCCCGCCAAGCTGATGCGGTCGCCGGTGGCCAGGGCCGGGCCGGCGGCGGACGTAGGAGCGGGCGCTGCATCGGCGAGCTTGCCGGCCACGTAGTCCTTCAGGTCACGCGGCCCCAGGCTGCTCTGCATCACCTCGCGCTTGCCCATCTTCATGGGCGTGGCCATCTCCTTCTCTTGCGAGTAGGCGTCCAGCCACTCCACGTAGACGTTGCCGTTGTTGTCCACGGTCAGGACACGGCCGCGCACCTTGGGGTCGTGCACGTAGTACACGTCCTTGCCGCGCATCGTCTCCACGTAGGCGGGCACTTGATCCAGGTGGGTGTTCCCGGCTTCGCGGGATGCCTTGATGCGGTCGGCGCGGGCCTTGTCGAATGCCTCGGAGTCGAACCCGCCAGGCTTCAGTGCATCAGGTGCGGCGGTTCCGCCTCCAGCAGCGCCACCCCCATCCACGCCTTGTCCCGCAGCGCCTGCGGGGCTCGCCAGTACGTCTCCGGGTCGGCCGTCAGGTACGCCTGCAGCTCCTGCACTTCCGCCTCGGTCATCAGCCCGTTGTCCACCAGGTCGCGCAACGTCTGCTGCATTCGTGCCTCGCGTGTTGTTGGGGCGGGCCTGCACCAGCGGGCGCACCACGTAGCCGGGTTGG
>JAKPQT010000506.1 GCA_029555885.1 Chloroflexota bacterium | reverse complement strand
TCCGCATCCCGCTCGATATCCAGCAGCCGCACATCCGCATGGCTGCGAATGGCCGCGGCAATCGCGTTGAGCACCTCCGGCCGCCGGCCCTCACTGAAGTTGGGCACACATTCAACAATCCGCTGCATAGCATGCTCCTTGCACCCACCGATATCTGCCGTCCGGTGAGCATAGCGCCGCTATTATAAGCCAAAGGCAGGCGATGCTCAAGACGACGCCGCGCACGGCAGGAATTCCAGATGTACGCGAGAGTACAGGCATTCTGAGCGGAGGCCGCCGCCGGCGGTGGGCGCAGTCGAAGAACGCCGGCACGGTCTCCATCCTTCGACTACGTGCGTTGCGTGGCAACGCCCTCCGCTCAGGATGCTTTGCCGCCTACATTTGGAATTCCTGCGCGCACGGGGTGCATTTCAAAGGAGGAGGGGCAGCCAGGCAGCACCCTGAGCGGAGGGCTAAGCGCAGCTTGGCCCGCAGTCGAAGGGGCAGCCGCGTGGGGACATCCTTCGACTGGCCTTGCGCTGTCGCCATTGATAAGCCGTCCACCCGCTCAGGATGCTGGTTGCCCCCCAATTGAGGTGCGCCCCGCCGATCGGTGCGTCTCGCCAAAGCGTCCTGCGTGCGCGATAATATCAGTCACGGGAGGATGCACGAACATGCAGAACGCCCCGATTTATGTCGTGTCCGGCTCAACGGGCGCCAGCGGCGAACTGGTTGTGCGTACGGCCCTGGCACAGTTCCACAACACGGTGCCTGTCGTCATCGTGCCCTACGTGCGCACCGCCGAGGACCTCACGCAGGCGATCGAGCAGGCCGCAGCCACGGATGGCACCATTGTGTATACGTTGGTTGATCGTCGCCTGCAAGAGACGCTCATAGAGACCGCGCAGGCGCGCAGCGTGCCCACGCTTGACCTGATGGGCCCGCTGCTGGAGCGGCTGACGACGATTCTCCAGGAACAGCCGGCAGGCCAGCCCGGCCTTTACCGGCAGCAACGGGAAGCCTATTTCGAACGCGTGGCCGCCATCGAGTTCAGCGTAAGCCATGATGACGGCCAGCGGATCGATGAACTTGACCAGGCCGACATCGTAATCGTCGGTGTCTCGCGCAGCGGCAAGACACCTCTGAGCATGTATCTGTCAGTACTGGGCTGGAAGGTGGCGAATGTGCCGCTGATTCCGCAGTTGGAACCGCCACCTCAGCTGCTGGAGATCGACCGCCGGCGGGTCATTGGCCTCACGATTGACCCCGGCCAGCTGGTCGCGCACCGTCGCTGGCGCCAAGCCCGCCTCGGTGTGGGCGGCGCCAGCGAGTATACCGATCCGGCCCACATCTACGAGGAGGTCGAAGAGGCGCGGGCGTTCTGTCGGCGCAATGGCTTCGCCCTGGTGGATGCGACGGACAAACCCATCGAATCCAGCGCGGACGAGATTATCACCCTGCTTACACGACAGCTAAGATCCGGCTGAGCGGTCGTTGTGCTTCATCGAACCCACGACGACGGAATTCCTGCTCCATTTGGTCATTCGCGGGGCAAGCGGTAAAATGGAGCGACTATCCGATCATGAGCTTGCAATCCCTCCTTCTGCAACCGCTTGGCCCTGCGCTCGTCCTGGCTATCGCCGGTGTCATACTTGCGTTGGCGCGGCGACTCAGCCGCGGGGCCGCTACCTGGGCCGGCGCGCAAGCGATCCGGCCCGTCCGGTGGCAGCCGTGGCCCTATGCCCTGCGCCTGCCGTTCGCGCTGCTCAGCGTTGTCGGCGCCGCGGCCATCCTGGTCTGGTTCCGCTTGACCGATGCCGACGCTGTGGCCGGCTGGCAGTGGCAGCCCCTGACCGTCGCGGGCAGCACCCTGGAATGGCGGCTGGACGGCTGGAGCTGGCTCGTCTCCGGGCTGATCCTGCTGCTTACTGCGGTAGCGCTGCTGCTCGACGAAGAACACTCCCGGCCGGCCGGCCAGTTGCGCAGCCCCGCGGCCGCGCGCAGCCAGCGCCTCGACCTGTTGGGGACCGAGGTCGAGCGCACGCTCTGGCTCGCCGCGGGAGTGTTGACCTTCGTCTGCTCCGCCAACGTGCTGACCCTCGCGTGCAGTTGGATCGTGCTGGACGCCGCACTGGCGATTCGCCTGCGGCCCGGCTTGAGTCCTGAGCCCGCCGCGCGCGCCTGGGGCCTGCTGACCCTGTCGGCCATGCTGGTGCTGTTGCTGCTCATCTCTCTTGGCGAGAGCGGGTTACGCGCCGCGCTCACCGGCTACACCTTCACCCGCGGGGAACTG
>JAKPQT010000748.1 GCA_029555885.1 Chloroflexota bacterium | reverse complement strand
ACGTCAGTGCCGCACACTTCGCTGTAGAGCGTGCGCAGGAGCACACCCCCATCCTCCAAGGCCGGCACGGGGAACTCGCGGACCTCAATAGGCATTTCAGGACCGGTCATGATCGCCGCTCTGACCATAGTACGCTCCGTTGGGGGCTGGGCTACCGGGAACGTCTTCCGGTCATTATAGGCGGTGCTAGTGCCTGCGGCAACGCTCGGGCCCTTTACGTTCGCTTCACGCCGGATTTACGCAGGACGCCTCCGAGGAGAACGCCCGAGAGGCTATACTCTATGCAGAGCATCTCGCACGTCGGGCGCCCGTTGCCCGCACGGGAACCAGAACGCGAGGTGGCGAGCGCCGAATGGCGACACTGTTGGTTGTTGATGATGACCCGCACCTGCTCCAGGCGTTAGCGGAGTATCTGAGCGCCTGCGGCCACGAGGTCAAGACCGCCGCCAGCGGGGCGGAGGCGCTGACGATGCTGGCCGAGTGTCCGCCCGATCTGGTGGTGTCGGACGTTCTAATGGCCGGGATGGACGGTTTCGAACTGCAGCGGCGCGTGAGCGCGCTCACTGCTGGTACGATGCCGTTTCTCTTCCTCACCGGGCGCAGCGAGCGCGCGCAGCTTCTCAGGGGCCTGCGAGCGGGCGCGGATGACTACGTCGTCAAGCCGTTCGACCCGGACGAACTCGAGGCGCGCATTTCCGCCGTGCTGGGGCGTGTAGAGCGCACGCGGGAACTGGAACGGACTGAAGCACGCCGTGCGCAAGCCGCGGTGCTGGCGGAAGCGTCTGAGAAACTGGGCGCCAGGGCAACCGCCATGGTCCGCGAACTCGACCGGCTGCGCAACCAGATGTCCGCGACGGGCCGCTACGCTCCGCACAATCACGTCGACAGCGCACTGGCGCTGGCCGGCGAGATCGAGTCGCTCATTGGCACGCTGGCAACCGCCGGTGCCCCGCGACAAGATGTCGCGCTGACGCGTTCGCCGCAACGGATTGCTCCCATCGTGCGCGGCGCCGCAGCCAGTGCTGCGCGGAAGGCTGCAGAGCGCGGCGTCGCATTGCACATTGCCTGCGGCGGGCTGCTGAGCGCCAACGTCGATGCGGAAGCCCTGCAGCGAGCGCTGGGAGGGCTGCTCGAGGCCGCAGTGGAACTCTCGCCGGCCGGGTCGACCGTGTGCATCCATGCTCGTCGCTCGGAGGAGGGGGGGCTCGAGATCGCCATCACGGATGGCGGTCGGCGAGTGTCCGATGCCGCAGCGGCACCGGAGGACTATGCAACGTTTGGCACCCTGGATGCCGCGCGCAGTG
>JAKPQT010000502.1 GCA_029555885.1 Chloroflexota bacterium | reverse complement strand
CGCCGGCGGCCCTGAAAGCAACGGACGGCTAAACGGTCCGATTGACGACGTGCAGCTCCGCGCCTGGGGCATCCAGTTGGTCGACGGGCGTATGCCCGGCTTCGCGGCGATTGTCGGCTGCGCCAAGAGCAACGAGGTCGCGGTCAAGATCGTGCGCGAGCTGCAGAAGCGCAACATCCTCATCTTTCTCTGCGGCAACGTCAACGGCCGCTCGGTCATCCACCAGTTGCAGGAAGAGGGCGTGGAGATGGGCTACGACACCTACATCGTGCCGTTCGGCCTCGATACGCTCTCGGCCATCTACCCCATCGGGTTCGCGACCCGCTCCGCGCTGACCTTCGGCGGCATGAAGGGCGGGCAGGCGAAGGATATCCTGCTCTACAACCGGCAGCGCGTCTTCGCGTTCGTGCTGGCGCTGGGCGAGGTCGACGACCTGAAGTACGCGGCGGCCGCAGGCGCCATCAACTACGGCTTCCCGGTCATCGCCGACACGCGCATCCCCCAGATCCTGCCCACCGGCGTGACGACCTATGAGCACGTCATCTCCATGCCCTTCAACGAAATCGAGGGCAAGGATGACCTGGAACGCGCAGAGAAGCTGGTCCAGAAGTGCATCGAGACGCGCGGCGTCAAGATCAAGCTGACCGAGGTCCCGATCCCGGTGCCCTACGGCTCCGCATTCGAGGGTGAGGTCGTCCGCAAAAAGGACATGCGCGTCGAATTCGGCGGCAAGTACAGCCGGGCCTTCGAATATCTGCGCATGGTCGACATGGACCAGGTGGAGGACGGCAAGATTGAGGTCATCGGGCCGGACTTCGCAGATGTGCCGGAAGCAGGCTCGATGGACATGGGCATCCTGGTCGAGGTTGCGGGCCGCAAGATGCAGCGGGACTTCGAGCCGGTGCTCGAACGCCAGATTCACTACTTCGTCAACGGCGCGAGCGGCATCCAGCACATCGGCCAGCGCGATATCACCTGGATTCGCATCAGCAAGGCCGCGGCGGACAAGGGGTTTTCGCTCAAGCACTTCGGTGACATCGTGCATGCGCGCCTCATGGCCGACTTCGGCGCTATCGTGGACAAGGTGCAGGTCAAAATCATCACGGACCCGACGCTGCACGCCACATGGCTGCAAAAGGCCCGTGATGCCTACGATTACCGCAACAACCGCCTGGCGGATATGACCGATGAGTCAGTGGAGGAGTTCTACACCTGCACGCTCTGCCAGTCGTTTGCGCCGACCCACCTGTGCCTGGTCAGCCCGCAGCGTCTCGGCCTGTGCGGCGCATACAACTACCTGGACTGCGCGGCCTCCTACCAGATTAACCCGACCGGCCCGAATCAGCCCATCCGCAAGGGCATGATGATCGACCGCGAGAAGGGTATCTATGCGGGCCTGAACGAAATCGCGCAGCAGAAGTCGAACGGCACGGTGCAGGAAGTTGCGATGTACTCGATCATGAACGCACCGATGACTGCGTGCGGCTGCTTCGAGTGCATCGTCATGCTCATCCCGGAGGCGAACGGCGTGATGGTTGTCTCCCGCGAGGACACGAGCATGACGCCTGCGGGCATGACCTTCTCGACGCTGGCCGGCATGGCCGGCGGCGGGCTGCAGACCCCGGGCGTGATGGGCATCGGTAAGTACTACCTGACCAGCCCGAAGTTCATCTCCGCAGACGGAGGCTTCAGCCGCGTCGTGTGGATGTCCAGCGTGCTCAAGCAGACGATGGCCGCGGAACTCCAGGCCGTGTGCGAGCGCGAGGGCGACCCCGACCTGCTGAGCAAGATTGCGGATGAGACCATCTGCACCGACGTGGACGGCCTGCTGGCGCACCTCGAAGCGACCGGCCACCCGTCGCTGATGATGGAGCCGATGTTCTAACGATGTGAACCGCGGAAGACACGGAGCACGCGGAAAATTATCATTCTGTGTGCTCCGTGTCTTCCGCGGTTCAAACGAAAAGACCACAGATGATCATACCGGTATCACTTACAACTTGTAGCTTTTATACTACACCCATGACTGACACTTCAATTTAGGTGCTCGAATACCAGACTGAAGACGGGGATCAACCGTTCAGTGACTGGTTATTGAGGTTACGCGATCAAGAGGCGCCTATCGCATCGATATCCGGGTTGGCAGGGTGTGTCTGGGTAATCTCGGTGATGCGAGGGCTGTCGGCAAGGGCGTAAGTGAGCTACGAATTCCTTACGGCCCCGGCTACCGGATCTACTTCGGTCGGAAGGGCGATCGAGTTGTGGTACTGCTCTGTGGAGGCGCTAAGAGCTCTCAGAGGGATGATATTCGAAAGGCGCAGCAGTACTGGGCGGACTACCTGCGAAGGACGGCATGAGAGAGCCGGCGGTTGAATACAAGAACGGGTTGCTGAAGCGGCTTGCCGATCCAGAGTATGCTCTCGGTTATCTGAATGCAGCACTGGAGGACGGAAACCAGCAGGTCTTTCTATTGGCGTTGCGCGACGTGGCCGAAGCCCGGGGGGTGAGCCAACTGGCACGCGAGGCCCAGCTCAACCGCGAGAACCTGTATCGCATGTTGTCGCCCAACGGCAATCCCCAGCTTTCCAGCCTGACGGCGCTGCTGCGGAGCCTGGGCCTGCGCCTCGCGATCCACCCGGCCGCACCGTCTGCTGTGGAGGCGGATGCGCTGGCCGTGGCAGAGGAGCAGGCCGAGTACAACGCTGAGAGCGAAGGCGATGACTGAACCGCTGCTCGTCCGCGACGTGATGCGCATCGGCGTGCCCACGTGCAAGTCGGATGACAAAGTCATTCAACTTGCCCGGCAGATGGTCGAGCAGGGCTGGACCGCGATCGTCGTGATGGATGAGGACGGCGACGCGCGCGGGTGGCTCAACGAGCGGATGCTGGCGCTGGTTTATACTACGGGCGACCGGGCCGGCGAGCTGGTCGCCGCGGATGTCATGGACGAGGACATCCCGGAAGCGCCGGCAGACATTCCACTGGCTGCAACCGTGCAGTTGATGGCCGATCTCGGCGTCGATCATCTCTTCTTCATGCACCATGCGGGCGGCAAGATGTGGCCCGCGTCCGTGTTGAACCTGCGCGACGTGGTCAAAGCGCTGGCCGGGCCGGAATATATCCGCGACCAGGGAATGCACGCGGCTCGTCCGTCACCGATGGATTTATTCCGGCAGCGTTACAACCTGCCGCCTAATCGAACCGCTTAACAACGGCCATGGACGACGGTATAATGGGTCGATTGACAGAATACGAAGGAGTATCAGTGTGCCTGAACCGACCCTGAACGCCGTCGTTGCCCTGCGCACCGAGATATCGCCCTGGCTGATCGTCCTGCGCGTCGTGCCGGACGGATGGCAGCTGCCCGATTTTGCGCCCGGCCAGTTTGCCGTCCTGGGCCTGCCGGGCTCAGCCCCGCGCTGCGCCATGTCTGAGCCGGAAGAGCCGCCATCGGACTCCGGCAAAGTCATCCGCCGGGCCTACTCGATTGCGTCGTCATCCCTGACGCGCGAGTATATAGAGTTCTATATCGCGCTCGTCACATCCGGCGCACTGACTCCACGGTTATTTGCGCTCAACATCGGGGACCGACTGTGGCTCTCGCCGCGCATCACTGGCATGTTCACGCTGGACCAGGTGCCCGAGGAGCAGAACGTGGTGCTGATTGCGACCGGCACCGGCCTGGCCCCATACATGAGCATGCTAACGACGCACCTGGTCTGCGGCGGCACGCGGCGGTTCGCCGTGTTGCACGGCGCACGCCACTCCTGGGACCTGGGCTACCGCTCGGAGCTGCTGACGCTCCAGCACCTGTGCAAGAACCTGCTCTACAGCCCGGTCATCAGCCGGCCGCAGAACGAGCCGGTGCCCTGGCAGGGCGCGACGGGCTATGTGCAGGACCTCTGGCACAGCGGCATCATCGCAAAGGCCTGGGGGTTCGCACCGGCGCCCGACAACACCCACGTTTTTCTGTGCGGCAGCCCGGCGATGATTGACAGCGCAATCGAAACGCTCGGCCAGGATGGCTTCATCGAACACAGCAAGCGCCAGCCCGGCCAGATTCACGTCGAACGTTACTGGTAACCAATCCGTTCTGGTAGCACCAACAAGGAGGTTTTCCTCATGCCCGTAACCGTCGAACTCCCCGTCGAAAAGTGGGCGGGCACGGTTCGCCCCGTCGTGCTGGGTGCGACCGCTGCAGAAGGGGGCACGCGCCGCCACAGCATCACCCTGGGCGGCCAGGCGACGCTCCCGTTCCTGAGCTTCGAAGCGAAGGCTCCGCATCCGCCCTGCGTGGCGGTCGAGGTCTGGAACCGCAACCCCGGCGAAGAATGGCCGGAGCCGCTGACCAGCGCGTGGGGCGCGGTGCTCGATGACCCGGCAGCCTGGGCGCAGGCCGCGGAGGCCGCCGGCGCTGACCTCATCGCGCTCCGCTTCGCGACCGTCGATGAGACCGGCGCGCGCATGACCGGCGCGAAAGCGCGCCAGGTCCTCAAGGCCGTGCTCAAGGCAACCGGCCTGCCGCTCATCGTGCTGGGCCCGGGCCAGGCCGAACTCGACAACGAGATCCTGGTCGCGGTCGCAGAAGAGGGTGCAGGCGAGCGCCTGCTGCTCGGCGCCTGCGAGGACAAGAACTACCGCACTATCGTTGCGGCTGCGCTGGCCAACGGCCATCTCGTCACTGCCAAGACGCCGATGGATGTGAACCTGTCCAAGCAACTGACCATCCTGATTCACGACATGGGCATGCCCATGGAGCGCATCATCACCGACCCGACGACCGGCGCGCTGGGCTACGGCATCGAGTACGGCTACAGCGTCATGGAACGTCTGCGGCTGGCCGCGCTTCAGGGCGACGCGATGACCCAGCAGCCGATGATGGTCACCCCGGGCGAAGAGGCCTGGCGCACCAAGGAAGCCCGTGCGGCAGAAGGCGTGCCGGCGGCCTGGGGTGAATGGGCGACACGCGCACTCAACTGGGAGACCATGACCGCCGCCGCGCTGGTCGAGTCGGCCGCAGATATCGTCGTGCTCCGCCATCCCGAGACGGTGCGGCGCATCAAGCACATGATTGCAGAGCTGCAGCAAGCATAGGGAGGTACATCCATGGCCCTGAGTGGTCTTGAAATCTACAAGCTGCTCCCCGGCAGCAGCAAGGACCCGGCGGAGAAAGCACACAGCAACTGTAAAGAATGCGGCTATCCGACCTGTCTTGCCTTTGCCATGAAACTGGCCGCCAAGCAGGCCGAACTGTCCTCGTGCAAGTACATCAGCGAGGAATCGAAGGCCAAGCTCTCCGCGGCCGCGCAGCCGCCCATCCGCCTCATCACCCTCGCCGCGGACGGGCGCAGCGCCAAGGCCGGCAATGAAACCGTGCTGTTCCGTCATGAGAAGACGTTCTACAACCCGGCAGGCATCTTCGTACGCGTGGCAGACACCCTGCCCGCCGACGCAATCCAGCGCCAGGTGCAGGCCGTTGCGGACTACAAGGTCGATTACGTCGGCCTGCCCCTCCGGCTGGATGGCGTGGCTGTGGAGGCTGCCTCCGGCAATGCCGCGCAGTTCGGCGCGGCCGTGGCCGCGGCCAGCGCCGCCATGGTTCCGCTTATCCTTGTGACCGAGGACCAGGCGATCATGGCCGAGGGGTTGGCGCAGACCGGCGGCATCACGCCGCTGCTCTGTGGAGCCACCGCCGACAACTGGGAGGCGATGGCGCAACTCGCCAAGTCCGCGAAGGCCCCGCTCGTCGTCCGGGCAGACACCTTGACCGGTCTGGCCGAGCTGACCGAAAAACTGGTCGCGGCAGGCGTGGAAGACCTCGTGCTGGACCCGGCTGCGCGCAGCTTCGCCGGTTCACTGACCGCCCTGACGCAGGTCCGCCGGCTCGCGCTGAAGAAGAACTTCCGCCCGCTCGGCTATCCGACCATCGCCTTCCCCTACCTGGGACAGGCTGACGCGGGCATGGAGATGCTCCTGGCCGGCCAGCAGATTGCCAAGTACGCGGGCTTCGTCGTCCTCAGCCGCTTCGAACCCGCTGAGGTCTATCCGCTGCTCGTGCTGCGCGCGAACCTATTCACCGACCCGCAGAAGCCCATCCAGGTGGAGCCGGGCGTCTATCCCATCAACAAGCCGACGGCGGATGCGCCGGTGCTCGTCACCACGAACTTCTCCATCACCTACTTCGCCGTCGCCAACGAGATGGAGTCGAGCGGGCAGCCCGCGTGGCTGCTGGTGGCGGATGCAGAGGGCATGAGCGTGCTGACAGCCTGGGCCGCGGGCAAGTTCGACGCGGAGAAGATCGCCAAGACCGTCAAAACGACCGGCATTGCCGAGAAAGTCTCGCACCGCAAGGTCGTCATCCCCGGTCACGTGGCCGTGCTGATGGGCGAGCTGGAAGAAGAGCTGCCCGACTGGCAAATCAAGGTCGGCCCGCGCGAGGCCGTGGACCTGCCGCGTTTCCTGAAGACGGCGTGGTAGGGACGCGATTGCAGGTCTAAAGGTTACAGGTTGAAGGTTGTGGCCACCGGGTTGCTACGCAACTCGGTGGCCCGTGCCTTCAGTCGCCGGACCACCTTTGCAAGACACCGAAAAGTGATGTAGAATGACCTATATCACCGGAGGTTAATACCATGGTGGTCATCAATAAAAAACCGATTCAGGTCTACCTGGAGCCAGAGCAACTGCGCGCGCTGCGCGCGCTGGCGGAGCGGCGCGGGGTCTCGATGGGCGAGTTGATTCGCCAGGGCGTCAATCATATCCTGAGCGAAGTGCCGCTGGAGGAAGACCCCCTTTGGAATATCATCGGCATTGTGGAGAACGCGCCCCCTGACCTGGCCGAGAAACACGACGAGTACATCGTGCAAGCTATCCGAGAGGAAAGCAGGGAATGGCGCGAGAAGTCTTCGTAGACGCGAGCGCCTGGATTGCGGTGGTCAGCCAGCGGGATCAGTTTCACTCGGTTGCGACACCGATCTACAAACGGTTGGTGAGCGAACGGTATGAACTGGTAACCACGAATCTGGTCATCGCGGAGGCGCATATTGCCATCCGGCGTGTCAGCGGCTTTGACCCCGCCATCAGGTTTCTGGAATCCATCCGTCAGACCCATCGTCTACAGATGATTTATGCCGATCCCGACATCGACCTGCTCGCAGGGAGAATCCTGCGACAGTTCAAAGACCATGAATTGAGCCTGGCGGATGCCGTGAGCTTTGCAGTCATGCGCCAGCGTGAAATCACGGATGCCTTCACATTCGACAGGCACTTCCAAATGGCCGGTTTTGTACAAGCCAGTTAACCGCGCATTTGAATTCGACATCCTGACGCTAATCATTCCTTTTACACATGAACAGGGGTATGCTAGAGATCGGTGTCCAACTGCTTTCGGCAGACGCTGATCCGGGCGTCTCCCGTTATATTGAGAGGCAAAATGTACAAGATCCTCGAAAAACAGGTGCTCAGCGATGTCACGAAG
>JAKPQT010000490.1 GCA_029555885.1 Chloroflexota bacterium | reverse complement strand
TGCGAATGATGAAGACGTGCTGTCTAGCTTTGCAGACCAGGCCGCAATTGCCGTGCGCAACGCCCAGTTGTACGAACAGGTCAGCTCGGAAAAGGGCCAGCTCAACGCGATTATCGACCGCAGCGCAGATGGCGTGATGATTCTCGACCCGGAGCTGCGCATCCAGGTGTTCAACCGGGCGTTGAGCCAGATGACCGGTTGGACTGCGGAGCAGGCCATCGGCCGGCCCTGCTACGAGGTCCTGGCCCTGGAGGATGTTTCCGGCCCGCACCTGTGCGATGCGGAGCGGCACGAAGTGCTGTTTCCCGAAGGCAAGCCCGTGACGACGGATGGCCGGCTCACCCGGCCCGGTGGGTCGCGCATCGCGGTCAGTGTGACCTATTCGCCGCTCTACGATGAAGAAGGCCGCCTGCTCAACGTCATCGCCAACATCGTCGATATCACCCGTTTTCGCGAGGCGGAGGAGATGAAGTCCACGTTCGTGTCGGTCATCTCGCACGAACTTAAGACGCCGGTGGCGCTCATCAAGGGCTACGCCAGTCCGCTCGCGCGGGAGGATGCCGACTGGGACCGCGCGACCGTGCGCGAAGGGCTGGCCGTCATCGGGGAGGAGAGCGACCGTCTGAACGCGCTCATCAACAACCTGTTGGACGCCTCGCGCATCCAGGCCGGCGGCTTCACCATCGAACGGACGGATGTGCTGCCGTCTGTGCTGGCTGCCAGCGTGGTAGACGGCTTCCGGATGCAGGTCGAGCAGGCCGGTACGGCGGACCGGTATCATTTCGTACTGGATTTCCCGCCCGACTTCCCCTGTGTCGAGGCTGACGAGGAGCGGCTGCGGCAGGTGTTCAACAACCTGCTCAGCAATGCGGTCAAGTACTCACCGAAGGGCGGAGAGATTCGGGTCGGCGGTTGGCAGCAGGGCGGCCAGGTCACGCTCTACGTGGCCGACCAGGGCATCGGCATCCCGGAGACCGAGCAGGGCCGGTTGTTCCAGCGTTTCTACCGGGTGGATTCGAGCCTGCGGCGCAGCACGCAGGGCGCGGGGCTGGGCCTATACCTCTGCCGCTCCATCGTGGAGGCGCACGGCGGACGCATCTGGCTGCGCAGCGAAGCGGGCCGGGGAACCACGGTGTTCTTTACCCTGCCCGTGTGCGAGGAACAGGAAGAACGGGCATGAAAAAGCGTGTTTTGGTCGTGGATGACGAGCCGCGCATTCGCCGCTTCGTGCGGATGAACCTGGATCTGGAGGGATACGACGTTACCGAGGCGGACGATGGCCTGGCCGCACTCAACAAGGTGCGCGATGCCCTGCCCGACCTGGTGCTGCTGGACGTGATGATGCCCGACATGGACGGCTTCGAGACGCTGGAGCGGATTCGCGAGGTGTCATCCGTGCCGGTCATCATG
>JAKPQT010000477.1 GCA_029555885.1 Chloroflexota bacterium | reverse complement strand
CACGTCACCAGAATACGACTCGTGCGTCTAATACAGTACAGTCACGGCTCATCATCGCGGGACAACTGGCTCCCGGCATGGCACTGCCTGCGTTGCCGCAGGGCGTCGAGTTGCGCAACCGGCGCATCGATGACGCGGAGGGCATCGAGCTGTTCCGGCAGGCAGCGCTGCTCGTGCTGCCCTACCGCGATGGCACGCAATCCGCCCTGCCCGCGACGGCTTACCGGTTCGGTGTGCCCGTCATGGTGACCGCGTCCGGCGCACTGGGCGAGTACGTTGTGCCCGGCAAAACAGGCTGGGTGGTGCCGCCAGGCGACACAGCGGCCCTGGCCGCGGCCCTGGCCGAAGCGTTGGCCGCACCGGAACGCCTGCATGAAATGGGCATCGCAGGCCAATTGTGGTATCATCAGGCACGTGCGCGTGAGGAGGTCGCGCTCGACCGGGTGTATCGACAGCTTGTACGTGACTGAACGGAATCGATGGAGCCAGCGCGTCCTTCCGGCAGGTCTCACGCAGACGCATCAAAGTAGCGAGACTGAATCGGGTTGTGACAGGATTGACCAGAGGGAGAGACGGCATGATCGACGAGAGAGTAACGACCCTGGAATCGCAGGTCCGGCACGTGGGCCAGAATGGCCGCGTGGCCGGCACTGTTCCTACAACAGCGCCCCCCGGGCGCACCGGTCGCCGGACGTGGTTGCCGCGGCTGACCCTGCCGAGCATCGGCCTGCGCGTGTCCGAGCGCAAACTGCTGCTGGCCGTGTTCGACGTTGCCTTGCTGGTCGCCGCGCTGGTGATCGCCCTCACTGCGCGCACGACGTGGCTGGACAGCCCGGAGGCGTTCTTCGCGCTCTGGCGCTGGTGGGTGACGCTGGGGCTCATCTGGTGGGTGGTCGCGCAGTTGCTCGAAGCCTATGATCTGGCCCGCGCAGCGAGTGCGCCGCACAGCATGTTATCGGCCATGGCGGCCGCCACCCTGACCTCCGTGGTCTACCAGATGATCCCGTTCTTCACACCGCCGCTGGCCTCGCGCGGGTTGAGCGTGCTCTTTGGCATCCTGGCCGTGGCATTCGTGGGGCTGTGGCGCGGCATCTACGCGGTCCTGTTCGTGCAGCCCAATTTCGAGCAGCGCGCGATTGTCCTCGGCGCAGGCGTGTCGGGTTTGGCGCTCGCAGATGCGGTCTCATCGGAGCCAACGCCGGCTGCCGACGGGGCAGAGGCGAAGCGCAACCCCTATCGCGGCACAGGTTATAACATCGTCGGCTTCGTGGACGATGATGAGGCCAAGCTGGCAGCCGGACCGATCGCAGGCATCCCGATCCTTGGCGCCTGTGCAGAGCTACCTCGGCTCGCGCAACAGTTGGCTGTCGACGAGGTGGTGTTGGCGATCACCCACCGACACGCGATGAGCGACTGCGCATTCGAGGCCCTGATGACCTGCCGCGAACACGGTATCCGCGTCACGACTATGCCGGCGCTGTACGAACGCTTGCTGGGGCGGGTGCCGGTCCACCACATTGGGCGCAACCTGAACGCCGTACTGCCTGCGAATGACAGCGGCCCCATCGAGCGGGTCTACTGGTTCGCGAAGCGCTGGACCGACGCGGTGATTGCCGCGCTGGGCATGATTCCGCTCGGCCTGCTCATCCCGTTCGTCGCGCTGGCCAACGCCATATCCAGCCCGGGACCGCTCTTCTACCGGCAGACGCGCGTGGGCAAGGCCGGGCGATTATTCGAAGTCATCAAATTCCGCACCATGCGGCCCAACGCGGAGGAAGGGACCGGTGCAGTGTGGGCCTCATCCAACGACCCGCGGGTGACGCCGGTCGGCCGGGTGCTGCGCAAGGCGCGGCTCGACGAGCTGCCGCAGTTGATCAACGTCCTGCGCGGGGAAATGAGCTTCATCGGGCCCCGGCCCGAACGGCCCGAATTCATCGCGAGGCTGGCCGAACAGATCCCCTTCTACCGGGCGCGCCATGCCGTTCGGCCCGGGGTGACCGGCTGGGCCCAGGTACGCTACGGCTACGGTAACTCAGTGGAGGACTCGCGCATCAAACTGGAATACGATCTGTATTATGTGCGCCATGCCAGCCTGTATTTGGACGCACTGATCCTGCTGAAGACGGTGGGGGTGGTTCTGCGGTTGCAGGGGAAGTGAGCTGATATGGCAAGGTGGGGACAGGCGTTGCTGGTCGGCGTATTGGCGGTGATGTTGGCGTTGGCAGTGGGGCGCAGCGGCGCGGCGGGGATGGCAGTTTCGCCGCCCTCGCCGATCTCGCCGCTGCCGTCGGAGCTCTACCTGCCGGTCGTGCGCGTGGGCCCGCAGGTGCTGCCGGTCTACCTGCCGCTCGTCTGGCGCTAAGAATCTATCCGAATACTCGTACCCGTCAGGACGCCCACAAGGGGCTATACTACCCCTTTTTCGGATAGACAGTAAGGAGAGCAGCAGTCGACTCGTAGGATGTCTGCGATACTCTTTCTGACCCAGGTGCTGCCCTACCCCCTGGACGCGGGGCCGAAGGTGCGCGCCTATCACATGCTGCGCCATCTTGCAGAGGCGCACGACGTCACACTGGTGTCCTTCGTGCGGCCCGATGACACCCGCGAGGCCATCGAGCACCTGGCCGGCCTGTGCGCGGGCGTGCATGCCATTCCCATGCAGCGCTCAGCCTGGCGCAATGCCCGCGCAGCCGCCAAAGGGCTACTCACCAATTCACCGATGGTGGTGGCGCGCGACGAAATCGCCGAGATGTCGCGCACACTGAGCCGTCTCACGGAAGCGGTTCCGTTCCAGGTGGTTCACGCAGACCAGCTGTCGATGGCGGGGTACGGGCAGCTTGCGGCAGGTCAGGCGGCGCGCCAGAGCGGCAGCCACCGGCGGCGACCGGCAACGGTGCTGGACGAACACAACGCCATCTACCTGCTCACCCGGCGCATGGCGGACACCGAGCGCAACGCGCTCCGCCGCCTGGTCATCCGGCGGGAGGCTGGCGCGTTTGCGCGCTACGAGGCGCAGATGCTGGCCGCGTATGATGCGGTGCTGACCGTCACGGAGGAGGACCGGCTGCACCTGCTGGCGTTGCTGGGCGACGCCGGCCACTACTACGACGCGGACAACGAAACCAAGTTTACGGTGGTTCCGATCTGCGGGGATGCCGAACAGGTGGCTGTGATTCCGCGCATCCCTGGGGGCCCGCCGACCATCCTGCACCTGGGGACGATGTTCTGGCCGCCCAACATCCAGGGCGTGCTCTGGTTTGCGGGACAGGTGCTGCCGCTCGTGCATCGACAGGTGCCGGAGGCGCGGCTCGTCATCGCGGGCAAGAACCCGCCGCCCGAGGTCGTCGCGCTGGCCGCAGACCCGCGCATCGAGGTCACCGGGTACGTGCCCGATCCGACAGCCTACCTGGCCGCGACCGATGCGTTCATCGTGCCGCTGCACGCGGGGGGCGGCATGCGGGTCAAAATCGTAGATGCCTGGCTGCGCGGCCTGCCGATCGTTTCGACGCCGGTCGGCGCAGAGGGCATCGAGTCGCGAAACAGCGAGAACATCCTGATCGCCTCGACGCCTGAGGCCTTCGCCGATGCGACCGTCCGGCTCCTGACCGACCCGGCGCTGAATGCCTGTCTGCGGGCGAATGGCCGCCGCTGGGCCGAGGAACGCTATGCCTGGCAAACGGTCTACCGCCGGGTGGATGAGGTCTATGACCGGCTGCTGAATCCAGAAAGATAATAGGGGCTAACGTTGCTGCTATGACTGAACCGAACCTCCGCCGCCAGTGCCCGTACCTGGGCATGTCCGCCGACCGCGCTGTCACCAACGTTAACCCGACCTGGTCACACCGCTGCTATGCTCAGACCCCACCCGGGGAGCCGGACCTGAGCTACCAGTCCGAGTTCTGCCTGACTGCCACCCATGCAAGCTGCGCCTTCTTCGTGGCCGCGCCCGCGGTCAGCCCGGCCGCCGAGCCGCCGCGGAGCGCCAGGACACAGCGGCGGCCGCACCGCCGCAGCCGCTGGCCGCGTGCGCTGCTGTGGGGCGCGCTGGCGCTGGCATTGGCGACGGTCGTGTTCCTCTACTGGCTGGACCTGACCGGCCGCGAGCTGAGCAGCCTGTTCGGCACGGGTGCAGCCCAGCAGGCCGGCCTGCCGACCCCTGTCGTGGCAGGCACACCTGTGCCACAGCGGGTGACAGTAGCCCCAGAGACTGGGGCTGGCGCAGACACTGCGACTGGGGCAGAGACGGAGGCCGGCGCTGAGACGGCCACCCCTGCGGCAGGCAGCCAGCTCGTCGCAGCCGAGGCGACGCGCTTCAACACCCCGACCGCGGAGCCGGGCGGGCGCATCATGGCGCTCCGGCCGGCCGCGGGCGAGGCCGGCTGGTGGGGCAGCCAGGAGACGCGGGGCAACCACCTGGGCGACTCGTACCTGTATGCCGGCTATTACGAAGGCCAGTCGTTCGTCGCCGCCGCGCGCTTCGACCTGACCCAGGTCCCGCGCGGCGCGCCCATCCGCGAGGCAGTCCTGCGCCTCACCGGACTGGAGACGGATCGCTTCAACCCCACCGCCGGCGGCTCCTGGACGGTGCATCTCCTGGCAGACGACTCGCTGCCCGATTATGCGCGCACGGACTTCCGGCAGGTGTTCAATGCGCCGGCGGCCGCGACGCTCTTCCCGACGCTTTACCCGGCGGACCTTGATCGAGGGACCGTCAACGTCCTTCCGCTTGACGCCACTGCGCTCGCCTGGCTCGAGAAGCAGGTGCTCGACGCGGTGCCGGGCGTGATCGTGCGCATCACCGGGCCGGGCAGCGGGGAAACGCTGTTCGCCTGGGACAGCGGCTCGGGGCCGGCCAGCTTCGGCGAAGGGCCCGAGCTGCTGCTCAACCTCGCTGCGCCGCCGCCAACCGTGCCGCCTCTGCCGACCGAAGCCGTGATCGTTGCGACCCTGACGCCGACACCGGAGAACATCATGACGGCGGCCGCCGAAGCCTGGACGGCGACGGCCATCGCCATCACGACCGGCACGGCCACTCCGCTGACCTACCGGCCCGTCACGCCGACGCCCTCGCCGGCCAACCTGGCGACCGCGCAGGCGAACGCGCTCCTGGCCGGCCTGCCGCCCATCGTCCCGCACACGCCGACGCCCGCGAATGAAGCCACCGCCACCGCAGATGCTCTCATCGCCGCGGCCTACGCCTTCTTGACCGGCACGCCGACGGCGACGCCCGTCGATGCCGTAACGCCCATCATCATCACGCCTACCCCGCAGCCGCAGAACGTGATGACCCAGGCGGCACATTATGTCATGGCGACGCGCGACGCCATTGCCAACCCGGAGGCAACGCCCTGGCCCTACAATGCCGTCATCGCGACGCTGACGCCATCGCCTGTCGTCGTCACCTATACGCCGGTGCCCGCGAACCGCGCGACGGCAGCCTACCAGGAGGCCGTTGCGACTGCGGTCGCGCTGGTCATCGGGACCTACACGCCGCTGCCGCCGGACGTGGTCACGCCCACGCCGACCAGCGGGGTCGTCCAGCCGGTGCCCACGCTCGACCTGCTGCCGCCGCCCGCAACCGCAACCCCGCCGGCCGCGCCCGCAGCTACGGCCGCGGCCACGGTCCGGCCGCCGGCGGCCACGGCCGCGCCGCCCGCCGCGAACGTGACGCCGCGCGCGACGGCTGACCCGGCCCTGGCCGCGAGCCTGCAGCAGACCCTGCGCGAGGCCAACGCGGCCCTCATCGCGCTGATCGAGACGCCGGATGCCGCGCGCGACGGCCTGCGGGCCTACTTCTGCGGCACGAGTGCCTGGGGCAAGGTGACGTTCTACCTGGACGGCCTGGCTAAGCAAGCCAATCGCCCGACGGCTGCAACGTATACGACCACGAGCGCCGCCGTGCCGGTGCAGGACCCGAACGGTCGCTGGCAACTGCGGGAGGTCGAATCCTGGACCTACACGATGAGCGCCGGGGGGACGCGCGTCTCGAACGAGGAGTACCTCTACTGGCTGGTTGCCACGCCGAGCGGCGCACCAAGCGGCGCACCGCCGTTCTGCATCGACGACTATGCGTTCCAGCGGGCGCGGTGATGGTTCGTAGCAGGCGCTCGCGCGATGGTTCGTGCAGGTGCCTCAACGCCAGGCAGGGCCATTCAGTTCTTGGGTTACGGGCGGTTGGAAACCGCTGCCACCGTGTTGCGTAGCAACCCTGCCAAGCCTGCCGGCGCAGGCTGCTTTCCAGTCGCCGCAGGGCGACTTCGCAACCGTGGCCGCGACTTACAGTCGCCGGGCGGCAAGAACTGAATGGCCCTGAACGCCCCGGCCATCGCGTTGCGCAGTTTGCATGAATAGGCTATAATTGTCCGGTTACAATTGTTGAGGGGGTAATTGGTGTAATGGAACTGCGTGAGTACATCCGGCCGTTTCGGAAATGGTGGTGGTTGATCATCGGCGCAACGCTCATCGCGACGGTGTCGAGCTTCTTTGCCACGCGCCAGCAACCGCCCATCTACAGCACGCGCGCGACGGTGATGATCGGCAGCGCCATCGAAAACCCCAACCCGAACGGCAACGAATTCTGGCTCACACAGCAGTTAGCCAATACCTACGCCGACATCGTGAAGCGGGACAACGTCCGCCAGTCGACCATGCAGGCGCTGGGCCTGACCTGGCTGCCCGATTATACTGCACGCGTGGTCGCAAACACCCAACTCATCGAAATCTCGGTGACGGACACCGACCCGCAACGGGCACAGGCGGTCGCCAACGAACTGACCAACCAGTTGATCCAGCTCAGTCCCACCGGCCCCGGCCAGGAGGACATGCAACGCCAGGAGTTCATCAATGCCCAGCTCGATGACCTCGAGGCGAAGATTGCCGATACGCAGGCCGAAATCGCGCGGCGGCAGACCGAGCTCGCCAACATGTTCAGCGCGCGGCAGATTGCCGATACGCAGACGCAGATCAGCGGCCTGCAGAACAAGCTCTCCACGCTGCAAGCCAACTACGCCGCACTCCTGAGCAACACACAGCAGGGCGCGCTCAACTCCATCACCGTCATCGAGCCGGCTGCGCTGCCGATGTGGCCCGTCGGGCCGAACCGCAGCGCCACCATCATGCTGGCCGCGGCGATCGGCTTCCTGCTGGCCGCGGGCGCGGCCTACCTGCTCGATTATCTCGATGACACGCTCAAGAACCCCGACGATGTGCAGAAGACGGTCGAGCTGACGACCCTGGGCGCGGTGCCGCGCATGGAGGGCGTCGGGCCCGGCAACGAGCTGACAGTCGCGACCGAAGGCCAGTCCGCGGGCAAGGAAGCCTTCCGCGTGCTGCGGACCAACCTGCAGTTTGCCGCGGTGGACCGGCCCCTGCACACGCTCATGGTGACCAGCCCTGCGCCGAACGAAGGCAAATCGATGACGGTAGCCAATCTCGCGGGCGCGATGGCACAGGCCGGCCGCCGGACCGTGCTCATCGACTGCGACCTGCACAAGCCGCGGCTGCACCGGTTGTTCGGCCTCCGCAATAACGTCGGCGTCACCACTGCCCTGCTCGAAGAACACCCTGTGCTGGATGGTCTGCTGCAGGACACAGCCATACCCGGCCTGCAGGTGCTCACCTCCGGGCCGCTGCCGCCCAATCCGGCGGAGCTGCTTGGCTCGACGCGCATGCGCGAATTCCTTGCCGAGCTGCTGACGCAGTTCGACTTGGTGCTGCTGGACAGCCCGCCGACCGCCGCGCTTTCGGACGCGGCCATCCTGAGCACGCAGTGCGACGGCGTCCTGCTTGTGCTCGACGCGGGCAAGAGCCGCCGCGAAGTCGCGCGGCGGGCCATGGAAGCGCTGCGTCGGGTCAATGCGCGGGTCGTGGGCGCGGTGCTCAACCGGATGCCGATGCAGGGCGACAGCTACTACTACTATTACTATTACACGTACGATTATGCGGGCTATAATATGGACGGCCAGTCGGGTCCCGGCCAGAACGGCAGCGGCAAGGGCGACGAGAAGAACGCCCGCCGTGGATTCCTGCGCGGCCGGCGCAGCGCCGACCAGCCCAACACAACGGGGGTTGCGCCTCTGCCGCCAACCCGTTCCTGACACCCCTTGACGACTTTCTCACCGTTCGAGTTGCGAGCGAAAGCGCCGCTGCCGGCTGACTGGTTAGTCTGGCTGGGAGCGGCGCTGCGCATGACGCGGCCGGAACCGACCGCAGCGCTACCGGACGACCTCGCCGCCGTCGCGCCCGCGCTCGACGACCACGGAGTCATGCCCCTCCTGTACCTGCGGCTGCGTGACAGTGCGGCCTGGCCGCGCCTCTCCAGCGATGCGCAGGCCGCGCTGGTCGAGGCGTTTCAGGCCGCAGCCACCCGCACGCTGCTCCAGGAGACCGCGCTGACGAACCTGACCGCGAGCCTCACGGCAGCCGGGGTGCGCGTGGCGCTGCTCAAGGGCGCGGCCACCGGACGCACCGTGTACGACAGCCCGGCAGAGCGGCCCGTCAGCGACTTCGATCTCCTCGTGCTGCGCGACCAGGTAGAGGTCGCACGCATGGTCCTGGTCGACCTGGGCTTTCGCGAGCTCAACCTCCCGCAGCGCGGGCTCCTGGGCGAACGGCTGAGACGCTTCCGGGCCGAGCTGCCCTTCACAGGCACGGGGCCGCAGTATGGTGGCCTGCTGGTGGAATTGCACTGGGCCCTGCTCGAGATGCCCTACTACATCGACCGCATCCCGATGGCCGAGGTGTGGGACAGTGCCGAGCCGGTGGATGGAGCCGGAGCATGGCGGCCCGATCACGCCACCCTACTCGTCCATGCCGCTGCGCACCTGGCGCTGCACCACAGCCGCGACCTGCGCCTCATCTGGCTGCTGGACGTGGACCGGCTGGCGGCCAGCCCCGTGCTCGACTGGCAGAGGGTCGTACGGCTGGCGGACGCCTGGAATCTCGCCCTGGCCGTGCAAACCACGCTGGCTGTCATTGCACGCTGGCTGGGCACGCCCGTGCCGCCCGAGATTGTGGCCCGGCTCCAACAGCGCGCAGATGACCCGGCAGGCCGTGCGCTCTGGGGCCTGGGTGACGAGCGTACGGGCCGCGCCTGGCGGCGGGCCCTGACGACGCTGGCCGTCCTGCCGCCCCGCGCAAAGCTGGCCTATGCGGGCTGGCTGGCGCTGCGCACGACGGTCGCGGCGGGGGAGGCCCTGCGGGGCCGCAGCGACGCCCGACATGCCGACCGGTAGCCCGCCGCCCGCTCCAGCGGACCGTGTATTGCCGGAACTGGCCTCGGTCTGGCTCCCGCTGCTGCGCGAGGCGCTCCAGCGCGACGGGCAGTTTCGCGTCCCGCTGCGCGGCAACAGCATGCGCCCCACGCTGCCGGAGACGTGCGACATCATCATCGTCCCGCTGCCGCCTCGCCCGCGGCTGGGGAGCCTGCTCGTCTTCGCGGAGCGGGACGCGCTGGTCGCGCACCGGCTGGTGCGCCGCACGCGGGGCCGTTGGATTGCCCAGGGCGATGGCCGGTGGGGAGCGGATCCCGCGCTGCTGCCCGCGCAGGTGCTGGGGCTGGTCAGCGCGGCCTACGCAGGCGACCGCCGCATCTGGCCGGGACCGCTGGAGCGCGCGGCCGCGTGGTTCTGGGTAGCGAGACACTACGCGCTCAGTGCGGCCATGCGTCTCCTACGCGTGGCCGCACGGCAGTTGCGCCGCTGGAGACGAGCATGACCACAGCTCTTGATCTAGAGATTGGCGGTCTGGCGCTGCGCTTCGCGCTGCCGCCGGGCTGGCTCCCGCCTCTGCGCGAGCGCTACGCAGCGTTCCTGACCGCGCGGCCGCCTGCCTGGTCGGTTACGGTGGAAGAAGGCGCCGTCGCAGTCACCGAGAGCGAGGCATGGATCAGCCACGACGGGCCTCTGTCGCGCTTCGGCGTGCCCGGCGTCGCAGGCTGGATCGATCTGGCGGCCCGGACAGCGAGCATTCGCACCCCCTCCGCCAGAGGCGCGTGGTCTGCCATCGAGCGCACCGCCTCCTATATCCTCATGCAGGCGCTCCCGCGCGAGCAGGACGCGCTCTGGCTACACGCCAGCGGCGTGGTGCTCCACGGCCGCGGGCACGTCTTCTTCGGCGCGTCCGGCGCAGGCAAGACGACCGTCGCGCGGCTGGCCGCCGGACATGCCGACCTCCTCTGCGACGAGAATGTCGTCCTGAAGCTGGCGGCGGACGCTTGCGAACTACACAGCACCCCCTTTTGGGGCCACAGCACCCCGCCAGAACTGATCCGCCGGGTCAACCGCCGCGCACCGCTGGCCGCGCTCTACCAGCTCACCCATGCGCCCGACTTCACCGTGACCCGGCTCAGCCCCGCGGATGCCGTTACTGCGCTGCTGGGCACCGAGAAGGTGGCGACCGAGCGCGTCGACAGTGCCCTGGCCTGGCTGGCGGTTGCGGGCCAGCTGGTGGAGCGCGTGCCGGTGTACCGCCTCGGCTTCCGCCCCACGGTCGAGCTGTGGGATTTCCTCGCGACCATACCCACGTTATAGGGCGGATTGCCAATCCGCCCTACGGAACTTGTCTCTTCACCGGCCCCGGCATTTTCACACTGCTGCGCCACGGGTCTCTCGATGAAACTTCCTGCAGAGGTACAGCGTCCATAATGCGTGCCATTCTGGTATAATAAATTTGGCTGCAAAGGAGGATGCTATGCCCAGGTCTGCGCGTACCTACCCGCTTCTCGTGATCGTTGCGCTGCTGGCGCTCGTCGCGCTCAGCGCGTGTGTGGGCGGCGGCGCGCCGCCCCCGCGGCCGCCGGCCGATGCGCCGACGAGCCAGGTGGTCATCGAAGTGCCTGCAACACCGCAACCTGCATCGGGCCTTGCCTATGAACTGTCAGCCGGAGCCGACCAGCCGCCTGCCGCGGAGCGCAACCCGCTCGCGACCGGCGAGCCGCTCAGCGAGGCCGACGCGCAGAGCATCCTGAACCGCCTGCCGCCTCTCGCAGAGGAGGCCGGCGATGTGCAGGATTTCCGCTTCCCGGCCCAATCGCTGCCTGCGCCGCGGCCCGGCGTGGTGATGAAGGAGCCCTTTCCTGCGCCTGCAGCAGTCGAGACCCCGGTCGTGGAGACCGGACCCCTGGAGGTCGTGCGGTATGCGCCCGAGGGCGAGGTGCCGCTGGCCGCCAACCTGAGCGTCACCTTCAACCAGCCGATGGTCGCGCTGACCGGGCTGGCCGACCTGTCGAAGCTGCCGGTGCCTGTCACGCTGTCGCCGCAGCCCGCGGGCCAGTGGCGCTGGGTGGGCACCAAGACGCTCGTCTTCGAGCCATTGGCAGAGGCTGGGAGCATGGCCGCCGGGCGCTTCCCGATGGCGACGACGTACACCGTCGAAATTCCGGCGGGCACGACCTCTGCGACCGGCGGGAAGCTGGCCGAGGCCGTCACCTTCGCCTTCACGACCCCGCCGCCCCAGGTGCAGACCGCGTGGCCGCAGGAGGGGCCGACGCAGCGCGATCCGCTCATCTTCGTGGCGTTCGACCAGCGCATCAGCCCCGAGGCCGTGCTCGAAACGATCAAGGCCACCACTGGAAACACGGTCTTCCCGCTGCGGCTCGCCACGGCGGACGAGATCAGTGCGGACGAAACGGTCAGCCAGTCCGCCAAGCGCAGCCTCGAAGGGCGCTGGCTGGTCTTCCGGCCCGTCGAGCCGTTCCCGGGCGACAGCCAGGTCACCATCACGGTGGGTCCCGGCACCCCTTCGCTCGAAGGCCCGCTGACCACGACCGAGCCCTACACCTTCTCGTTCCGCACGTACGGCCCGCTGCGCATCCTGATGCACCAGTGCGGCTGGGGCGGCGAATGCGCGCCCTTCACGCCCTGGCACATCCGCTTCAACAACCCGCTCGATACGGCGACCGTGACAGCCGAACAGCTCGTGATCATCCCTGACCTGCCCGGCGCGACGGTCAACGTCTGGGGCGACACGCTG
>JAKPQT010000453.1 GCA_029555885.1 Chloroflexota bacterium | reverse complement strand
CGCCAGCAGCAGCACCGCGGCGAGCAGCGCGGCCAGGACGAGCGGCGCATCTGCGATGGCCTGGCCCCAGGACGCGTCCGCCGCTGCACCAAACAGCTCTGTCTTGGCGAGGTCGGTCACATCCAGTTGGGCGATGTGAATCCACCATTCCTGCGGCAGCTTGATAAAGACCCAGATGCCCCCGGCCACCAGCAGCAGCGTCCGCCGCGAGAGCCGCGACGCGTGCCACCTGCTGCGCACAACCTCGTAGTAGATGAAGAAATACTCGAAAGTGTTCGGGAAGATGAGCAGCAGGGGCCGCCACTCCGACAACTCGAACAGCGCGACGCCCACGAGCCGGTAATAGAGCAGAAAACGGCTGATGCCGAACGCGTGGTCGTTCTGCCAGTTACGCAGCGTCGAGAGATACGCGATGACCAGGTAGTAGATATCGAGCGCCTTGTCGAAGCTCTGGTAGCCGTCCAGCGGGACGTGCGTGAAGGTCTGGAAGATGGTCTGGTCCACACCATCCACGAGGAGGCAGACGAGGATGGCGGGCAGCGGGTACTTCGGGATCAGCAGCGGCAGCAGCAGCCGTGCGAGAATCACCGCACCGAAGACACCCAGGGCCGATAGTTCCGGCATCACAGACACATCCTCACACGCACGAGGTACACTTAATAATGGAGCCGCAAGCACCCTGAGCGGAGGCCGGACAGGCGTAGCCTGGCTGGCCGCAGTCGAAGGGGCGAGTGCGTACCATCCTTCGGCTCGCGGCATGCCGTTGACGGCCTTGAGCGGTCCACCCGCTCAGGATGCTTGCTGTCGCGTGCATTTGGAATTTCCCCGACATTGACACGCGCCGCGCCCGCCAGCTAGAATGCAGCCCATGTCTACCCACCGCATCGGCGTCATCTCGGACACACACGGTCTCCTGCGGCCGGCGGCGCTCGACGCGCTGCGAGGGGTCGAACTCATCATCCACGCGGGCGACGTGGGCCGGCCGGAGATCCTCGACGCGCTGCGGGAGCTCGCACCGGTCCTGGCCGTGCGCGGCAACATTGACCGCGGCGCGTGGGCCGACGCCCTGCCCGAATGGCAGGTCGCCGCGGCCGGCCCAGCCCGGTTCTACGTCCTGCACGACGCCAATTACCTCGGCCA
>JAKPQT010000439.1 GCA_029555885.1 Chloroflexota bacterium | reverse complement strand
GAGCGCCGCCGCAGTCTGCTGAAGTTCGCGCAACCGTTCGAGCACGGCCTCGCGCACGCGCTGGAACAGATCGTATTCCAACTTCACCCCGCGCTCTTCAGCGCCCAGTATCCGCCCCTCCATCTCCTTGAGGTCCGGCGTGATGAACCGCTCGCCATTGGCGATGGTCTGCTTGCGGATATAGTCCGGCGGCACCTTGTCCAGGTTGGCTTTGGTGACCTCAAGGTAGTAGCCGAAGACCGAGTTGAACCGCACTTTGAGGGACGGGATGCCGGTGCGCACAATCTCGTCCTGCTGCAACTTCGCGATCCAATCCTTGCCCTCGCGCATGGCCGCGCGCAGTTCATCCAGCGCGGGGTCGAAGCCATCGCGAATCAGGCCGCCTTCCCTCACCGCCAGCGGCGGCTCATCCACAATGGCTTGTGCTATCAACTCCGCCAGATCCGGCAACTCCGTCACCTGGCCGCCAAGGTCCTCCAGCAAAAGAGGATGGTTCCCCGCATGAACCTCACCTTCCGATAATGTTTGAACGGGCGGAGGCGCTTGCCTCCCCGGCGCCACCGGCGCAAGGAGGCGCAACTCTCTTTCGCCCCGCCGGCCTTCCTCCGCCGCGTTTCCCGTTGTTAACTCGCACACCAGCCGCTTGAGGTCTGGCAATCGCTCCAGCGCGACGCGGAGCGCGGCCAGGTCGCGGGCGTTGCCGGTTCCTGCGCTGAGCCGTCCCAGCGTGCGTTCCAGGTCCCGCACCTGCGCCAGTTGCGCCCGCAGTTCTTCCAGGGCCGCGCTGTGGTTCACCAGCGTCTGCACCGCTTCCTGCCGCCGCTGAATGGGCTCGACCCTGGCCAGCGGCTGTGAAAGCCAATCGCGCAGCCGGCGCGCGCCCATTGGCGTGACGGTGCGATTGAGCGCGCCGTAGAGCGATGCATTTCGCGGCGTATCCGGGTGCAGCGGTTCCAAAACCTCCAGGTGCCGCAACGTCGAAAAATCGAGCGCCAGGTAGTCACTGCGCTGATAAAAGGAAATGCGCGTCAGGCTGGCCGCATCGCGCCGCAGATGCTGCGTCAGGTAATGCAGCACGGCGCCCGCCGCGCCAATCGCCGCCGTCCGATCCTTCAGGCCGAACCCGTCCAGCGAGGCAACCTTGAAATG
>JAKPQT010000747.1 GCA_029555885.1 Chloroflexota bacterium | reverse complement strand
GCGTCATACGCGGCCTCCGAGCCGGCCAGCGTGCCCGTGTGCGAGGACACTGCCTGGGAGCCGGCGTTCGTCGTGCCCGATTTGATGGCGATGATGGGCTTGTGGCGCGTCACTTCGCTGGCGACCTTGATAAACTCCGGCCCGTTGGTGATGCCCTCCAGATAGGCCATGATAGCGCGGGTTTCGGAATCTTCGGCCCAGGTCTTGATGAGGTCCAACTCGTTGATGTCGGCCTTGTTCCCGATGCTGTAGAAGCGGGAGAAGCCGATGCCCTGGCCCAGCGCCATGTCGAGGATGGACGTGCAGAGCGCGCCCGACTGCGACATGAAGGCGATGTGACCGTGGTCAGGCATCCCCGCCGCAAACGAGGCGTTAAGCTTGAGCACCGTGTCGATGATGCCGAGGACGTTGGGGCCGATCATCCGCATGTTGTAGCGGCGGCAGATGTCGAGCACCTGCTGTTCGAGCGCCCTCCCTTGCGGCCCCACCTCGCGGAACCCGGCGGTGATGACCACCGCACCCTTGAGCCCGCGCTGGCCGCACTGCTCCATGACGCCGGGCACTGCCTTGTTAGGCACGAGGACGATGGCGAGGTCAACAGGATTCGGGCATTCCAGCACACTGGGATAGGCCTTCAGCCCCAAGATCTCCGGCGCAGTCGGGTTGACGGGGTAGATGCCGCCGGCATAACCGTATCGCATGATATTGTGGAGAACCTGGTAGCCCAGCTTCTCCGGGCTGGTGGACGCGCCGACGACGGCAACGCCACGCGCTTCAGTAAACATTTCAAGCATCGGCAGACTTCCCTTTCGAGGGTTCGGTCAGGCATCAGCCATGTAGACTGCACGCCAGCGACCGGGTAAAGACAAGCATCAGCCTGCGCGCGATGAGGCGTTCTGTTGCTCACAGGCACTCAGCGCACAGGCCGTGTTCATTATGACGCAACCACGGCACAGAGTCCATGATGCAGGTCATGTCGCAGGCAGTTTGGCCGGAACACCGAGACAGGGTACAATAAGAGCACAGGAGCGCACCATGATCTATCTTGATCACTCCGCCACGACGCCCGTGGACCCGCGCGTCGTTGAGGCGATGTTACCATACTGGACCGAGGTCTTCGGTAACGCATCCAGCATTTACGGCCAGGGCCGCCGCGCGGCCGCCGCACTGGAAGATGCGCGCGCCCGCGTGGCCGCGATCCTGCGCTGCCAGCCCGCGGAAATCGTCTTCACCAGTTGCGGCACCGAGAGCGATAACCTGGCCCTGCGCGGGGTCGCGCTGGCTGCGGCGCCCAAGGGCCGCCGCCATCTCATTACCACGCCCATCGAACACCATGCCGTGCTGCATACCCTGACCGACCTGGCCGAGCATTTCGATTTCGACGTGACCATCGTGCCCGTCGACCGCACCGGCCTCGTGGACCCCGCGGCGGTTGAAGCCGCCATCCGGCCGGACACCGCGCTCATCAGCGTGATGTACGCCAACAACGAGGTCGGCACGGTCGAACCCATCGCGGAAATCGGGACCATCGCGCAGCGCCGCGGCGTCCCGTTCCATACGGACGCGGTGCAGGCGGGCGGCATCCTGCCGCTCGATGTGCAGGCGCTCAACGTGGACCTGCTGGCGCTTTCCGCGCACAAATTCTACGGGCCGAAGGGTGTCGGCCTGCTCTATGTGCGCAAGGGGACGCGGCTGCTGCCCACGCAGACCGGCGGCAGCCAGGAACGCGGCCGTCGCGCGGGCACCGAGAACGTGCCCTATATCGTGGGGCTGGCGACCGCGTTGGAACTGGCCCAGGGCGAGCGGGAGGCAGAATCCGCCCGGCTGCTGGCGTTGCGCGAGCGACTGGTCAGCGGCATCTTGGCCGCCATCCCCGACGTCGAGCTGACGGGCCATCCGACCCGGCGCCTGCCCGGCCACGCCAGCTTCCTGGTCCACGGCGCGGATGCGCAATCGCTGCTCATCGCGCTGGACCTGGCGGGCATCGCCGCATCCTCTGGGTCCGCGTGCGCGGTCGGCACGCCGACGGCCAGCCCTGTGCTGACGGGCATGGGCTATGATGCGACGGTTGCGCTCGGCGCGCTGCGGCTGACCCTGGGCCGTGCCAGCACCGAGGCCGATGTCGAGACGGTGCTGGCGCAGCTGCCGGGCATCGTGGCTGCGGTGCGGGGCAGATGACCGAGCGCGTCGTCGTCGCGATGAGCGGCGGGGTCGACAGCTCCGTGGCGGCCGCGCTGTTGCTCGAACAGGGCTACGAGGTCATCGGGGTGATGATGCGCCTCTGGTCCGAGCCGGTCGCGCCCACGTTGGGCGGCACTGTCGAGGCCGCCACGAACCGCTGCTGTACGGTGGAGTCCGTCCACGATGCGCGCGGGGTGGCCGAGCGGCTGGGCATCCCGTTCTATGTCATCAATGTCGAGGAGACGTTCAAGACACAGGTCGTAGACCTGTTCATCGCGGGCTACACCGCCGGCCAGACGCCCAACCCCTGCCTCGCCTGCAACCGGCACATCCGCTTCGGCCACCTGCTGCGCTACGCGCGCGCGCTCGGCGCGGCGTACCTGGCGACCGGCCACTATGCACAAATCGGCCTGGACAGAGAGGGCCGCTACCAGTTGCGCCGGGGCGCGGACCGGGCCAAGGATCAGTCGTATGTCCTCAGCGTGCTCGGCCAGGCGGACCTTGCCCAGGTGCTCTTTCCGGTGGGCGGCTACACCAAGCCGGAGGTGCGCGAGCTGGCCGCGGCGCGCGGCCTGCCCACCGCCTCACGCGTGGACAGCCAGGACCTCTGCTTCATCGCGGACGGCGACTACCGGCGTTTCCTGACCGACCACGCAGCGGAGGCCGTGCAGCCCGGCCCGATCCTCGACCGGACAGGCCGCGAGCTGGGCCGCCACCGCGGACTGCCCTTCTACACCGTCGGCCAGCGCAGCGGACTGGGCATCGCGGCCAGCCAGCCCCTCTATGTCCTGGAACTGGATGCAGCCCGCAATGCCCTGGTGGTCGGTCCTGCGGGTGAGCTGGGCCGCCAACGGCTGTGGACCGGCCTCGTAAACTGGGTCAGCGGCGAGACGCCGCCCGCGCCCTTCCGTGCAGAAGTGCAGATTCGCTACCATGCCCGGCCCGCGCCCGCGCAAGTCGGGCCGCTGCACGATGGTACGTGCGAGGTCGTGTTCGAGGACCCTCAGCGCGGGGTCACGCCGGGCCAGGCCGCCGTCATCTACGACGGCCCCATCTGCCTGGGCGGCGGCATCATCGAGCGGACGGAGTAGCCATGATTCCAAGCAGCACGCTCGACCGGCTGTTGAACCTCGCCCTCAGCCCCGCGCTATGGTTGAGCGTGCTGCTGGCATTCATCTATAGCATCCTGTTCACGCTCTGGCGGGGCGGCAGTTGGGGCCAGTGGCTTCGCGACCTGGTGGTGGGACTGGTGGGATTTGGGGTCGGCCACCTGCTGGGGGTGCTCGCCGGCTCGAGCTGGCTCCGCATCGGCGATGTACAACTGCTCTGGGGCTCGCTCGGTGCGCTCGCCACCCTGTTCCTGGGCCGGCGCCTGTGGCAGCCGCGCCAGGATGACCTGCCTGTGCCCTGAAAGGGAGAGAAAGCACCTTTACGCGCTGCGGCTCTTATGCTATACTCGTTGCTATGGGAGGTGGATTAATGGCTACAGCACGTGATATCGCGATTATCTTGTTAGCGCTTGAATCGATCATTATCGGGATAACGCTCATCATACTCGTTATCCAGGTTATTCGCCTGGTCAAGCTGCTGCGCGAGGAAGTCATTCCCATCTTGCGGTCCACGCAGGAGACCGTGGGCACGGTGCGCGGGACAGCCACCTTTATGAGCGACCACCTGGTGCAACCGGTCGTGAAGGTATCCAGCTATGCGGCGGGCGCGCGGCAGGCTGTCAACACTCTGTTCGGCGGACGCAACCACCGCAAATAGGCTGCGTACCTGCCGGTCTGGTTTCCTGATCGATGTATGTTCACGCAAGGAGAGCAACCATGAGCGAAAATGAGGATGGAGGATTCGTCCTGGGGTTCCTGCTGGGTGCGTTGGCGGGCGCGGCCGCAGCATTGTTGCTGGCCCCGACGCCGGGCGAGGAGACGCGGCGGCAGTTGCAGGAGAAGGCCACCGGGCTGAAGTCCCAGGTGGAACATATCGCGCTGGATGCGCGCCAACAGGCGGAAGATGCCGCGCGTGAGGCGCGGCTGCAGGCGCAGCACCTGGCGGGACAGGCGCGTGACCAGGTCGAGTACGTGCAGGAACGCGGCCGGATTGTGCTGGCGGACAATGTCAAGAAGGCGCAGCAGGCCGTCCAGGAAGCGCAGAACAAGATCGCCCAAGCCGGCGAGGGACCTTCCGCGCCCTTACCCTGACCTGATCCATTCGTTCGTAGTAGGCGCTTTAGCGCCCGTGCCTGATTGGCGCTAAGGCGCCCACTACGAACCTTCAACCTGTGATTCTACCGTCCGGCCAGGAGCTGCCCCAGCGCCTCCGGGAAGCGCCCCGGCAGATCACCGGCCACTGTCCCCGCGGGGCCGGTCGAACGCTCGATGATCATCCCTGCGTGACCGTGCAGATAGGCCCCCACCACGGCTGCCTCGAACGCAGGCAGGCCCTGGGCCAGCATCGCCACGATCGCCCCCGCCAGCACATCCCCGCTGCCCGCGGTTGCCAGCACTGCCGTCGCAAACGGCAGGACCGCCGTCCGTCCGTCAGGTGACGCAATCACCGTGTGCGGCCCCTTGAGCAGCACGATATGGCCCCATTCCGCCGCATAGCGCCGGGCGTGCTCGATGCGTTGTGCGTTCACCTCGCTCGCCGTGAGTCCGGTCAGCCGGCCCATCTCGCCCGGATGCGGCGTCAGGATGCTGCCGTGCGGCAGGCGCGCCGGCCAATCTGCCGCCTGCGCCAGCAGATTGAGCGCATCCGCGTCGACCACCACCCGGCCGGCCCAGGTTTCCCGATCCAGTCCGTCGACTGCGAACAGCCTGTCTAGAAAGGCGCGTGCGCCATCGCTCGTCGTCAGCCCCGGGCCGACCAGCAGCGCGCTGTAGCCCTGGACCTGGGCGAGCAGGCTGGCTGCACCCTCTGCCGTGTGGCAGCCCTCCGGCCCCGGCAGCGGCAGCCACGTCGCCTCCGGCAGCCAGCCGGCCAGCGCCGCGTGCAGCGGCAGAGGAATCGCCAGCGTGACCAGGCCCGCGCCCGCGCGACCGGCCGCCCGCGCGCTCAGCCCGACCGCGCCCGTATAATTCAGCGAGCCGCCCACGATGAGCGCCTTGCCGAACGTGCCCTTATGCGCATCCGCCAGCCGCTGGGGGAGCCACTGCCGCACATACGCAGGTTCGATCACCTCAACAGGCAATGCTTCGACCAGCTCGGGCGGGATGCCGATGTCTACGACCGACAGGAGACCGCACGCCCCCGCGCCCGGATACTCAAGCTGGCCCCACTTCGGCAGCCCGAAGGTGGCGGTCACCGTCGCATCCAGCGCGGCCGGGTCGAGCTCGCCTGTGTCGCAGTTGAGCCCGCTCGGACAGTCCACGGCCAGGACCGGCAATTCCGGCCACGGCGGAAGCTGCTCGTCATC
Source organism: Chloroflexota bacterium (assembly GCA_029555885.1). The sequence continues at coordinate 17,622 of JAKPQT010000747.1, read as the reverse complement.
GGCCCACGGCTGGTCCCAGTCGATATCGTCGAACCCGGCCTCGTCCTCATACTCGCCATCATCGCCCAGGTCGTCTTCATCGAACAGCGCATCGGATAGCCCTGCGAGCGACGGCCCGCGGGGCTGCGGCAGCGGCATGCCGTAGGTCTGTGCCTCGATGAGCGGAAAGCGCGGCACGGCAAATAGCCCCGCCGGCATAGGCAGCTCATCCATGCTCCGCCGCGCCGCGATTTCCTCCTTGACCACCGCAAGCAGCTCGGCGAGTTGCGCGTCGATGGGCCGCGTGACGCCCGTGCCGAGCAGCGCATCGATCACCAGCTCGACCTGGCGGAGTTCCTCGCGCAGTTTCGCGAAGCCGGGATCATTGTCGGCCCAGAGGATGGCGATCCGGCGGCGGCGGCGCTTCAGGACGCGGAAATTCTCGTCCCCCTTGACGTCGCGCTTCCAGACGTAGACCGTCACCTCCGCGCCTGCGTCGAGCAGCGCGCGCGCGGCCACGAGACCATCGCCGCCGTTGTTGCCCGGCCCGACGAGCACGAGCACATGCTCGTCAGGTTCGAGCAGGCGCAGTGTGATGGCAAGGCCGGCCACGGACTGCCCGGCCATCGCCATCATCGCGCTGTAGGAATGGCCGCGGGCGTCTGTGACCTGCTCCAGCTCGCGCATCTCCGCCACGTTGACGAGTTTCATGCTGTCCTCCCGGTCTCCTTATGAGACGCTGCCGCCAGCGGCTCGGCCACATTCGAGCTAAGCCGCCAGGCCACGGCAAACATGCCCGCAATCACGGGTATCAACAGCAGCAGATACACCAGGCGCAGCGTCGTCGAGGGTGAGCCGCCGATGGGGTCCAACGGATGACGGATGACGCCCGTCTGCCCGGCAATGAAGGCGACTGCCACGGCCAACAGCAGCGCAGCCGCGGCCGTAAACAGCCGGCTGCCGATCAAGCGCGTGACCAGGATGATGACCAGTCCTGCACCGATGACCTGCAGCGTCATCGTGACGCGCGGCTCGCCCCACGCGATCCACGGCCCCCAGGTCAGCCGGGTGGCCGGCATGCTGACGATGAAATGCGCGGTCCAGAAGGCCCAGCCGCTGATGAGCAGCCCTTCCACCCACGCCCCTGCAGCAGGACGCCGTGCCACGAAATAGATCAGCGCGGCCACACCCGCAGCCACCAGCCCCACCATCCCCGCGCGGCTCAGCGCGCCGTGCAGATAGACGATCTTGATGACCTGGCCGATGGTCTTTTCCGCGGGCATGACGACCAGCACGATGAGCGTAAGGGCTGCACAGAGTGCGATGAGCGGCCAGAAGAGGCGGCGGATATCAAGTTTCAATCGGAGAACCTCATGTAGCTGAATGACTAACATCATACCTGAAGTGCCGCGGACGGACAAACACTGCGGTTCTGCAACCCATTCCGCTTTTCTCTGCGGCTGTGGTATCATCCGCTCAGATCGCACCCCTGACCCCCGAAAGGATGAGCAGCACATGGGCTGGCTCTTCGTGATTGTGCTCTGGCTGGCGGTGCTGGCAGGCGTCTGGACGGCCTACCGCCGCGGCCGGCTGGTAACCCCCTGGCACCGGGACCTGCTGGCGGTGGGCGTGCTGGCCCTCGCCACGCTGGGCTTCTTCTGGCGCGTCGTGGCCGGTCAGAACTGGATGCCGGCGGATGGCGGTGACCTGGTCTCCTTCCTCTATCCGACGTATCGCTTCACGGCTGCCGCGCTGGCCGACGGCGCGCTGCCCCTGTGGAATCCGCACCTGTACGGCGGCGCGCCCCATGTGGGCGACATTCAGGCGGGCTTCCTCTATCCGCCCAACCTCCTGCTCTTCCTGCTCCGGCCCGCGTTCCCCTACAGCGCGCTGCAGGGGTTGAGCATCGCGCACATCTGGTTTGCGGGCGCAGGCATGTACCTCTGGCTCGTGCGCGGGCTGCGCACGCGGCGCATCGCAGCCCTCGCGGGTGCGCTGGCCTTCATGTTCTCCGATGCCTTTGTGACCCACTTCGGCAACCTCAATTTCAACGGGGTTGCCAGTTGGCTGCCCTGGGTCTTCTGGGCATTCGGCTCCCCGCTGGACAGTGCGCTGCGGCCCGTCGTCGCGCGACTTATCCGGGCTGCGCTCGCCGGCGTGCTGCTGGCCGTCGCGACGCTCGCCGGCCATATCCAGGCCACGCTGTTCATTGCGCTTGCCCTGGCCTTCTATGCTGCGTGCGAGGTCTGGCTGGCGCACGCAGAGCCGGACGTCAAGGTGCGCGGCGCGGCCGCGGTGCTGGCGCTGGCGGTCTGTTTCCTCGTTGCGGTGCTGCTGGCCGCGCCGGTCCTCCTGCCTTCGCTCCAGCTCGCAGGCCAGACCGCCCGCGCGGACTGGAGCTATGCGGAGACCGCGGGCTACTCGCTGTCGCCCGCACAGTGGATCGGCTGGCTGATCCCCGGTTTCTTCGGCCGCGGGCCGCAGTTCCACTGGGGCGCGTGGCCGCGCGTCGAGATCGGCTACCTGGGCATCCTGCCGCTGATCCTGGCCGGGCTGGCGCTGGCGCTGCGCCGTGAGCGGCGGACCTGGGCGCTCGCCGCGCTCGCCGCGGGCAGCTTCCTCCTCGCGCTCGGCATCTACGCGATCCCGCACGGCTGGCTCACGCTGCTGCCCGGGTTCGGCCAGCTCCGCGCGCCGGCGCGCTTCGTCCTGCTGACCGACTTCGCGCTGGCCGGGCTGGCCGCGCTCGGTCTGGACATCCTGCTCCGCCCGCTGAGCGGCCCTGCGGCAGTCGTCTTCAATCGCGCCTGGCGGCTGGTCGGCCGCGCGACCGCCGCGGTCTGGGCCGTCGCGGTCCCGCTGGCCTATCTTGCGCTGCTGCTCGTCCAGGACCGCGACCCGGCCATCGTCATCCGCATCTCCATCACGCTCATCGCGGTCGTGACCTTCGCGGGCCTGCTCGCGGCGTCCTCCCTGTGGCTGACCGCATGGCGCTCCGGCTGGCCGCGCGCCAACACGCTCGGCTGGCTGGCTGCGGGGCTCATCTTCCTCGATGTCGCCAGCCTCGCCGCTTACCAGGACCTCGGCACCCAGGACCCCTCGCAGAGCTTCGAACAGGGGCCGATTGCGGCCTACCTGGCGGCGCAGCCTGGTCCGTTCCGCATCGACAGCCGGACGCAGATCGAGTCCCTCTGGCAGCCGGACACCGCGCTGCTGTACGGCCTGGAGGATGTGGCCGGGGTCGCGAATCCGCTCGTGCTGGCCGACTTCGAGCGCTACTGGAACAGCCTCGGCTCGCGCTCCACGCGGCTCTACGATCTGCTGAACGTGCGCTACGTCATCGCGAAGAAGGATGTCGAGCTGGACTGGGGCAAGTTCGCGCTGGCCTTCGACGGCGACCCCGATCTGAACGTCTACGAGAACCGGCAGGCGCTCCCCCGCGCGTTCATCGTCCGTGACATCGTGTTCCAGCCGTCGCCCGACGCCGCGCTCCAGGCGGTCACCGCGGCCGGGTTCGACCCGACGGTGACCGCGGTCATCCAGGCGCCGTCCACCGCGGCGATCCCCGCGGGCGGCAGCGGCACGGTCAGCGACATCCGGCAAGGCCGCAACCGCCTATCATTCTCGGTCAATGCGGATGCTCCGGCACTGATCTTCGTGAGCCAGGTCTGGTATCCTGGCTGGCGCGTGACGATCGACGGCGCGCCTGCGGGCGAGCCGTGGCGCACGAACTACCTGTTTCAGGGCGTGGCCGTGCCCGCGGGCCAGCACCAGGTCGAATTGGCCTTCAGCCCCGCGCCGTGGCGCGTCGGATGGGTGGCCGCAGCGATCGGCCTGTTGGGCATTGTGGGGCTGGCGGTGTGGGTGCGGCGACGCAACGGATGGCGCACCTACGGTGCGCGTAACGGATGAAGGATGTGGACGAGGAACGGCCATTCGTTTATCCGACATGAGCGCAGCGACATCCGTTGCGCCGAACTTGCCGCAAGTCGAACGGAGGGATGGTATGGCGATTGATGCGCCGATTCATACGAACGAAGCGAACCTGGGCCGCGTGCTGAACGCCGGGCTGCCGGTGCTGTTGGTGTTGTGGCGTCGCGACTGCCCGCCGTGTGACCAGTTGGCGCCGGTGTTGGAGCGGCTGGCGAAGACCTATTCAGGGAAGGCGCTCATTGCGCGGGTCAACGTGGACGAGGAGCCGGCGGTTGCGCGGCAGTACGGCATCACCCACCTGCCCGCACTGGTGTTCGTGCGCGATGGCAAGACCGTCGAGCGCGGCACGGGCGCGGCGGGCGAGCGGGAGCTGGCCGCCTGGCTGGATTACCTGGCCCGCGGCGGCACGCGTCCGCCCGCCCCGACGGGGCCGAGCATTGCGTTGCAGCCCGCCGGCGCATCCGGCGGACCGGCGCGGCCCGCTGAACCCCCGCGCCCCACTGAGCCGCGCCGCGAGCCTGCGGGCGCGCCCCGCGGCGCCGGCCAACCCATCACCCTCACCGACGCCACATTCGACGCCACGCTGCGCGGCACGTCGCTGCCCGTCCTCGTGGACTTCTGGGCCGAGTGGTGCGGCCCGTGCAAGATGATTGCCCCCGCGGTGTCGCAGTTGGCCGCGGAATTCGCGGGCCGCGCAGTGGTCGCCAAGCTCAACGTGGACGAGAACCCGCGTACGCCCGCGCGCTTCAGCATCCAGGGCATCCCGACCCTGCTCATCTTCCGCAACGGCCAGGTCGTGGACCAGATTGTCGGCGCACAGTCACCCCAGGTGCTGCGCCAGCGGCTCGCCCGCGCCGCCGGCTGACGGAGACGGGAATCTCACGCAAAGTCGCAAAGGACGCAAAGGACGCAAAGCATTGTGAAGAGCCTCTTTGCGGTCTTGGCGTCTTTGCGTGAGCCTCTCCTCACGCCTCCAGCCACACATCGATCCCCGCCGGCGTGCGCGAGCCGCCCAGCCCGCGCAGCAGCGGCTCGCCCGCGCTGCCGAGCACGTCCGCGCCGTTCCATGTCGAGACGCTCGTGCGCTTCGGAGCGCCCGGCCGCTGCAGGTATGCACGCAGCGCAGCCCTGAGCACTTCCTCCTCGACCCCCGCCGCGGTCAGCCGCGCGCCGCTGTCCTCCGCGACGAGCACCGGCACGCCGCGCCAGAGCACAACATGGGTCGACGGCACCCGCGCAAAGCGATAGAGGTCTGGATTAGTCGAAGCATCCTGAGCAGGTGTACGGCTCACCGCGCCCAACGAATCACCGCCAGTCGAAGGACCCCAGCTTCCGTGCGCAGCAAAGCTGCGCCCATCCAGCTTCCGGTCTCCGCCCGTCGAAGGATCGCCCTGCCCGCGTCCTATCCCGCCCGCCTCCCCGCCGTACAGATTGGCCGGGTCCAGGCTCACCAGGCAGGTCACGCTCTCGTCGCCGTCCAGCGTGTCGCGGCTCGCGCGGAGCCCCTCCACCGCCTCGGGCAGTGCAAACTGCACGCCCGACAGCCCCTGCACGAAGTACCCCCGGCGCACCTCCCCGCGGAGCTCCATCCGCTGCAACTGCATGTACAGCGGACTCCAGTCGAGCGCGGCCTCGGCCGGCTGCGGGATGGCGGGGCTTTCCTCCCCGCCCCCCAGCCAGGCCCACGCACTCTCGCTCCGCGCGACCAGCTCGGACGTGAGCACGCCATAGCGCGCAAGCAGCAACGGTGCCAGCGCTGCGGCACGGTCTTCGGCGCTGCGCGGCGGCCCGAATACCGCGGCCCGGCTCACAAGCGACCAGCGCCCGCTCCACCCTTCGTCCTCGCGCGGCTCATCCGGGGCCAACCGCGCCTCCACGCGACGCTGCGCCGCGTACAGGCTCTCGCGCGTGGGCCGCGCCATCCGCCGCCCGCCGCGGCCCGGTCGCCGTGCAGCCAGCTCTGCGGCCAGCCCGCTGGCCAGCCGGTCGTTGGCCTGCCGCTCGCGCGGCGCACCCGTCTCGCCCAGCACCGCGGCCAGCGCCGCGAGGCTGTCGCCCGTCACCAGCCCGGCCAGCGCGAGCCGCGTGAGCCCGCCGCGCAGCGCGGCCGGCGACAGCCCGAGCCCTGCCGCAAGGTCCGCTACGAAGGACGCACCCTCCGCCTTGAGGTAGCCGTAGATCGCGGCCGCGGCACGGTCGGCCGGGTCCGCCAGCCCCGCATCGGGCAGCGTGACGGGGAAGTCGCGCAGGAACAGCCCGCCTTCCCCGCGGCCGACGAATCGTACGTTGGCGCGCTGCGCGGCGCCACCAGCACGCTTCGCATCGCCGCCAGCACAGATCCACGCACGCTCCCCGCTGCGCAGCAGCGCGTCCAGCGCAGACTGGTGGTAGCGGACCGCGCGCGCGGGCAGCACGTCGCGCTCCCACACGGCCATGGGCAGGGCCAACCCGCGCAACTGCCCGACCGCAGCGGCAGTCGCGTCAGGCTCCGTGCGCTGCGCCGGCCCGGTCCCCTGCCAGCGCAGCAGGAATGCGGCGAACACCTCCAGCGGGACCGGCGCAACCTCCCGCCGCAGGAGCGTCAACGTGCGGCGATACAGCCGCTCGAACAAGCCTCGGTCGCAGTACTGGTCTCCAGCCGAGCGATCGGGCGCAAACCGGCCGCGCACCAGCTCGCGCGCTGCAACGAGCCGGTCCAGCTTCGTGGTGAGCCAGTCCTCCCTAAACCCGTACCGGTCGAGGATCTCCTCGCGCGTCACCGGTCCGGCGGAGCGCAGGTAGCGCTGCAGGACGGTTGTCAGGCCTTCGGCTGCGTCGGTCTCGCCAGCGGATGCGTCCGCCAGCAGCCCCGCATACTCCCCGGCCAGTTCCGCGGCCACCCACCGCCGCTCGCTGCCGTGCGCGGTGCGCAGGTCCAGCTCGACCACACGGCCCGCCGCAGCCAGTTCCGCCAGCCACGGCACGGCGTCCTCGCCCGCCCGCGCGGCGACCTCGGCTGCCGTCAGGTCGCCCATCTGGAGCAGCAGCACGGCCAGCTCATCCGCAGTGCGCGCAGGCCGCGCGGTCCCGTCCGTGACCTCGGCCACGGCCTCCGGCCTGAGCGGCAGCCGCCCCGAGCCCGCACCCGCCAGCAGGTCATCCACCAGCTCGCGACTGAGCGCCAGTTCTTGCAACTGCCGCTCAGCCTTCGGCGTGTCCCACTCGTACAGATACACGCTGGCGAACGCATACAGCAGACCCGCGGCCAGCGGCGACGGCGTAGCAGTCTCGACTGCGGTCACGCGGATGCGCCCCTCCTCGATGCCCTGCAGCACCTCGTTGAGATGCTCCAGGTCCAGCACATCGCGCAGGCAGTCGCGGTACGTCTCCGCGATGATCGGAAAGTCGGGCTGATTGCGCACCGCGGCCAGCAGGTCGCGCGCCTTGAGCCGCTGCAGCCAGAACGGGGTGCGCCTGCGTCCGCGTGACCGCGGCAGCAGCAGCGCCCGCGCCGCGTTCATGCGGAACCGCGCGCCGAAAACCGCGGAGTTGGGCAGCTCACGCAGGATGCGCCGCCGCGCCTCGTCCACTCCCATCCGGCGGATGATGTGCGCGGGCGAAATGATGCCCGGCGGCGTCACCTCTCTCTCACCTGCCGCCTCGCGCAGCGCATGGAGCGACTCCGCCTCGGTCGCAATGTCCGGCGCGGCGCTAAGCTCGCTGAGCGCGGCCCCGGGGAAGCGCAGGAGGATGCCGTCGTCGTTGACCTGCGTCTCGATGTCGATGCCGGTTCGCTCGCGCAGCGCATCGGCCAGCGCCAGCGCCCACGCGCCGTTGATGCGCCCGCCGAACGGCGAGTGCACGACCGCGCGCGCCTCGCCCACGGCATCCGCAAACGTCTCGATGATGATCTCCTCATCCGACGAGATGCCGCCGAGCGCGTCGAGCTGGCGATTGACGTAATCATGCAAGTTGACCGCGGAGTTACGGTCCAGCAGGTACGCCTCGCGCAGCCACGCGATGACCTTCTCCGGCTCGTTCTGGTACAGCCGGACCTGCGTCGCCACCTCGCGACGCAGCCGCCCGATGCGCACACCCAGTTCGTAGGGCCGCCACGGATAATCGCCGTGCCAGAACGGCATCCGCGGCAAATGGCCCGCAGCATCGGAGACGACTACCCGGTCGTTCTCGATCGCCATGACGCGCCAGACGTTCGAGCCGAGCAGGAAGGTGTCGCCCGGCCGCGTCTCGAAGATAAACTCCTCATCCAGCGTGCCGACGCGCGTCTTCCCGTCAGCGAGGTAGACATCATATGCGCCGGTGTCGGGGATGGTGCCGGGGTTGTTGAGCGCCAGCAGCCGCGTGCCGGGCAGCGTCGCCAGCCCGTTGTTGATGCGGTCCCACGCGATGCGCGGGCGCAGCGACGGGTGGCCGACGCCGCTGACGCCCTGGAAGCGGCCCGACAGCATCGCCAGCACGGATTCCCATGCGCGCGGGGTCAGGTCTGCGTACGGATATGCCTGCCGGACGAGCCGGTAGAGCGCATCGGCATCCCACGGCTCCACGGAGACGGACGCGAGCACCTGCTGGGCCAGCACGTCCAGCGCGTTGCGCGGGGTGGTCGTCTCCTCGACATCCCCCGCGCGCATCCCGGCCGCGACGGCTGCCGCCTCCACGAGGTCCTCGCGATGCGTCGCGTAGATGCGCCCGCGACTCGTCTGCCCGACCATGTGGCCCGACCGCCCGACGCGCTGGAGCCCCTGGCTCACGCTCTTGGGCGACTGGAGCTGGACGACGAGGTCCACCATGCCGATGTCGATGCCCAGTTCCAGCGTCCCCGTGCTGACCAGCGCGGGAAGCCGCCCTGCCTTGAGGTCTTCTTCCATCTCGCGCCGCGCCTCGCGCGACATGCTGCCGTGGTGCGCGCGGATGGGCCCCTCCGCGCCGATGGCAAACATGCCGCGGTCGCGCGCGATGCCGCCCGGCGCCAGCGCCTCGGTGCTGCCCGGCGGGATTTCCTCCGAACGTTCCGCCGCAATCTGCGCGTTGAGCCGGTCCGCGGTCCGCTCCGCCAGCCGGCGATTGTTGGCGAAGATGAGCGTGGAGCGGTGGCGCATCACGTCGCCCAACACCTGCGGGATAGCGGTCGGCCAGATGGTCGTGCCGGGCAGGTTGCGGAAATCCTCCACCGGCGTCACGACCTCCAGGTCGAGCGGCTTCCGGTAACCCGTGTCCACGATAGTCACGGGCCGGGGTGTTGGCGCAGCCTCAGCCTCCCCGGACCGCGGAGTCCCGGCTGCGCTTGTCGATTCGCCGTCCGGCAGCGCGTCGAACGTCTGACCCCCCAGGAACCGCGCGGCCTCCTCCAGCGGGCGCACGGTTGCGGACAACCCGATGCGCTGGATGCGTCGACCGGCGAGGTGTTCGAGCCGTTCGAGGCTCAGCGTGAGATGCACTCCGCGCTTCTCCCCGACGAGGGTGTAGATTTCGTCCACGATGACCGTCCGCACGGTCTTGAGCATATCGCGGGCGCGCGGGCTGGACAGGATCAGGTAGAGCGATTCCGGCGTGGTGATGAGGATGTGCGGCGGCTTGCGCACCATCGCCTGGCGGGCCGCGGCCGGGGTGTCGCCCGTGCGCACGGAGACGTGCAGCGGCGGAAGCGGCTGACGTAAGGCCTCTGCGGTTGCGCGGATGCCTGCCAGCGGCGCGCGCAGGTTGCGCTCGATGTCGTTGTTGAGCGCCTTGAGCGGCGAGACGTAGAGCAGGCGCACGCCGGCGCGATCCCGGTCTTCGGCCAGCTCCCGGTAAATCTCGTCGATGCTCCACAGGAACGCGGCCAGCGTCTTGCCTGAGCCGGTCGGCGCGAGGATGAGCGTGTGCTCTCCGCGCTGGATGGGCGGCCAGCCCGCGGCCTGCGGCGCGGTCGGCTGCCCGAACGCCCCACGGAACCACTGCGCCACAGGCGGCGAAAAGTTGTCTAGCGGATCAGCCATGACAAGGCTCCATATATAGCACCGTTTGTAGTAGGCGCTATTGCATTTTGGCAAAATGACTCGGTAGTCTGCCGCCCCCACCCCTAGCCCCGCCCCCGCTGGCGGGGGCGGGGAAATCCTGTTTTGTGGGTTTTTGGGGCCGCAAAGCGGCCCCAAAAACCCACTTTAGAGATTCGCCTCTCCCACACCGCGGTGTGGGAGAGGCGTGAGGACAACCCCGGTGCCACTACCGAGCTAAATTGTCCAGACGCAACAGTGCCAGAGCGCTAAAGCGCCCACTACGAACCTGTCTATCTCCCCCGCACGCGGCCCGGCCACTCACCGAACAGCCGCTCGCAAATCACGCCCGTCGGGTAGGTCAGCGGCAGGTCGTGGAGGATCTCGCCGCGCGTGTACCACCCGACGATGTCGGACTCGTTGCAGAGCGCCGGCTCACCGATGCAGCGGCACAGGTACGCGTGCCAGTGGTGATAGTCCGCCCCGCGGCGGCAGTCGTCCGGCAGCTCGCCCTCGAACAGCAGCTCCGCAGAGAGCACTGCCAGGCCGGTCTCCTCGTACACCTCGCGGCGCAGCGTCAGGTCCGGCGTCTCGCCCCGTTCCAGGTGGCCGGCCGGCAGCGTATAATAGCCGGTCGGGTGCATCCGCCGCCGGAACAGGCAGTAGCGCGGGCCGTCCGCTTCCTCCCGCCACAGCAGCCCGCCCACTGCGAAGTGCAGCAGCTCGCCGTCCGGCCGGAACTCGAACCGCGTGACCGGATCGAAGATGAACGCGCGCGGGTGAAAATGCGCGCCGTGGCGGTAGCCGGCAGGCTCCCGCGCCTCCGGGCCGAGCCGCGCGCCGTCCTCGATGCAGTAGACCATGCGCCCCTGCACCCGGCCATCCTCCAGCCGCTCCCCTACCTGCTCCCGAATCTGTGCCAACAAATCTAACCGGCTCATGTTCGTTTCCATTCTCCAATCTTCAATCTTCAATCGTCAATCGTCCGCCCTCGCCCACCATCGCGCTCGCCGCCTGCGCCTCCGCGTCGAACCGCACCGCGTGCATCGGCTGGTAGTAGTCGTGGAGCATGACCAGCAGCGTGAGCAGCAGGAGCAGGAAGAGGGCATTCCCCAGGTTGATCGGCTGGCCGAGGCCAAAGAACAGGTACGCGACGGCTGCAACCCCGGCGTTCACCGCGCCCAGGACGATGAAATGCATGAGCGCATTCTGCCAGCCGTAGCCGCGGTGCGCCAGTCCGTAGCTCGCCACCGAATTGATGAGCGCGATGACTGTCACGCCCAGCGCCAGCCGCAGGTTGCTCGACTGCAAGTCGGGCAGGATTTGCCCAAAAATCAGCGTGACCAGGGTCACGAGCACGACCTTCTCCAGCGCGATGCGGTCCAACGGCCGCCGCGTGTGGGCGAAGATGGTGCGGCGTTCCTCCGCGGTGTCCGCGGCCGCGGGCGGCGGGCCCGCCGACAGCCTGAACGAGTGCTCCGGCCGCGGCAGCCGGGGAATGACCAGCCGCCAGGCGGCGAACGCCAGCAGCAGCACCGCAGCGAGCAGTGCGGCCAGGACGAGCGGCGCGGCTGCGACGGCCTCGCCCCAGGATGCATCGGCCGCTGCGCCGAACAGCTTGGTCTTGACCAGGTCGGTCACGTCGAGTTGCGCGATGTGGATCCACCACTCTTGCGGCAGCTTGATGAACACCCAGATGCCCGCGGCCACCAGAAGCAGCGTCCGGCGCGAGAGCCGCGACGCGTGCCACCCGCTGCGCGCAGCCTCGTAGTAAATAAAAAAGTATTCGAAAGTGTTCGGGAAGATGAGCAGCAGAGGCCGCCACTCCGACAGCTCGAACAGCACGACGCCGACGAGCCGGTAGTAGAGCAGGAACCGGCTGATGCCGAACGCGTGGCTGTTCTGCCAGTTGCGCAGCGTCGAGAGATATGCGATGACCAGGTAATAGATGTCGAGCGCCTTGTCGAAGCTCTGATAGCCGTCGAGCGGCACGTTCGTGAAAGTCTGGAAGACGGTCTGGTCCACCCCGTCCACGAGGAGGCAGAGGAGGATCGCGGGCAACGGGTATTTCGGGATCAGCAGCGGCAGCAGCAGCCGCGCGAGAATCACCGCACCGAAGACCCCCAGGACCGATGGTTCGGGCATACCCCTCCATCCTCATCAGATACGGACATTGACACGCACGGTTTCTGCCAGCTATACTCAGTCCAATGTGAAAACCAGAGGCGATTCTGGACAGGATCGACAGGACTTACCGGAGTAATCCTGTCAATCCTGTCTCGATTCTGACCTCGGTACTCACTCTAGCATCGGCTTAGAATGCAATCCATGTCCACCCACCGCATCGGCGTCATCTCCGACACCCACGGCCTCCTGCGGCCGAAGGCGCTCGACGCGCTACGCGGGTCCGAGCTCATCATCCACGCGGGTGACGTGGGCCGGCCCGAGATCCTCGACGCGCTGCGGGAGATCGCGCCGGTCATGGCCGTGCGCGGCAACGTCGACCGCGGCGCGTGGGCCAGCGCGCTCCCCGAATGGCAGGTCGTCGCGGCCGGCCCCGTCCGGTTCTACGTCCTGCACGACGCCAATTACCTCGGCCACTTCGGCGTGAACGCCGCTGCGCCGGGCTACGCTGCCATCATCAGCGGCCACACGCACCGGCCGTCGATCGCTCGGCGCGACGGCGTCCTCTGGCTGAACCCCGGCAGCGCCGGCCCGCGGCGCTTCACTCTGCCCGTCACCGTCGCGGTCATCGACGTGATCGAGGGCGTGCTGCACCCCCGGCTGATCGAGCTGCCCCCGGCCTGAACGGCCGCTCGGTCACATCCTCTTCACGATTACGCCCGAACCTGGCTCCCGTTGCGTGGCCCGTGCCCGGCATCTTACCACCCAACGGGCGGTTGCCCAAGCCATCAGCCCGGTTCGTAATAGGCGCTTTGGCGTCCCTGCGCTACAATGCCAACAGAGGTCCCGCCCGGCGGGAACCGCGCAAGGAGAGGATCATGTCCGCGCCGCAACAACAGCTCACGCCCGTGTCCTATAAAGACGTCCGCTTCGGGGATGGCTTCTGGTCGCCCCGCATCGAGACGAACCGCATTGTCACCCTCCCCCACATCTACCGCAAGCTGGAGGAAACCGGCCGTATCGCCGCGTTCGACCTCGATTTCGAGCGCCCGGTCCCGTCACCCATCGTGCTCATCTTCGGGGACTCGGACCCTGCAAAGTGGGTCGAGGCGGCCAGCTACTCCCTGGCCGTGCATCCCGACCCGGCGCTCGCCGGGCTGGTGGATGCCGTGGTGGATAAGGTCGTCGCCGCACAGCAGCCCGACGGCTACCTGAACACCCACTTCATCCGCACGCAGCCCGACATGCGCTGGAAGAACCTGCGCGACTGGCACGAGCTCTACTGCGCCGGGCACTGGATGGAGGCCGCGGTCGCACACGCCGAGGCCACCGGCGACCGCAAGCTACTGGATGCGCTCTGCCGCTACGCCGACCACATCGACGCCACCTTCGGACGCGGGCCGGGCAAGCTGGCCGGCTATCCCGGCCACCCCGAGATCGAGCTGGCCCTCGTCCGCCTCTACCGCGCGACCGGCAACGACCGCTATCTCCGCCTGGCGACCTACTTCGTGGACGAGCGGGGGACCCAGCCGCACTACTACGACATCGAGGCGCGGGCGCGGGGGGAGGACCCCGCGGCCTTCTGGGCCAAGACCTACGAGTACTGCCAGGCGCACGTGCCGCTGCGCGAGCAGGAGAAGGTCGTGGGCCATGCCGTGCGCGCGATGTACCTGCTCAGCGCCGCGACCGACCTGGCGCACGAGAACCGCGACGCCACGCTGCTCGCCACCGCCGGCCGCCTGTGGGACAACCTGATCGGCCGCCGCATGTACCTGACCGGCGGCATCGGCCCGTCGCGCCACAACGAGGGCTTCACCCTCGACTACGATCTGCCCGACGAGACCGCCTACGCCGAGACCTGTGCCACCATCGGCCTGTTGCTGTGGGCGCACCGCCTGGCCCAGTTCGAGGGCGACCGCCGCTACACGGACGTGCTGGAGCGCGGGCTCTACAATGGCTTCCTCAGCGGCGTCTCGCTCGCCGGCGACACCTTCTTCTACGAGAACCCGCTCGCCAGCGCGGGCGACCGCCGCCGCGAGCCGTGGTTCCTCTGTCCCTGCTGCCCGCCGAACATTGCACGCGTGCTCGCCAGCCTCGGCGGCTACTTCTACTCGACCAGCGTCGATGCTGCGTGGGTCCACCTCTACGGCAGTTCCACCGCGACGCTGGACATCGCGGGCCGTCCCGTGACGCTGCGCCAAGTCACGCGCTATCCGTGGGACGGCGCGGTGCGCATCACGGTCGAGCCGGCGGCCGCGCAGCGGTTCACCCTGCACCTGCGCGTGCCGGGCTGGTGCACGGACTGGCAGGTGCACATCAACGGCGAGCCGCTGCCCGACGCCGCGCCCGCCGCGAACGGCTATCTCGCGCTCACGTGCGAGTGGCAGCCGGGCGATGTCGTGGAGTTGGACATGGCGATGCCCATCCGCACCGTCTACCCGCACCCGGCCATCCGCCAGCTCCAGGGCCGCGTTGCGCTCCAGCGCGGGCCGCTCGTCTACTGCCTCGAGGCCGCGGACCACGGCGCCGCGGATGGCGCGCTGGACCGCCTCTCGGTCGACCCTGCGGCAGTGACCGGCGGGCAATTCGTCCACGAGTACCGCCCCGACCTGTTGGGCGGCGTGATCGTGCTGCGCGGGCCGGGCCGCGCGACAGACGCAGCGGATTGGGCGGAGGGCGACCTCTATCGCACCGAGCCGCCTGCCGCGCGCGCCATCGACCTGCTGGCGGTCCCGTACTACGCCTGGGCCAACCGCACGCCCGGCGAGATGCGCGTCTGGCTGCGCGCCGCTGCTCTATAGCATCAAGAAGACGGGTTTGTTTCATTCTGAGGACGAACGCGGCCATCGCGAATACGCGAATCACTCACGAATACGCGAATATCCCCTCCACGACGCACGCGATTCGCGTATTCGTGGCGCGCAAGCGCATTCGCTTATCCGAGATGGCCGCGTTCCCAACATGAAGCGCGTCCTTTTCTAACACAGGAGTTGTCTATGTCCCCTCCTACCGCCACCTACACCGGCCTGCGTGCCTACATCGAGCAGCTGCCGGTCATCGACTGCCATGAACACACGCTCGGCCCGGATGCCGCGCCCGCGGGCGGCGAGCCCATCGCCTATCTCATCCAGGGCTACATGCAGTCCGACCTCTGGTCCGCGGTCTGGCCCGGCTGGCCCGGCGAGGCGCGGGGCATCTGGGACGACCTCAACAACCACGACATCCCGACCGAGCAGAAATGGCCCCTGTTCGAGCGCATCTGGCGGCTGACGGAGCATACGGCCTATGCCCGCGTCACCAAGCGTATCCTGGCCGAGCAGTTCGACGAGCCGCAGCTCACGCGGCCCGCGCTCCAGCGCATCCGCGGCCGCCTGCCCAACCTGCGCGACCCGGCCGTCTATGCGGGCGTGCTCGACCGGGCCAACATCCGCTGCCGCCTCGTCAATACCTGGCCGGACCTGAAGGCCTATCTCGCGGGCACGCACCGCACCTATGAGCGTGACCGCTTCATGATTCCGCTGCCCGGCTTCCACAGCGTGCGCACCTGGCAACAGGTGTGGGACAACGCGCAGCTCGTCGCCGCGCCGGTCACCACGCTGGACGACTACGTGGCCGCGTGCCGCGAGACCTTCCGCCGCATGAAGGAGCGCGGGGCCGCAGGCATGAAGGACCAGTCGGCCTACGAGCGGACGCTGGCGTTCGGCAACCCGTCCCGCGCCGAGGCGGAGGCGCTGTTCAACCGGATCGCCGCCGACCCGCGCGCGGCGCTCGGCTGGCCGGAGGCGAAGCCGCTGCAGGATTACCTGTTCCACCGCTTCATGGAGATGGCCCGCGAGCTCGACATGCCGGTCCAGCTCCATACGGGCCACATGGCCGGCATCCGCAACGACATCGCCAAGACGAACGCGGTCCATCTGATCCCCCTGCTGGAGTTGCACCGCGACGTCCGATTCGACCTGTTCCACGGCAACTGGCCGTACATGGGAGAATACCTGTATCTCGGCAAGAACTACCCGAACGTCCACCTGAACCTGTGCTGGTTGCCCATCATCGACCCGGTCTACGCGACCAACCTGCTCAGCGAGGGGCTGACCGCGATCCCGCACAGCAAGTTCCACGCGTTCGGCGGCGATTACTTCGACTCCATCCTGCACGCGGTCGCGCACCTCAGCATCGCGCGCGATGTCGTTGCCGCCGCGCTGGCGGAGCGGGTGGAGGCCGGCTGGATCGACACGGGCGAGGCCGAGCGGATCGCTGCGGACTGGCTGCACAACAACCCGAACGAGTATTTCTGCCTGGGCTTCGGGGCTGTGTGAGGGGCAAGATAGAAAACAAACGGGATACAAAACGGGTTTGTGTGCGCAGCGTAGCTTCGCCGTCAAACCCGTTTTCTGAAGGACGACAAATGTCATCTGAAATACCGCCCGTCTCCCGCGCGTTGACCGAACTGGGCATCCCCCATCGGGTGTTTCGCCACGCGGGGCTGGTGCACACGATCGAGCAGGCCGCCGGCGAGCGCGGCCAGCAGCCATCGCAGGTCATCCGCAGCATCGTGTTTCGCCTCGGCGCAGACAGCTACGCGATGGTGCTGGTCGCGGGCCGCAGCCAGGTGGCCTGGCCCGCGCTCCGCGCGTTCCTGGGCCAGTCGCGCCTGACGACCGCCACGGAGGAGGAACTGCTGGCCGTGACGGGCTACGAGCGCGGCGCGGTTGCGCCATTTGGCCTGCCTGCACCCATGCGCGTCCTGCTGGACCGCAGCGTGTTAGAACAGGGGGAAGTCTCGATGGGCTCGGGCGTCCGCGGCACCGCCGTCATCCTGCGCACCGCGGACCTGCTGGCCGCGCTGGGCGATGTGGCAATAGGCGAATTCGCCAAACCCGCGTAACGGCAAACGGGACCTCACCCCCTCGGCACCCCCTCCCCTGACCTGGGCGAACCGAAGGTTCGCACGCTCGCCCAGGTCAGGAAAGGGGGTGCGAGCTTCGCTCGCCTGGGGGGTGAGGCAAGTCGGAGAAAATACATGGCGCAGAGCAAGGCAACGACCGTAGAGGACTATCTGAACGAACTGCCGCCGGACCGCCGCGCGGTCATCGAGCGGGTGCGCGCGGTCATCCTCGCCAACCTGCCCGCGGGCTACCGGGAGACCATGAACTATGGGATGATCAGCTACGAGATTCCGCTCGAACGCTACCCCAAGACCTACAACAAGCAGCCGCTGACCTACCTGGGCCTGGCCGCGCAGAAGAACCACTACGCGCTCTACCTCATGTGCGTCTACGGCGACCCGGCTGCGGAACAGGCGCTGGCGCAGGGGTTTGCTGACGCCGGCAAGAAGCTCGACATGGGCAAGTCCTGCCTCCGCTTCCGCCGGCTGGACGACCTGCCGCTCGACGTCATCGGCAGGACCGTCGCCAGCACCGACCCCGACGCCTACATCCGCATCTACGAAGCGTCCCGCAACCGGTAACGAATGGGGCGGACGTGCCAGCTTCGCTGGCACGTCCGCCCCAACCTGTATATCCGCCCCGTTATAATCTTCAATCTTCAATCCGGGCGCAGCTTCGCTGCGCCCATCTGCAATCGCTATCCGTCTACCCCGCCGACGCCCCGTCGA
>JAKPQT010000426.1 GCA_029555885.1 Chloroflexota bacterium | reverse complement strand
AAGTTCGCAATCAGCACATTCTGGTTGAGCTGTGCAGTCCGGTAGAAGATGGGCGTCGCAAACGCATAGAGCAGGGCCAGCAGCAGCGCGGTCCTCTGCCGCCGCGTGAGGCCGTACAGGATGTAGAACATCGTCACTGCGCCGAGCGCCGACAGCGGGGCCATCAGCAGCGCCTGCATGACGCCGGCGCCGAGCGCGAACTTCACATCCAGGCCCCGCGCATACGCCTCTCGATAGAACTCCCGCGCGAGCGGATAGATGTTATCGTACTCCGGCGCAGGGGCGCCGCTGTGCAGCCGCGCCTGCTGGATCGTGTCTACCGCACGCTCGATGAGCGGCCGCGTCAGTGCGTACGGGAGCGCGCCGAGCAGGGAGGCGCCGGGATTGTTGTTGATGTACGCGCCGCGGCCGGGCACGGTGAAGATATCCGGGTGCAGCCCCACATACTCGGAGACATCGAGGCTCAGGTTATCGCCCAGGCTCAACGCGGGGTAGATTTCGCGCACGGTGTTGGTTGCGAAGTGCAGCGCGTAGACCAGCCAGCAGGTCAGGAACAACCGCCACGCCGTGCCCCGGAGCGTCAGTTCAGTCTTCGACAACATGCTTCTCGAATTCCCGGCGGTAGGCCTGCCAGCGCGCGTCATCGAATTCCCCATCGGGTTGCAGGCATGCGGCCGCGGCGTAGCCCATGTAAAGTGCGTGGTGCGTGTTATCGTGCGCGAAGAGGCCCTGCCGTCCGAAGGTGAGCAGCCGGGGCACGCGGTCCAGCCAATCGAGCAGCGGATAGAGGTGGGCCTCGAAGCCGTTCAGGTAGATCGGGTAGGCCTGACGCAGGCGCCGGGTCACAATCTCGCGCACCGGCGCAGCCGCCGGCAGGCCTGCACGCGCAAGGTCTGCCTGCACGAGCCGGCCTAGTTCCGCATCGCTCATCGTCCATGCGGGATCGGTGACGGCACAGGGCAGCTCCGCGCAGAGCACGGTCGTGCCCGCAGGCCTCGTTGCCGCCGCATAGTTCTTCGTCTCGGATAGCCGGGAGATGCGGATCTCGGTTTCCGGGAAGTAATGCGCGTCGAACTCCGTGAAGCGGTCCTGCGCCAGGACGAGGTAGACCAGGATCATCGCGCGGTAGCCGATGCGTTCGGTGGCTGACAGAATGTCCGCTGGGGGCGGCGGCTGCACCGCGTTTGCCAGCGCCGTGACCGGAATCGTGGACCACGCATAATC
>JAKPQT010000411.1 GCA_029555885.1 Chloroflexota bacterium | reverse complement strand
GACGTCCTCGTTCGGGCCGACCGTATGACGCTCGTCCCCGACCTCAATCGTGCCCTGCCCTTCCAGGACATAGAATGCCTCGACCGCGTCGTGCACGTGCGGCGGGTGGGCGCGCGTGCCCGGCGCAATCTCGGAAATGTGCATCCGCAGCCGCTCAGGGTCCAGCCCGGCGTCGGCCAGGCACTTGTCGATACCCTTCGTCTGGCGTATCACAAAGCTCATGTTACAGGCTCCTTCTCCAGCCGCAGCATCAGGTCGTACAGCTCCGCAGGACTCGTGACCGTATGCTGCGGCGTCTCGTCGGGCGTAAGCGGCTGCGTGCGCCGCCGTTCGTTGAGACGGTAGAACACCGAGACCAAGCCGAGCCGGTTGGCCCCGGCGACGTCGCGCTCCAGGTTGTTGCCGACCATGACCGCCCGGCCGTAGTCCGCCTCCGAGATGCCCAGCGCATCCAGCGCGGCACGGAAGATGCGCGGGTCCGGCTTGGTCGCGCCGACGACCTCCGAGATAGCCAGGTATTCGAACAGGTCGTACAGCCCGTGCTGGCGGAGCACGTTCGGCGGCGTCTCCGGCCGGCTGTCGGCCACCAGCGCGAGCCGGTGGCCCGCTGCCCGGAGCGCGTGCAGCACCTCCGCCATGCCGGGCACCAGCTCGGCCCGCAGCGTGGTTTCGTCCGGATCTTTGACCTCGGTTTCCTCGACCATGATCGTGTCACCGAGGTCGAACAGCAGCGCGCGCAGCTTCATCTCACCTTTCACCGGCCGCATCCTTCGACTTCGCTCCCCAGCCAAGCTATGCTTGGCCGGTCGCTCCGCTCAGGATGCCTGGATGGCCCGTCTCACAGCGGCATGGGATACCGATAACGATCCTGCACCCGTGCCATCTGCTCCCAGTCCTCGATCTCTGCGACCTCCGGCAGGTGAATCAGCTCTTCCAGCAGCGCTTGAGCCGCGTCGAAATTGCGCGTCTGGTGATTGTGCAGCACGTCGAACAACTGCATGGAGCGGTCGCCGGTCTTGAAGGCCAACAGCTCCCGCTCCATGTCCAGCCAGTCGGGCAGGATGCATTCGAGCATGATCTTCGGCGGCAGCGGCTTCATCCGCAGCGGCTGGATGCCGCGCTGGTCCACGATCGCGGGCACCTCGACCACAACGTTGTCCGAGATGCCCGGCAGCGCGCCGTTGTTGGGCACGTTGACCTGGAAATAGCCCGCGTTGTTGTTAGTCAGCCCGTCCATGATCGGGACCTGCTGCTCGTGGGTCCGCTGCGTGCCGACGAGCTGCGTCAGGTCTGCCTGGGGGTCGACTGCCCAGCGGTGGTACTCCTTGATGCGCTCCTCGAGCTGCTTGACGAAGTAGGGCCGCGCCAGGTGGGTGTCCGGCCCACCCCACGGCTCGCCGAACCAGCGCTTCTTGGTGTCGATGTCGGTGTGATACCACCACCAGGAGCGGTGCCGCACGGTGTCCCCGATGGGGAACAGCCCGAACATGTGATATTGGTGAACGGCCCCGCGCGACATCTGCGCGTCGTGGGTGCGCTGTGCGACGTGCGTGCGCCAGTATTCCTCGCCCTTCGTCGCAATCCACTCGTCGATCAACGGGTAGGCGTCCTGACCGTCGTAGATGAAGTGGGTCAGCCAGATGTTGTGGTTGACGCCGGGCGCCTGCCAGGTGACCTTCGCCGGGTCGATGCCGATGGTGCGGGCGATTTCCTCGTACCCGTAATGGCCGTGGCACAGCCCGCAGACCTTGATGCCGGTCTCGCGGGTCATCAGCGTGCAGCCGTCGAACACCGGGTTGCCCGACTGGATCAGCCAGGCGTCGGGGCAGATGCGCTCCATGTCGCGCGCCACATCGAGCATCAGTTGGAGCTGGTGGTACGAGCCGAAGCTGCCGCCGGAGTGGTAGTAACCGTACTTTTCGCCGGCCAGGTTGCGCATCTGGGCCTCGACGATGTGGCCCAGCACGTATGCGGTGTTGACCACGAAATCCGCATCCTGCAGCGCGGCCGCACGGTCGGTCGTCGCCTCGAAGGTCAGGTCCGCGCCGAGCTGGCCTGCATACTTCGTGCCCAGCTTGTGGATGATGTCCAGCCGGTCCTGGTCGATGTCCATGAACGTGATATGGCTGCCCCGCAGGCTTTCCGTGAGGCAGATGTCCTTCACCAGGCCGAGCGAAAACTGCGCGCTGCCTGCGCCGATGATGCCGATCTTCACCGCCTTGCCCATTGCAGTGCCTCCCTTGATGTTGTTCAGGTGCTTGGAGTCGAGGCTTCAGCCGGTTTAGCTGACTACGCACCTAGGCTCCCAAACCAGCTAAAGCCTCGACTCCAACATCACCTCTTCACCCTGTCACCTCTTCACCCTGTCACCTTGTCACCCTGTCACGTCGTACCGGCAGCACTCCTGCACGGTCTGCATGAACCAGCGCATCCGGCCGAGACCCGTGCCCGCGGCGAGCGAGCCGGCCGTCGTCACGTTGAGCAGTCCCGTGCCGCCCGCCTTAGCGAAATCCTCCACGACGCGCGCCCGGATTGCCTCGGGGCTGCCGTTGCGCAGCAGCATGGGCGGCATCTGCCCGTTGATGATCGCGTCGGGCATCCGCTCGCGGATGAGCGCGGCGTCGACCGTCGGCCCGTAGTTGACGTCGCGGATGCCGAGCGCATACTGCAGTTCCAGCAGGTGACCCATCGCGCTGTCCGAGTGCTGGTAGCGCCGCGCATCGCCAGGCGCAAACGCGGCCAGCACCTGCTCCAGCACCGGATAGCAGTACTCCCGGTACAGCCGCCGATTGAACAGTGCGCAGTTGTCGTCCGTGATCCACCAACCGGGCTCGTCGTTCCCGCTGAACTCGCGCAGGATGCGGTTGAACTCCACCATCTTGACGGCCAGCACGTCGCGGAACCGCCGCATCAGGTCCGGGTGGTCGTAGAGCCAGTAGAACACCGTCTCCGGCTTAAGCACCGAGGTCATGATGGTCGCCGGCCCGCGGCTCCCCGTGCCGAGCTTGGGCAGCGGCTTGCCTGCCGCCTTGCGCTCATCCCATTCCGCCAGGTAGTCCTCGGGCAGGCTCCACGTCCGCAGGTCGGTTGCCTCTGCGCGGTCGAGGACACGCGCGAACTCGTCCGGGTCGTCGGTGACGGGCATCAGCCAGGGCGTGCTGCCCTCGTGATAGCCGAACTCGCAGCCAAACAGGTTCTCGATACGTTTCGGCGTCGTGCGCCAGGTGTCCTCATCGAAGAACGCGCGGCCCACGTGCGCGAGGGTGAGCGCGTTGACCTCCGCGTGCAGCGCGTTGCGGTAATCCGTGTCGTGGTAGTAGCGCAGTGTCGACGGCACGGCCATGAACTCGAAGATCCAGTGGTCGTCGGGCGAGAAGGAGGCCGGGCAGCGCGGCTTGTCGGTGCCGGGCCGCAGGCACGCCTCATTCTCGGCCCACCACGCCTCGACGTCGAGGCCGGCCGTCAATTCTATGAACTCAGGCTCGATGATGGGCATCCGTCATTCCCCCCGAACTGCAGGCGCATGATGGTCTCGCCATACTGGATGTCCATGTGGTCCGCGCCGCTCTCCATCGCACAATAGGGGCTCTCGTAGTGCAGGAAGCCCGTGATGGGCTGCTCCGCGCCGTTCAGCAGCAGCGGCCCTTCCCAGCCGAAGGCCAGCTCGTCGCCCCGCAGGCTGCGCAACCGCACGCTCAAGTCACCGAACTCGACCGGCAGCGCCTGGATCTTCTGCTGGAACTCCTCGAAGGTGCCGTCCAGGCCGCGACGGCCCAGGTGACAGAGCCAGATGTTGTGCGCGGCGTGCGACCGCAGCTCACGGTATGCGTTGTCGCCGTCGGTCATCCACTGCAGCCCCCCTGCAGCAGCCAGCGCGATGTAGCCGTCGCCCCGCCGCGCGAAGGCCCAGCGCGGGGTCACCACGTACTCGTCGAACGCGTGGGCGGGGAAGAACGCGTGGGTAAAGCCCATCCAGTCATCGTCGGGCAGCCGGTGCACGGCTACCAGCACGTCCTTCCACTGTGCAACGCGCGGCAGAACTGCGTTGCCGTGCCAGAAGTTGGGCCGGTGCGAGCCGTCCTCGCTGGCGCACGTCGGATGCGTGACGAAGACCACGGCCTCCGGCCCCAGCGTCGCCTGCCAGATGTGCTGCTGGTAGCCCGGCTCGCCCGGGTGCCAGTCCTGCGCGGAGCAGAGCATGGTGTCGGGCGTCTTGTACGTGACCTTGTTGACCTCCGCCGCGTGCGAGCCGGAGTTGCGCCAGTCGGCCGGGTCGCCGGTGTGCCGCTCGCGGCTCCACAGTTCCTCGGGCCGGTCCGTCGCAATCTGCGTTAGGATGGGTGACAGCGTGTACTCCGAGCAGGCCAGGCTGACCGTCGCGAGGATGTGGCTGTTGAAAACGCCCGTGCCCCAGAGCAGCCGGCTCATGCCCGACGTGGCTTCGTTGTACGCGCTCTTGATGTGCGGCGTATACGTGCGGCCGTGGGTGGAGCCGAACACGCCGCGGAACGAGTTGACCGCCATCGTGAAGAGCATCTTGTCGAGCACCACGGTCGCCATCTCGGCCAGGTTGTCATCCTCCGCCAGGCTCAGCAGGTGCGTCAGGGCCAGCGTGTCCTCTTCGAAGTAGCAGTTCGAGTCCCACTCCACGAAGCCGTGCGCGGCGCGGCCCTGCAGCCAGGCGAGCGCGCGTGCCTCGCCCCGCGCGCGGTGCTGGCGGCCCGTCTCGCCGTTGTTCGTGAAGACCTCGTCGGGATAGAGCTGCCCGGCGAGCACCTCGCACGTATGGAACAGGATGCTGTGGTTCTCGGTCGTGTAGCACATCGCATC
>JAKPQT010000397.1 GCA_029555885.1 Chloroflexota bacterium | reverse complement strand
GGCCGGGTCCCAGCCACCCTGGCTGCTGCGGCGCACCGCCGGGTGGTCGCGTGCCACCAGGCAGACCACCTCGTCGCCGAACAGCCGGCCCAGGTGCAGGTCGTCCGGCGGCTTGAGCCAGTTGCCGATGACCACGTCCATGTCGCCCTGCGCCAGCCGCGCGCGGTAGTCACTCTCGGCCGACAGCGGCAGGATCTCGATGACGCAGTGGGGCGCCTGCTGCTTGATCTGCGCCACGAGTTGCGGCAGGAACAGCGGGTCGAGGAAATCACTGGCGGCGATGCGAAAAGTCTGCCGCGCGCTGCTGGGCTCGAACCCGCGCGCGTCGGAAAACATCGACTCCGCGGCACGAAGAATGCTTGCGCTGGGCTGCAGCATGCGCAAGCCGGCATCGGTGGGCACCATGCCGGCGCCTGAGCGCACCAGAAGCGGATCCCCGGCGAGCTCCCGAAGCTTTTTCAGCGACGCGCTCACCGCCGGCTGGTACATGCCCAGGCGGATGGCGGCTTTCGACACGCTGCGTTCGGTCAACACGGTATGCAGGACCCTTATGAGATGGAGGTCTATCTTGTCGAAAAGGGTCTGGTCTCTCATACCGTTGCGAGCATTCGTCTCATATGCGGGGGCTTATGGCACGGGGGCGGGATCGATCTACCCTCGCGCACAAGGAACTAAGACATGACAAACCCAACCATCCGGTTCATCCGACGCGGCCAGGTCGTGACGCTGGTCAATGTACCACCCAGCCGCACCCTGCTGGAAGTCCTGCGCGAGGACCTCGGCAGCACCGGGACCAAGGAGGGCTGCGGCGAAGGCGACTGCGGCGCCTGCACCGTGGTGCTCGGCGAGGCGGTGGAGGGCCGCATCGAATACCGCGCCATCAATGCCTGCATCCGCCTGGCCCACTCCATCGACGGGTTGGCGCTGTGGACGGCCGAGGACCTGGCCAGTGACCCGTTGATCGCGCCCGCCGACCCGGCAGCACACCCCCTGCACCCGGTGCAGGAGGCGCTGGTGCAGTGCCACGGTTCGCAATGCGGTTTCTGCACACCGGGCTTTGCCATGAGCCTGTTCGGTGTCTATCAAAACCAGGTGTGCCAGGGTCGGCCCGTGACCCGCGAGGGCGCACAGGCTGCCCTGTCCGGCAACCTGTGCCGCTGCACCGGCTACCGCCCGATCCTGGACGCTGCGCAGTCCATGGAGCGCTACCCGCGGCGCGCGGTGAACGAAGCCGAACTGCTATCCAAACTGGAGCACCTGAAGACCATTTCACGCCGGGATGAGGCCAAATCTTCTGAAAATCCAGGCTACCGGACACCGCAGGACCTGGCCGAGCTGCTGGCGCTGCGCCGCGCGCACCCCAAGGCGCAGATCGTGGCCGGCTGCACCGATGTCGGCCTGTGGGTCACCAAGCAGCACCGGGTGTTTGCCGACGTGATCGACC
>JAKPQT010000387.1 GCA_029555885.1 Chloroflexota bacterium | reverse complement strand
GTACGAAGGCGCGCGGTGACGGTGAGGGATAGATGGATAGCGCGATTTCTCGTCTTTTAAAGATCCTAGCCCTGGAAAAGAAGCAGGGCTATCGCAACAAAGCGGTCATTGGCGGGCTGGACAAGTTCGTCAGTCGGTGGGAGTCAGATGCCCGCGCCGAAGCGGGCGACTCCACGGCCATCAACCAGATTATTGCCCTGCTGCTCGGCTACCCGGCAATTGATGACCCCGCCGCGCGTGAACGCATCCTGGAGCAGGTTATCCGCCGCGCGCACGAGATCACGAGCGGCGCGACCGGCACGCCTGAGCCTGCGCCCATCGCAGACACCCGCCCGCCTGCTGAGCGCACCGAACCCGGCAGCCCGCCCGCGCCGCCTGCGGAGAGCGCCAGCGCGGCGCCCCGGTCGAGCGAGCCGTTCGTGCCCTCCCTCAGCAAGCCCGCATCCACCGCACCGATGCCACTGCGCGCTGAACCGCCCCACCCGCCCGCGCCTGTGCCGCCTGTGAGCGCACCCCCGCGCGAGAGCGCGCCGCGCACACCTGAGCCGCAGCGCCGCGAACCGGCGCGTGCGCCCGCCGGCGAGCCGGCCGCACCCGGCCTGGGCCTGGATGCACCCGTCACGCGCCTGCCCGGCGTCGGCCCCAGCTTTGCGCAGAAGCTGGCCAAGCTGGGCGTCGAGACTGTGCGCGACCTGCTCTATCTGCTGCCCCATCGTTATGACGACTACAGCAAGCTGCAAACCATCAACCGGTTGAAGTGGGGCGAAGAAGTCACCGTCATCGGCACGGTCTGGAGCATCAAGAGCCGGCCCATCGGGGACGACCGCAAGATGGTCACCGCCGTCGTGGGCGACGGGACCGGCGAAATGCAGATGACGTGGTTCAACCCGTTCATCGAAAAGCAGCTCCACACGGGTTACGCCTACGCGTTCAGCGGCAAGGTGGACAGCTACCGCGGGGTGATGACCATGCGCCACCCCAACTTCGAGCCGCTCGACCGCAACCAGCTCAACACGGGCCGCCTTGTGCCCATCTACCCGCTGACCGAGGGCCTGTCGAACAACTGGCTGCTCAAGCTGATGCGCAGCGCCATCAACACCTGGGCCGAAGAAACGGTGGATTTCTTGCCCGAAGAGGTGCGCCGCGCAGCGGGCCTGCTGCCGCTGGCACAGGCGCTGACCCAGATTCACTTCCCTGACAGCCAGGCCCAGCTCGCGGCCGCGCACCAACGCCTGAGCTTCGACGAGTTCTTCATCCTCCAGCTTGGCGTGCTGGCCGCGCGGCAGCGGTTCCAGGGTCAGGCGGGCCGCGCACTCCAGACGGACGAGGCGCTGCTGGCCCCCTTCCTTACGTCGCTGCCCTTCAGCCTGACCGCGGCGCAGCGCCGCGCACTGGATGGCATCCTGGCAGACCTCGCCCAGACGCGGCCCATGAGCCGGATGCTGCAGGGCGACGTCGGCTCAGGCAAGACCGCGGTCGCCGCAGCCGCGCTATGGGCCGCAGTCGCCAACGGCGCACAGGGCGCGATCATGGCCCCGACCGAAATCCTCGCGGAGCAGCACGCGCGCTCCTTTGGCCGCATGTTCGACGGCCTGGTGCATCCGGCGCTCGGCCGGCCCATCCGGGTCGTCACGCTGACGGGCAGCCTGCGCGCGGCCGAACGCGCGGAGGCGCTGGCTGCGCTGGCCGCGGGCGACGCGGATATCGCGGTCGGCACACACGCGCTCGTGCAGGAAGGCGTCGAGTTCCGCGACCTCGCAGTGGCCGTGGTGGATGAACAGCACCGCTTCGGCGTGGAGCAGCGCGCCGCGCTGCGGCAAAAAGGGATCCAGCCGCACATGCTCGTCATGAGCGCGACGCCCATCCCCCGCTCGCTGGCCCTGACCATCTACGGCGACCTGGACATCTCCGTCATCGACGAGATGCCCGCGGGCCGCACGCCCATCAAGACGAAATGGCTGACGACCGCCCAGCGCGAGCGCGCGTACGACTTCATCCGCCGCCAGGCGCAGACCGGCCGGCAGGCGTTCATCGTCTACCCGCTCGTCGAGGAATCGGAAACCACCGCTGCCAAGGCCGCGGTCGATGAACACGCGCGGCTGCAGCAGACCGTCTTCTCCGAGCTGCGCGTCGGACTGCTCCACGGGCGGCTGAAGGGCGAGGAAAAGGACGCGGTGATGCGCGCGTTCAGCGCGGGCGAGCTGGATGTGCTCGTAGCAACCTCTGTAGTCGAGGTGGGCATCGACGTGCCGAATGCCACCGTGATCCTCATCGAAGGCGCCGAGCGTTTCGGCCTGGCCCAACTGCACCAGTTCCGCGGCCGCGTGGGCCGCGGCCCGCACGCCTCCTACTGCATCCTCATCTCGGATGTGGAACAGGGCGACGGCGTGCGCCGTCTCCAGGCTCTGGAGACCAACAACGACGGCTTTGCCCTGGCTCAGATCGACCTGGACCTGCGCGGGCCGGGCGACTTCTTCGGCACCCGGCAGAGCGGCCTACCGCCGCTGCGCACCGCGCAGTTGAGCGACATGCGTACTCTCGAACTGGCCCGTGCGGCGGCGCAGGCGATGTTTGCAGCCGACCCGGACCTGTCCCTGCCGCAGCACCGCGACCTGGCGGCCCAGGTGGCCGCGTTCTGGCGCGGCGCGGGCGACGTCAGTTGAGAACACACCCGTAGCGGCACGGTTGTGCAACCTGCGGTTGCACAACCGTGCCGCTACACAAGGTAGGCTGTGGCCGGTCTCCGACCGAGCCACTGCACAGTGGAGCAACATTAATGCGAGCGCTGTATCCCGGCACCTTTGACCCGATCCACAACGGGCACATCGACATTGCGACACGGGCCGCGAGCCTGTTCGATGAGCTGGTCATCGGCATCTACGACAGCCCGCCCAAGACGCTGACGTTCGAAACGTCGCAGCGCATCGCCCTGGCGCAAGAGTGCCTCGCCCATTTGCCCAACGTACGGGTCCTGCCCTATCATGGACTGACCGTCACGTTTGCACGTGAGATCGGCGCCTCCGTCCTGGTGCGCGGGCTACGCGCTATCTCGGACTTCGAATTCGAGTTCCAGATGGCGCTGACCAACAAGAAGCTCGACCCCGGGCTCGAAGTCATCTGCCTGATGACCAGCCTGGAATACGCCTACCTCAGCTCGTCCATTCTCAAGGAAGTGGCACTGCTGGGCGGCGATGTGCAACACCTGGCGCCACCGCCCATTCGGGCTGCGCTGCACGCACGCTTTGCGGGCCTTCATCCGGATGCGACCGCCTCCGTGCCCATTCGGACCTCGCGCGACTGACGATAGGGGTGATTTGAACATGCAAGCACTGATAGATGAGCTCGAGGAACTCGTACAGACAGCCAACAAGATGCCCCTCGGCGGCAAGCTCCTGATCGATGAAGCCGCCCTGCGTCACATCATTAAGAACATGCGCGCGGCCATGCCCGACGAATTGCGCGTCGGCCAGCGCATCTCCGGCGAACGGGACCGCATCCTCGCAGAGGCACGCGCCCAGGCGCGGCGTATCGTCGAGGAAGCGCAGGCCCAATCCAACGCCCGCCTGGACGAGCAGAGCATCATCCAGACGGCCCGCCAGCGCGCCCGCGAGATTCAGCAGGACGCAGAGAAGGCCGCTGCCAGCCTCCGGGCCGAAGCCGACCAGTACGTCATCAACCAGTTCGCCGCGCTGGAAGCCCGCCTCGTGCGGGTGCTGCGGGAAGTGCAGGCCGGCCAGCGCGCGCTGAGCCAGGCCGGCGAGCCCGGCCCGGACCGCGACAGCGCCGGGCGCACTTCTTGACATTGCACCCCCTCTCACCTATAATAGTCGCTTGGCGCTTGGTCGCCGGGCTTCACGCGCCGTGTGCAGGCTCGTACCCAGACGGCTGATGCTGCGCCCTGTTGGATGGAACAGGCTGTAATGAACGATTTGCGCTTCAATGTCGCACAACTGCTCAGGGACGCTGTCGGGGCATCGCGCAAGGCTGAGATCGCTGTCAACCTGCACGAACTTGCGCCGGAACTGAGCGGCGGTGACCGCAGCCATGAGCTGCGCGGTCCCGTGCGCTTGATGAACACCAATGCGGGCATCCTGGTGCAGGGACAGCTCGCCGGCGAAGCGACCCTGGCCTGTGCGCGCTGCCTGGAGCCGGTCACGGTGCCGCTGGAGCTCGAAATCGAGGAGCTGTTTCTCCCGACGATTGACCTCCTGACGGGCCGGGCCGTGGCGCCGGAAGAGGAAGACCAGGCGCTGTGGATCGACG
>JAKPQT010000380.1 GCA_029555885.1 Chloroflexota bacterium | reverse complement strand
ACCGTGCAGGGCACCTCGGTCGTGAGCTCCTGGTCGCCCTCGGTGGCGGCAAGTGCGGGCGCACCTACAGCGAGCGCAAAGAGCAGCGCGCAGGCCAGCGCCGCCAGTATCCTGATCCTCTTCGTCATCTGCGTTCCTTTCCTGTCTGCTGCGGCATGCTCTATGCCGGAGCCTTTGCTCAATGCTCAAAATCGGATCTGTAGGTCACCGTGGCCGTGTAGACGCCGGGGGCGGCCGCAGCCCAGTCGGCAGCGTCGACCAGCGCGAAGACCTCCGCCCTGAATGTGCGATCGGGTTGAGCGCCGTTATACAGGACGAACGAGGCGCCGTCTGCTGAAAGGTGACCTGGGGGGCTGAGGATGCCGTCTGCATAGAGGTCATAGGCCACTCCGAGCGAGATGGTGCCCGCCCCGCTGGCGAAGTCCGTGTAGGATATTTCGCAGATGACCCGTTTGCCGATGCCGACGTTCTGCACGTCCGAGACGGCCACCCATCCGATGGATGTGTCGGTCGCGCGGTAGGCGATGGCTACGTCGGCGGGGATGTTCAGCGTCCAGCTGGGCGCCGTCGGGTCCGGGACCGTGGTAGACAGCGTCTGAGTGCCCTGCGTGTCGGCGAGCGCCGCCGCGCCCGGGCCGAGCGCCAAGAGCAGCGCGCAGGCCAGCGCCGCCAGGATCCTGATCCTCTTCGTCATCTGCGCTCCTTTCCTGTCTGCTGCGGCGTGCTCTATGCCGGGAAACGCATCGAGACCTTTAAGGATTAAAAACAACGACAAGCCCGGAGGTGTAGGTCACCGCGGCCTCGTAGTAGCCGGGGGCGGCCGCAGCCCAGTCGGCGGGGCCGACCAGCGCGAAGAGATCCGCCCTGAATGTGCGATCGGGTTGCGCGCCGTCATACAGTGCGGGCGCGCCTACGCTTACCGGCTTATGGTCATCTATGAGGACGTCGTCCACATACCGGTCGAAGACCACTCCGAGCGGGATGGCGAGCAGCCCGCTTTCGAGGTTCGTGTTGGATATATTGCAGGTGATCGCTTTGCCGGCGGGGACGTTCTCCACGTCCGACACGGTCACGGTGCCGACGGGGGTCTCGGTCGCACCGTAGGGGATGGCCGTGTCCGCGGGGATGTGCAGCGTCCAGCTGGGTGCCGCCGGAGGCTCCGGGTCCGGGACGCTGGTGGTCACCCTCTGGGTGCCCTGCGTGTCGGCCAGGGCAGCCGTGCCCATGCCGAGCGCGAGGAGCAGCGTGCAGGCCATCACTACCCAGGGTCTGATCTTCTTCGTCATGTGTGCCTCTCTCTATCGTCGGAAAGCATTGCGTGCCGAAATCCTCAGCCGTTAGGTTGAAGGGGGACGAGCCAGGACTGGTAGGTCACCGTGGCCGTGTAGGAGCCGGGGGCGGCCGCAGCCCAGTCGGCGGGGTCGACCAGCGCGAAGATCTCCGCGCTGAGTGCCTTATCAGGCGCAGTGCCGTCATACAGTTCGAATGGGTTACCCGGTGTTGATACTCTTATGTGTTGTTCGTAGCAGACGCCGCCTGAATAGAGGTCGCCGAGCAGCTTGAGCGGGATGGTGTTCGTCCCGCTCTTGAAGTCCGTAGTGAATGCTTCGCAGACGATGAATTCATCGACGACGTTCTGCACGCCTGAGACGGTCACCCATCCGATGGAGGTGTCGGGATCGCCGT
>JAKPQT010000375.1 GCA_029555885.1 Chloroflexota bacterium | reverse complement strand
GGCAGAGGCGCGTGCGCAAGCAATTAAGGAGAATCTGCAGTCACAGATTGATGATGAAGTCCAATCTCAGTTCGAGAAAACACGAGAAAGCATCCAGAAATTCACTGATGACTCTCGTCAACGAGCGGTGGATGAACTTGCTAAGTTTACGGCACAGATTCAGGGAGTCAACGCGGAGATAACAGAGATTAAGGCTTTGCTCGACAAGTATCCATGGTTGACATCGAAAGATCAATTCAGCCAGGCATCCCGGATTCAGCGTCTGACATCCGTAGATCAAGCCCAGGAGTTGTCGGAGGGATTCCGGCGAGCAAATGATGAGGTGTCTGCGGGCGAGGCACTAAGGGCAATAGTGACCCGCAAGTTGCCTGGCGATTGTGCTGACTTTCATAATGCTCATTCTGAAGCCATGCGCTTAAAAGATGTGCAGCTAGGACTGGACATCGTAGAATTGGGTTTGCAGTACTTTCCGGACCAGTACGATCTTGTTGCTGACAAGACGAAAGCCCTTGCGTCTCTAGGGCGTGTTGTTGAGGCAAGGGATTATCTTGAAAGCTGGCGTCAGCGCAAACCTGAGGAGTTTACGCGCAGTTGGCGACCGGTAGTTTTCTATGAAGATCTCTTCGATGCACTGGATTTGACGCCTGAGAGTTTTGCCCTCCTACAGAGCGCATTTGAAGAGGTTACCACTAAGCAGCCCCTCGAGATTAAGCCTTGGTCTGAGTACGCTGATCTACTCGCAAAACGTGGAGAACCGATGAAAGCCGAGGCTATACTGCGGAAGGCATTAGGCTACAACCCATTGAGTCAGCAGCTCAACTTCGTGCTGGGAGATCTATTGCTTAAGCAAGGGAGAGCGCCCGACTCACTTGAATTTTTGCAGAATGCACTGTATTATGACTACCAAGAACAGTATCAGCACGATGTCAATCAGTATGCGGTTAGGGCGCGCTTGGCGCAGGCCTATGAAGCAGTGGGCAAGTTTGCTGATGCACGGAGGTTGTACGAAAGCATCGCTCAGTCCATGAGTCCTCATGCTTATCCTACTATGAAGGAATACGCAAATAATCGATTGGCGGCTATCGATCTGGCGGGGGGAAGGCTGCCGGAAGATGAAGGCAAAGCTGAACTTCTAAGTCTTCTCAAAATGATTAAGCAACACGAAGAAGCGTCGGAACAGCCCACCCCATAAGAAGAGTATAACGACTTCAATCGCGGTTAGACGGCTCGTCTGATGGCAGCATACGAGCCGTCTCTGGTTCACCCCTTCGGTTTCCGCCGGGCACGCCGACGATCCAGCAGGATGTTGTACGCCAGCATCTTGTCGTCCATCGTCTTGCTGATGGCGCGGCGGCTCGCATCATCCTCGGCTGCGGCCAACTTCTGCTTGAGCTCCGCGATATCGCGCAGGAGCTGGATTTCCTCCGGCGCATAACCCGCGTTCCGCAGCATCGTAATTGCCATGCGCTCATCTTCGGGCAGGGCGAAGTAGGCTTCGAGGTTGAGCGGTTTCCCCTGGCCCGGCAGGTTGTCGAACTCGCCGCGGGCCATCGCTGCCTGGATGATTTCCTCGACGACGCGGTCAAGAGACATGGTGTGCTAACCTCCGAGGGCTTTCGCCAGGAGCTCGCGAACGAGGGCCGGGTTGCCCTTGCCCTTCGTCTCGCGCATCACCTGACCCATGAGCCAGCCTAGCACACTTTCCTTGCCCGCTCTGTATTTTGTCACCTCATCCGGGTATCTTGCCAGCACTGCGTCCACGACCGCCGCCAGCGCGTCCGTGTCGCTGACCTGGGCCAGCCCCAGCTCCTCGATGATGCGGCCCGCCGGCTGGCCTGTCTCGGACATGCGGCCCAGCACGCGCTTGCCGCTGTTCGCGTTGATTTCGCCCCGCTCGACCCGGCTCAGCAGGTCCGCCAGCGCGGCCGGCGCGACCTGCACCTGCTCGATGGTGGTCCCTGCAGCGTTCAGCAGCCGGAACAACTCGCCCGTGATCCAGTTCGCGGCCGTCCTGGCGCCCTGCGCAGTCCCGCCGAGAGCCGCTGCGGTTGCCTCGAAATAGTCTGCAACTGCGCGGTCGCCGGCCAGCAGCGCTGCATCGCGCAGGTCCAGCCCGTATGCATTCGCGAAGCGCGCCGTGCGCACGTCCGGTAGCTCCGGCAGCGCGGCACGCAGTTCAGCCACCCATGCCGGGCTGACTTCGAGGGGCGGCAGGTCCGGCTCCGGGAAATAGCGGTAGTCGTTCGCCGATTCCTTGCTCCGCTGGACCACGGTGCGGCCGTGCTCTTCGTCCCAGCCCATCGTCACCTGCACGACGCGGCCGCCGGCTTCCAGCGTCGCAATCTGGCGCGCGACCTCGTATTCCAGCGCGAGCTTGACCGAGCGGAACGAGTTGAGGTTCTTGACCTCGACTTTCGTCCCGAACGCTGCCTGACCCACGGGCCGCACGCTCACGTTCGCCTCGCAGCGCATCGCGCCCTTCTCCATGTCGCCGCTGCTCACGCCCAGGTAGCGGAGGATCTGCTGGAGCTTGACCAGGTAGGCCCGGGCTTCTTCCGGCGAGCGGATGTCCGGCTCGGTCACGATCTCCAGCAGCGGCACGCCCGCGCGGTTCAGGTCCACGAGCGTGGCGGCCCCGCGGCCCGCGCTGAGGCGGGTGTCGCCGGTCGTCTCGCCCATATGGGTGAGCTTGCCGGTGTCCTCTTCGAGATGGGCGCGCGTGATGCCGATGCGCCGGACCGTGCCCTCTGCCTCGACGTCCAGCCACCCATCGCGGCACAGTGGCAGCTCATACTGGCTGATCTGGTAACCTTTAGGCAGGTCTGCGTAGTGGTAGTTCTTGCGCGCGAAGACCGTGTGCTCGGCGATAGTGCAGTTAAGCGCCAGGCCCGCGAGGATCGTCTTCTCGACCGCGAGCCGGTTAATGACCGGCAGCGCGCCGGGCAGGGCCATGCAGACCGGGCAGACGTGGGTGTTTGGAGGCGCGGCCGCGTAGTCCGCGCTGCACGCGCAGAACATCTTGGAGGCGGTGAGGAGTTGCGCGTGAACTTCCAGCCCGATGATGGTCTCGTAAGCCGTGTCGCCGGACGTCAACGTCATGTCGCCTGCCTCCGTGCGGGTGTCAGCCATGGGTCTCAGCCGTGCCGCCGGACGAACCGGCCCATGCGTTCCAGCGCCTCTTCGATCTTCTCCTGCGCGGTCGCATAGCACATGCGAACGTAGCCCTCGCCGCCGAGCCCGAAGGCCGGGCCGGGCACGGCGGCCACGCGCTCCTCCTCGATCAGCGTCATCGCGAATTCCTCGGATGTCATGCCGCTCACCCGAATGTCGGGGAAGACATAGAACGCGCCGCGCGGCTCGAAAGCGGGCATGCCGATGCTCTGCAGCCCCGCGAGCAGCAGCTTGCGCCGTACGTTGTAGGACTCGCGCATCGCGTGGACCGCGTCCTCCGCGGCCGGGTCGGTGAGCGCGGTCACCGCGGCGACCTGGGCCGTGGTCGGCGCGGACATGATGGTGTACTGGTGGACCTTGCGCATCAGGCCGAGGATGTCCGCGGGGCCGAGTGCAAACCCGAGCCGCCAGCCCGTCATGGCATAGTCCTTCGAGAAGCCGCCGATGATGACGGTGCGGTCGCGCATCCCCGGCAGGCTGCTGAATGTGACATGCGGCTGCGCGTAGACCAGCCGGTCGTAGATTTCGTCGGAGATGACGATCAGGTCATGCTTCTCGGCCACGGCCGCAATCTCGGCCATGAGCTCCGTGTCCAGCACCGCGCCGGTGGGGTTGTTCGGGTAGTTGATAAGGATGGCCTTCGTACGTGGGGTGACCGCGGCCTCCAGTTGCGCGCCGGTCACCTGGAAGAGGTGCTCCACTTGGGTGGCGATGGGGACCGGCGTGCCCCCGGCGAAGATAACCTCCGGCTCGTAGGCGACGAAGCACGGCTCGGGGACGAGCACCTCATCGCCCGGGTTGAGGATCGCCATGAGGACCAGGTACAGGGCCTCGGACCCGCCCACGGTGATGAGTGTCTCCCGTTCGGGGTCGTATTCCACGCCGTAAAGCTGGGCCCACTTGGCGACAATTGCCTCACGCAGTTCCCGCGTGCCCGAGTTGGAGGTGTAGCGCGTCTCCCCGCGGGTCAGCGATGCGATGCCGGCCTGGCGCACGACATCCGGCGTCACGAAGTCCGGCTCACCGATGCCCAGCGAGATGACATCGCGCATGGTAGCCGCGATGTCGAAGAATTTGCGGATGCCCGACGGCGGCACCGCCGCCACCCGGCGGGATAAACGATCAGACATGATGACTCCTTATCTGGGGTATCCGTTCACATTCGTTGCCTTGACCACACCCTCCAACACACTGCCGTCCGCAATCACCCCTTGCCCTGCGCTCGTGTTCACCACCTCCACCTCGCCCCGGCACACCACATCCCGCCCGAAACGCACGTCGCCTTGCACAGCGAACCGCCGGCACTGGATCAGTGAGGGCGGGCCATAGGGGAAGCGCGCCTCCAGCTCATCGATGAGCCGGTAGTACTCGTTGTCGAGCGTCACGTCAAGCGGGCAGACCCGGCAGTCCGGATGGGCCACGACCTGCCAGTCATCGGCCGTCAGGATGTACGCGTCCGAGCGCACCGCCAGCAGGTCGGCGCAGGTTTTGACGGGTGCAAAGCGGGTGCGCGGCACGCGCAGCGCAGCCGCGCGCTCGAACACGCTGATAGCCGCGCCCATCGCCGTCTCGAGTTGATAGACAGGCGGCGAGGTTTCGTCGCGCGGGTCTAGCGTCTTGCTGTTGCGAATTAACGGCAGGCCTAGCACGCCCTGCCGTTGAATTAATACGCGCTTGAGCGCAGACAAATTCAACCACAGATTATTAGTATTAAAGTAGCGGTGCTTATGGTAGTCCTGGAACGCAGGCATGTCCGGCTCCGCGCACTGGGCCGATTCACGGAGCAGCAGCCGCCCGTCGCTCGCGCGCCGTGCCAGGTGGCCGCCCTTGCGATCCGCGTGTGTTCGGTCAGCCACTTCCATCAGGAAGGGCAGGCCTTCGCTGGCAAAGTAGCCGAGCAGCACCGGGTCCAGCACCGCGCCCAAGTTGTCCGCATTGGACACGAACGCATACTCGTAGCCGTTGTCCAACAGCGTGTCGAGCATCCCGCTCGTCACGAGCGCCGGATAGATGTCGCCGTGGCCCGGCGGACACCACTCCAGCTCCGGCTCTTGCGGCCAGATTGCCGGGCTCAAATCGGACTGCAGCACCTTCGGCGCCTTGTGCTGCAGGAAATCCAGCGGGATGCGGCCCTGGAGCTCACCGTAGGAGGAGAGTGCAGCCAGCGAGTCGTCATGCGTGTTGAAGCTGTTCATCAGGACGAGCGGCACGCGCGCAGCCAGGGCCTGTCGCGCCACGATGTCGAGGAACGTGTAGCCATCCTTGACGGTCAACAGCGACTTGGCCTTTTCCAAACCCATGCTGGTGCCCAGCCCACCGTTCAGCTTGAGCAGCACGGTCCTGGACAGGGCCGCGCGGCCCGCCTCAGCCAGCTCCGCAGGGAGCGTTTCCAGGTCCGGCAGCGCCTCCACTGGCTCGATTTCGTCTTCTGCGATCAGGCCGGTCGAACCGGCGGCTAATTTTTCGTAGTAGTATTTAAATGTACGAATCGCAACGTCAGGCAGGCCTTCGCCTGCCATGCGTTTCGCAAAGGGTGTGAAGTCACCGTTGACGCTCATAGCCCTCTCACTTACACCATAGGATGTTTCATGTGCCACGCGGTCGCCTGCTCATAGGCGAACGCGGCAGACAACAACAGCGGCTCACGAAACGCGCCGGCCATCAGTTGCAGGCCGATGGGCAGGCCCGCCTCATCGAAGCCGCACGGCAGCGAAATCGCGGGGATGCCGGCCAGATTGACCGACAGGGTGAAGATGTCCGTCAGATACATGCTGAGCGGATCATC
This sequence comes from Chloroflexota bacterium, assembly GCA_029555885.1. The sequence continues at coordinate 13,608 of JAKPQT010000375.1, read as the reverse complement.
CACCTTCTCCCCGATGCGGAACGCGGTCGTCGGGCTGGTCGGGCAGGCGATGATGTCCACCTCTTGGAAAGCTGCATCGAAGTCGGCTTTAATGAGCGTGCGCACCTGTTGCGCCTTGAGGTAGTAGGCGTCGTAGTAGCCCGCGCTCAAGGCGTATGTGCCGAGCATGATCCGCCGCTTGACCTCCGGCCCGAAGCCCTCCCCGCGTGTCGCGCGGTAGGTGTCCCACAGCGACTCGGCGGGCGCGGACAGGCCGTAGCGGATGCCGTCATAGCGCGCCAGGTTCGCAGAGGCCTCCGCCGGGGCGATCAGGTAGTACACGGGCAGCGCCAGGTCGGTGTGCGGCAGGCTGATCTCGCGCACTTCAGCACCCAGGTCTGCCAGCACGCGGACGGCTGCGCGCACGGCGGCTTCCACCTCCCCCTGCATGCCAGGGACGAAGTACTCGCGCGGCACGCCCACGCGCAGCCCGCGTACGGACTGGCCCAGGCCGCGGGTGTAAGCGGGCACGGGTTCGGTCATGCTGGTGCTGTCGAGCGGGTCGTGCCCGGCGAGCACACCGAGCAGCTCCGCCGCGTCGGTCACATCGCGGGTCAGCGGGCCAATCTGGTCGAGCGACGACGCATATGCGATCAGCCCGTAGCGGCTGATGCGGCCATAGCTGGGCTTGAGCCCGACGACGCCGCAGAGTGCCGCGGGCTGGCGTACGCTGCCGCCGGTGTCGCTGCCCAGTGCGGCCAGGCACTCGCCTGCGGCGACCGCGGCCGCGCTGCCCCCGCTGGAGCCGCCGGGCACGCGCGCCAGGTCCCAGGGGTTATGCGTGACATGGTACGCGCTGTTCTCCGTGCTGGAGCCCATCGCAAACTCGTCGGTGTTGGTCTTGCCCAGGATGACCGCGCCCGCCTGCGCCAGCCGCGCCACGGCGGTGGATTGGTAGGGCGGAATATACGGTTCGAGGATTTTCGAGCCGCAGGTGGTGCGGATGCCCTCGGTGGTGATGACGTCCTTGATCGCTAGCGGAATACCCGTCAGGGGCGGCAACTCGTCGGTCATATCGGCGGCGCGTGCGGCGACCAGCGCGGCGTCAGCCCGGTCCGCCGCGGCCAGCGCATCTTCGGGCGTCAATGTCAGATAGGCGCGCACCTGGCCGTCCACCGCGTCGATGCGCTCCAGCACGGCCTGCGTCAATTCGCGCGCGCTGATCTCGCCCGCGACCAGCATGCGCCTGGCGGCATGGAGTGTGAGGGTGTGCAGCAAGGGAGCCTCACTCATGTTCGAGGATGGTCTTCACGCGGAAGAACCCTTCGTGCGGATCGGGCGCGTTAGATAGAACTGCGGATTGCGGGAGACCCGGCCGGGCCTCGTCCGCACGCATGACGTTGCGCAGCGGCAGCACGGTGGCGGTGGGTGGGATGGCGGAGGTGTCGATGCTTTGCAGCACCGCCGCGTGGTCCAGGATGGCGGAAAGTTGCTCCTGAAACTGGGCTTTCTCGGCCTCGGTCAGGCGCAAGCGCGCCAGCTCAGCGATATGCTCAACCTCTGCGCGGGAAAGGGCCATGTCTTGCTCCGTCCGGTCCGGCGTACCCGGGGACCGCGTGTTGGATGTGTCCGGCATTATAGCATCTTGCTGCCGGTGGTCACAAACGGTTGGCGGGCCGTCCGGCAGTGTGTTATACTTGTCGCGTGCTGTCGCAGCTGCAGCTATCCCCGGAGGATTCGATGGGTCACCTGTTACGTACGTTGCACAGATTTCGACCGCGGAGCATCCAGCCAGTCGTTACGGTCGGGCACGCCGGCCTCCGGTTACTTGTCACGTTGTGTCTCGCCTTCGTCCTGGTTGGGCTGTTGGCTGCCGGTTGCACCCTGTTCGAGCCGCGCGTCGACCCCTATGCGGATATCCGCCAGAACCTGATCGCGGATTTCCCCATTACCGATGCCGAGTTGGACGCGCTGCCGGTCTATAGCATCACGACCCGCATCGATCCTGTCGAAGAGCAGTATACCGGCACCCTGACCCTCAGCCTGCCGATTACGGGCACGGGTGCGCTCGATCGGCTCTACTTCCGCTCCTATCCTAACCTGATTACCTTCGGCGGCAACCTGCAGGTCACCGGGGCCAGCGTCAATGGCGTGAATGTTAACTTCGGCCCTGCTGCAGACGGCACGGCGGTCGAGCTCATCGTGCCCGAACCGCTGGAACCGGGCACACGCGCGGAGGTGTGGCTGGCGTTCAACGGCAGTCTGCCGGACCCGGGCCAGCCCGGCGCCTATACCATCTTCGGCTCCAATGAGGAAGTGCTCGGCCTGACGAACTTCTACCCGATTCTTGCTGGTCGCCGCGGGAACGACTGGGCGCTGGATATTCCGCATCCGCGCGGGGATGTGGGCTTTCACGCGGCCGCGCTGTATCGTGCGCGCGTGAGCGTTCCGCCGGGGTTGACGTTGATTGCCACGGGCACGGAAATCACGCGGACGACCGGCGTGGATGGCTGGGTGACCGCGCAGTTTGCGTTGGGTCCGGCGCGGGAGTTCACCGTGTTGCTCAGCCCGCGATACCAGGTCGCGGAGGTCGAGGCGCTCGGCACGCGCATCCGCTCCTACTACTACCCGGAAGACGCAGACGCGGGCAAGTCGGCCCTCTACAGTGCGGCCGCGGCCTTGCGCATCTACAGCGATAGGTTCGGCCCATATCCGTATCGCGATATGGCTGTCGTGCAGGCGCCGCTGACCTATCACGGCATGGAGTTCCCCAGCGTCAATCTCATCGGCAGCCAGGTCTACAACCGCTATTTGCAGGACCTGGAAACGTTGGTAGTTCACGAGGTCGCGCACCAGTGGTGGTATAACCAGGTCGGCAGCGACCAGGTGCGCACGCCGTGGCTGGATGAGGGCCTGGCCGAGTTCACGATGTACTACTACTACGGGGGCCGCTACGGTGAGCCGGTCGCGGAGCGGCTGCGGCAGGTGCGCTGGCAACTGCCGGTGGCCGGGCTGGTCGCGGGCGGCAACGACCGGCCCATCGGCTTGCCGGTGCGCGATTATACCAGCCACTATGAGACCCTGGTCTATGGCAAGGGCGCGCTGTTCTTTGCCACGCTGCGCGATGAGTTGGGCGCGGAGAAGTTCGACGGGCTCCTGCGCACGTACCTGGCGCGCTACCGCTGGCGCATCGCGACGCCGGCGGAGTTTCAGGCGTTGGTGGAAGAAGTGGCCGGTCGGGATATGAATGGGTTGTTTAATGAATGGGTGTACGGGAGTCAGATAGCGAGTCAGTAAAGGAGTATCGAATGGCGACGAATGGCAAGTTCACATTGATCCAGCAGAACGACACACATGCTCAGATGGAGCTGCACTGGGAGGGGTTCTGGCGCAACGGTGAGTTAGAGTATCGCAAGGCCGGCGGTTATGCCAGAGCAGCAGCTGTTGTGAAGCAGATCCGGCAAGAAGTCTCGGCCGCGCTGTTCGTGGACTGCGGCGACTCCATCCACGGGACCGGGTCGGCCCAGTGGACGCAGGGCGCGTGCATTGTACCGGCACTGAACGCGGAAGGGATCGAACTGCTGGTGCCGGGCAACTGGGAATACGGCTTCGGGCCGGTAGTCCTTCAAGCGCGCATCCGGGAGATGCAATTCCCGGTCGTTGCGTGCAACGTCGAGGAAGCGACGACCAGCGAGAAGGTCTTCGCTCCCTGCGAGGTGCGCGAACTGGGCGGCGTATCGGTGGGACTCATGGGCGTGACATCGCCCATCGTTACCCAGACCATGCCGGACAGTTTCGGCGCGGGGCTGCGCTTCCTCGATCCGGTGGATGTGCTGCCGAACGCGATCGCGAAGGTGCGCCGCAAGCGCGGGGCTGAGCTGGTCGTCGTCGTGTCGCACTGGGGCTTTGCCCAGGATGTGCAGCTGGCCCAGGAGGTGCAGGGCATCGACGTCATCCTGAGCAGCCACACGCACAATCGTCTTGCCCGGCCGGTCATCGTCGGCAAAACCATCATCATCCAGTCCGGCTTCAGCGGTTCGTTCCTCGGCCGCCTCGACATCGAGGTCAGGCATGGGCACGTCGAGGACTATCAGCACCGGCTCATCCGCGTGGATGAAGCCATCGAGCCGGACGCGGGTGTGCAGCGCGTGATTGACCAGCAGCTTGCGCCTTACCGGGATCAACTGAACGAGGTTGTCGGCCAGACGGCCACCCCGCTGCACCGGATGACCGTGCTGGAATCCACGATGGACAACCTGATTACCGAGGCTTACCTGGAGACGACCGGCGCGGACATCGCCTTCTCACACGGCTGGCGCTATGGGCCTCCTGTTCCAACCGGGGATGTAACCGTGGGCAACCTGTGGGAGATCATTCCGACGAATCCCGAGATTATGACCGTCGAACTGACGGGGGAGCAGGTCCTGCAGCGGCTGGAGGCCAACCTCGAGAGCGTGTTTGCGGGAGACACCTTCAAACAGAAAGGCGGCTATGTCATGCGCACTTCCGGCCTCAGTGCGATCGTCCGGCTAAACAACCCGAAGGGCACGCGCGTGGAGCATCTCGACATTGCCGGTGCGGAGATGGAGCCCGACCGCCTGTACACCCTCGCGGTCGGCGGGGAACAGGCCCTGCAGGGAGCGGAGGGCAAGCCTACGGGGGTGAAAGCCATCGACGCGCTGCGCAACTACTTCCGCAAGCACTCACCGGTGGACGCTAGTCTCACGGGACGGAAGTTCGTGGCTGTATAGCAGGGGTTTTGTAGGTGACGACAGAGTTGCTGATAAATGCATATCCATAATAAACGGAACTCTGTGAAGCCTTGGGGTGGGCAGAGATGCACCAGGCGGAATGTAGGTGAGCGCGAGCCTATTCGTCTGTTCTGCGACTGAGGCGCCTGGTGCGGACTGACTTATCCTCCACGGTGATCGCGCTGCCCACTTCCAGTGAGTCCACCAGAAATGGCAAAACCTGTAACAAGCGCGCTGTTACCGTATCTGGATCGGAAACCGACAGTCGCAATGTTATGAGGTTAGGCCGATCTTGGCCGCTCAGCATGATAAGTGTGGAAAAGTCCAGATCTTGTGTGACAATCACAAAGTTTTCCTGGCGAGCGTATTCCAGGATATCTCGGTCGGTGGTTTTTGGCGGGAGGACGGCTGACACACGCGTGACCTGCCACCCCTGCTCGTTCAACACTGCGACGGTCAGGGGTGAGATATTCATGTCCGCGAGAAATCGCATGATTGTGTCCTTCTGCGACTACGCCGGGACTGTTTGAATCTGATCGGACACTACCCATGCTGCATACAGAATGGCTTGCTGCACGTCCTCACGTTCGAGCTCCGGGTAAGCCTCGAGCACTTGAGTGGTTGTCTTGCCTGCCCCAAGCATCTTGAGCACCACTCCGACCGTAATGCGCGTGTCTCGGATTGCCGGTTGCCCCAGGCAAATCTCGGGGTCCACAGTGATTCGATCTAGTTGTGTCATGTGCTCCTGCACCTCTCTCGCATTATGCCAATTCTATCACGGTTTCTGCGCTATGAGGAACTCCTGCACCAGCCGCACAAAATCCTCCGGCCGCTCGCGCTGCGCCCAGTGACCCGCGCCGGGCAGAACCTCCAGCCGGCAGTCCGGGATGCGGCGGCAGGCTTCCTCCGCATACTTAAGCGGCACTAGATTGTCAAGTCCACCATGAATAATTAAGACCGGCGCGTTAATTTTATGCAACTCAGGCATGAAGTTAGTGCGCAGTCCATTCCGCAATACCTCATGCTTCTGGAAGATGTTGAACGCCCGGCCCGTGTGAGGCCGGCGCGCGTCAGCCATCACCTCGTCGACCAGGTCCTCGGTCAGTGCCTCCGGCGTGCGAATGAGCGCGCGCAGCGTCGCGCGGGCAAGCGGACGGCTGCGAATCAGCCAATAGGTCAGCTCGGTCATGTAGGGCAGATGGACGAAAAGGTAGCTCAGGAACTGTGGCGGGAAGTCCGGCTGGATGCCGTAGGTGTCCACCAGGATCAGCCGGCGGACCTGTTCCCCATGCGCCAGAGTATAGGCCAGAGAGATGCCGCCGCCCAGCGACAGGCCGGCCAGGTCAAACCGGCCCAACCCCAGCGCGGCGGTGAATCGCTCCACAAAATCCACATAGTAGGGAATGGAATAGGGCGCTATAGGCCGGTCGCTCTCGCCGTAGCCGGGCAGGTCCGGTGCGAATACGCGCCGCGTCTCGGCGAGCGGCTGGAGCAGTCCGCCCCATGACAGGGTGGCCGAGTCCGTGCCGCCGCCGTGAAGCAGCAGCAGTGGTGGCGCGGTGGTGTCCTCGCCGGCCGACAGGTAGCGGACGTGGGTGTTGTTGAGGGTAAGGGTGTGTGAGTTCATGGATGCATTCTACTGGATATCCTATGTCGTGCAAGAGTGATAGAGTCGCGATTTCGCTTGACTCCTTAAGACAAAGACGATATATTAGAGCGGAAAGGACAATGCCGCCCTAATGAAGATTCGGGATGTAATCAAATTGATCGAAGCCGATGGCTGGTATCTCATAAGGACAAAGGGTAGCCATCGCCAGTACAAGCATCCTGGTAAGCCGGGGCGTGTGACAATTGCCGGTCATCCTGGCGATGACCTGGCGCCTGGTACGCTCAACAGCGTTTTGAAGCAGGCCCAGTTGCGGCATTCAAGCTCGGGAAAGGATACTGAAGATGTATAGGTTTCTAGTTGTCATCGAAAAAGCAAACGGAAATTACTCGGCGTATTCACCTGATCTGCCAGGCTGTGTGGCCACCGGCAAGACGCGCGATGAGGTGGCTCAAAACATGCATGGAGCGATCGAGATGCATGTGCGCGGGTTGCAGGAAGATAACCTCGCAATTCCGGAATCCCATTCGTTTGCCGAGTATGTTGCCGTATCCGGGTGAGCAATCTGACAAGCTCCTGATTTGCCAATAAAAACGCCCCGGCCATACCGACCGGGGCGTTCGATTTGTTTACCTATGCCTTCACCGGCCCCTTATCGGGCACGAAGAACCGCTTCGCGTTCGCCAGCGTGCTCGGCAGCTCTGTCCAGAAGCTCTTCTTCGACACCTTCTGCCACACCCGCTTCGGGCGGTAGAGGTAGAACCGGCGATAGGCTTCCTTCCACTTCCGCACCACCATGTCCGGATCGTAGCCGGGCATTGTGAAGCGCGCCTTGTCGGAGTGGATGGCGTAGTCCTCCCACTCGTGCGCGAAGATGTTGCCATACTTCTCGATGACATCGTACATCTCCGTGCCCGGGTAGGGCGTCGCCAGCATGAAGTTCGCCAGGTCGGGGTCCAGCTCCAGCGCAAACTGGATCGTCTTTTCCATGGTCTCTGCGGTCTCCTGCGGCATCCCGAAGATGAAGAAGCCCATCGTTTGCAGCCCGGCCTCCTTCGACCACTTGAACGCGTTGCGCACCATGTCGAGCGACTGGCTCTTCTTGATGACGTTGCGGAGAATCTGCGGGTCGCCGCTCTCCACGCCGAAGCCCACGCGCTTGCAGCCGGCCTGCTTCATCAGTTGGAACAGCTCCGCGTCCGCATGGTTGACCTTCATGCCGTGGACCGTCACCCAGGGCACGGTGTTCAGCCCCTCTGCAATGATCCGGCGGCACAGTTCCTTCGCCCGGTCGAGCTTCAGGTTCCAGATGTCGTCGGTCAGGCCGATTTCCGTCGCCTTGAGGTCGCGCACGAGCCAGCGCCACTCGCCGATGACGTTCTCCACCGAACGCGGCCGCCAGGTGTCGCCGGTGATCGGCTTCGAGCAGTAGGTGCACTTGTACGGGCAGCCCCGGCTCGTCATAATCGTGTAGGCGCGCGCGTGCTTGTCCAGCCCGTCGGTGAGCGGCTGGAGATTGGTGTAGCGCGTGATCTTGTACAGGTCGTGCGCGGGGTAGGGGATGTCATCCAGGTTCGGCACCAGCCGGGCCGCAGGATTGACAACTATCTCGCCGCCGTCGCGCCAGTACAGGCCGTGGACCGTCTCCATCGCCCGGCGGCCTTCCAGCGCGTCCACCAGCTCCAGGATGGACTCCTCCGCCTCGCCCTTGATGACGTAGTCGACCTCCGGGTGCGCCTCGCTGATGGACTCCTCCGGCATCAAGGTCAGATGGGGGCCGCCGAGCACGGTGATGAGGCCCAGGCGCTTGCCCTCCTTCGCCATGTTCCAGGCGTCCACGATGAGGGGCGTGACCGCGCTGATGCCCAGCATCTCGTAGCCGCCGCGGCGGACGACAGTCTCCAGCGGCTCATCTTCGATGGCCGCGTCATAAAGTCCCACATGGTGGCCCGCCTCGCGCAACACTGCGGCGAGATAGCCCAGGCCCAGGGGGATGTGCTTCCGTGAAGTCCAGACCTCTGATTCAGGACTGGCGAGTAAAACGCGCATGCTAACCTCTTGCTAACTACCAATACCGGTGTTCGAATTCCCGGCGATAACCGATGTCCGTGCTGAAGCTGGATACGAGACGCCCGGCTGCGCGCGGCCACGCGTGGCGCCGCAAGGCGCGGAACCCCCGCACGGCCATCTGCCGCGGGTGATACAGTTCCTTGCACAGCCAATCATAGGCCTCCGCCAACTCCTCGACCGTCATGCTCCCTGGCACGAACGTCACATGGTTGGTGTCATACTTGGCCCATGAGAGGCCTTCGCCATCGGGCGACGGGTGCGGCAGGATGCGCCCGGCGGCCTCGAGTTCCTGCCGCTGCACCGTGCCCGGATACGGCGTCAGGATGGTCGCGCTGACGCTGTCCAGCTCGCTGGAGCGGATGAAGTCGCGCGCCGTGCGGAAGGTCTCGAAGGTGTCGTGGTCGAAGCCATATACGAACAGGCCGACCACCCCGATGCCATGCTGGTGGACGATGCGAGTCACTTCATCGTAGCGGGCAATCTCGCCGCGGGCTTTGCCGCCCAACTCTTTGCGGTTGGCGGGGTTGACCGACTCGAAGCCGATGAAGAACTTGTCCAGGTGCGCCTCGCGGGCCAGGTCCAGCAGGTCCGGGAAGTCGGCCACCATCTGCTCGGCCTGGCACGTCCAGCCGTGGAGCGGCAGCTTGGCCAGCGCGCGCAACAGCTCCTCCATGTAATCGGGATAGAGCCGGAAGTTCAGCCCGAAGTTGTCATCCGTCAGGAAGAAGCGTTTGAGCCGGCGCCGCTCGATCTCGTCCACCACCTCATCCACCGGCCGCAGGCGCATCTTGCGCCCGGACACCCGGATGGCTGTACAGAAAGTGCAGTTGCGCGGGCAGCCGCGGGTGATTTCGAGGTAGGGCGTCCAGTAGTTGCGGTGCTCATCCACCTGGCGCAGCACCCGATCCTGCAGGGTGGCGACGCGCGCGTCCAGCGGGGCCCACTCCTCATCCACGTACCGCTTCTGCAGCGTGCCGCGGTCGAAGTCGCGGATAATCTGCGGCCAGGTGCGATAGCCTTCGCCCACTGCGATGGCATCGGCCCACGGCTCCACCTCGTCGGGCACAAGCGTGACGTGCGTCCCGCCGATGACAACGGTCGCGCCCTGGCGCTGGATGCGCTTCGTGAGCATCTTGGCACGGTCGATCAGCAGCGTCTTGGCGCTGATGCCCACCAGGTCCTGCGGGCCGAGCGTGTGAATCGGCAGCTCGCGCAGGTCCTCGTCCCAAATTTCCACCGGAATGTCCAGTGGGACGAGCGAGGCCAGGCGCATGAGGGTGTACGGCTCGCTGGTGCCGCGACCGAAGAAGCGCCCATCGCGGCGCGGCTGGATCAGGATGATTTTGCGTATTGCCATGATGCGTTATTCTTTGTCGCCCTGGAGCTTTGTTGCATTGTAGTTGCCGTGCGAGCGGAACGGGCTGGGCTTCCACCAGGCCCACTCCGTACAGGTATTGCACGGCGAGACGTGCGCGAGGTCGTTGCGCAGGTGCAGCCGGCGCAGTTCCTGCATCTTCGGCCCGTTCCAATTCTCCAGCACGCGCACGACGCCGTCCGCGCTGCGCACGTTCCCCAGGTCATACGCCAGGTTGAAGTCGCGGTCGCACATGGCGATGCGCCCATCCCAATAGACGTGCGTGTGATACCAGAGGTTGGGACATGCGTAGCGCTGTTGCGGAACCTGCGGCGCTTCTGCGGCCAGCCCATTGATGTCCGTCACCTGGCCCGCCCATGAGTCGAACGGTTTCACGTTAATGCGGTCTACACCGGGCAGGGTCCACGTCTGGACGAACTCATCCACTTCCCCGACTGTGCGCTCCATCTCGATGATCTGGAGGTTGACGAACGGCTGGCGATAACCACCGGCCTGTTTGAGTTCCAGGAAGCGACGGATGTGGCCGTTGGTCTTTTCGTAATCCGCGTTGACGCGAATCTGCTCGTAGGTTTCCGGCCGCATGCCGTCCAGGCACAGGTAAATGGCGCCCAGCCCCGCATCGAGGATGCGCCGGCTGCGTTCCTCGGTCAGGAGCGTTGCGTTGGTGCTGATTTCGCTGCGCAGGCCCTTGCGGTCACAGTAGGCGATCATGTCGAACAGCCGCGGGTGGAGCAGCGGCTCGCCCCAGATATGCAGGGTGGTCGCCTGCACCCAGGGCGCCATCTCGTCCACGATGGACTTGAACAGCTCGAAGTCCATGTAGCCCTTCTTGCGCACCTGTTCCTTGCGCCCTGTGGGACACATGATGCAGCTCAGGTTGCAGATGTTTGTGGATTCGATGTACAGCCGGTCCGGTGGGGGGACGAATTTCGTCTGCCCCGTCTCGTACGCGATCCATTTGGCCGGGCGGAGCATCTCGTTGCGCCGCCAGCGCGTCGCCAGCTCGACCTTTTCTAGGAAGGTGCGCTCCGCGCCGGCACCGTGGCCGTTGTCAGATACAGTGGTTTTGCTCATCGTGTTCCTAATTGTTTGTCGTTCATTCCCACGCGGCGCGCTCTTGTTTGGGCTGGTAGCTGCGGAAGCGCGGAAACAGGCCCAGGTTCAGCACCTTGCGGCCCACTTTGCGAATGGGACCGACCTGGGACACCCGATACAGCCGTTCGCCCCACATGGGGCCGAAGTAGCGCAGGTACTTGCGCTTCTCTTTGCTTTCGAGGAAGCGCCGCCGCGCCTGAATCGCCATCTTGCTCAACTTGTCGTCGCTCACGTCCGAGACGTTCATGAACGGCGCAATCTCGCTGGTGTACGAGTTGTAGTAATAGCTCTTGGTAAAGTCCGTATTATACACGGTGTCCGGGTTCTTGTGGATCAGCTCTTCCCACAACTCCGTGCCGGGCATCGGCGTCGCAATCGAGAACATGGCCTCGCTCAGCCGCAGGCTGGCCGCGAACTCGATGGTCTCCTGCATGGTCTGTTCGTTATCGCCGGGCAGGCCGAGGATGAAATAGCCCTTGCTCATGATGCCCGCGTCCTCGGTCCACTCGATGGCCTGGCGTACCTGGTCCAGGTTGATGTGCTTGGCCGTCTTCTTCAGGATCTCCGGATTGCCTGATTCGATGCCGAAGTGAATCTGGCGGCAGCCCGCCCGATACATCTTGCGCAGCAGCTCCGGCGTGACCCGGTCCACGCGCGCGAGGCAGCGCCAGCGCACATCGAGGTCCTGCTCGATGAAGTAATCCAGGATGGCCTCCAGCCGCTTGACGTTGATGGTGAAGAGGTCATCCATGAAGTAGAAGTTTCGGACGCCGTACTGGTCGATCAACTGGCGCAGCTCAGCCACGATATTCTCCGGGCTGCGCTGGCGGTAGGTGCGGCCCACGATGCCCTTGAAGCAGAAGGAGCACTTGTACGGGCAGCCGCGGCTCGTCAACACCGTCACCATCTGCTCGCCGGTCGGCGCGTACAGCGGGTACGCAGACAAGTCGAACAGGTGGCGCGCGGGGAAGGGCAGCTCGTCCAGGTCGGGGATCAGCTCGCGCTCGCCGCCATCCACCACCCGGCCGTCAGCGTCCTTGTACCAGAGGCCCTTGTTCGCCGCCCAATCGGTGTCGCCCCGCTCGATCTGGCGCAGCCAGTCGCGGAAGACATATTCGCCCTCGCCGTACACGAGAAAGTCGATGTGTGGGTTCTGCAGCGTCAGTTCGGGCAGGGTGGTGGCGTGCGGCCCGCCGATGATGATCGGTACTTGCGCCCCCAGCCGCGCCTTCAGGAGCGCGACCGATTCCTCCACGCTCTGGTATGAGGTGGTCATCGAGGTGAAGGCAATCACGTCGGGCCGCCATGCCACGATATCTTCGACCTCATCGGCCACGGGCCGCTTTGGGCGCAGGCCCATATCGAAGACCGCGGCGGTATGGCCTTCCTGCTCGGCCATGGCCGCCAGATAGGCCAGCCCGAGGGAGGGATATGAATTGACCATCTCGTGCCACTTCGGGCCTACGAGAGCAACGCGCATGAACGACCTCCGTGAGAGTGTTGGTTGAGCCGCGACTTCAGTCGCCAAGCAACCAGCCTAACACCCTATCGTGAAGGGTTATGGCAAAGGGCGGCCTTTGCCATGAACGTTTGTATATAATGCCAGATGTCACAGCGCCGCGCGGCGCTGTGCCGCGCCCCTACGGCAGTGAAGACTCCATGGCGTGGCGCAGCTCCGTCTTCTCCTTGCGCGGCACCACCGTGCGATAGGCGATGCGCAGATTGCGCCCGAACTTGAGCCAGAAGTCCTTGCGACGCATGGCCCGTGCGATGTATTTGGGCCGCCAGTAGAACTGCCGATACGCCTTGCGGTACATCTCCTCCATCAGCTCCGCGGTGAGATCACCCATCTCGTAGCGCGCTTTGGCATCGAAGAAGACGTAGTCCTCCCAGTCCTGCATCAGGAAGCGGCCATTCTTCTTGACCTGCTCGTAGACGATCGTCCCCGGGTAGGGCGTCATCATACTGAAGTTGGCGATCATCGGGTCGAGCTCGATAGCGAAGTCGATGGTCTTCTGCATGGTCTCGCGCGTGTCGCCGGGGAGGCCGATGATGAAGAAACCGATGGTCTCAAGGCCCGCGGCCTTCGCGTTCTTGAACGCCTGGCGGATGGTGTCGTGGTCCACGTGCTTGTCGATCTTGATGATCATCTGCTCGTCGCCGGTTTCGACGCCGAATGCAGTGCGCTTGAGCCCGGCCTGCTTGAGCTTGAGCAGCAGGTCATAGTCTGCCAGGTTGGCGCGGATGCCGTTGACGAAGATCCACGGCACATGGTTGAGCTTGTTGGCGATGAGCGCATCGGACAGCTCGTGCAGGCGGTTGCGGCGGATGTTAGCGCTATCGTCCAGCACGCCTATTTCCAGCGCGCCCAGGTCGCGCACCAGGTGCCGCCATTCCTCGATGACGTTTTCCGGCGAGCGGGCGCGCCACTTGATCGGCATGATGCTCTGCGAGCAGAAGGTGCAGCGGTACGGGCAGCCGCGGCTCGTCATAATCGAGAAGCTGCGCGAGCCGTCGATCGCGTCCGTCGCGGGCTGGAGGTTGGTGTACCGGCCCATCTTGAACAGGTGATACGCGGGCCAGGGCAGGCTGTCGAGGTCCGCGATGACCGGCGCGTCCGCGTTGCGGTGCAGTTGGCCGTCGGCCGTCTTGTAGCTGACGCCCAGCGTGTCGCGGAACAGGTCCAGCGCGGGGTCCATCAGCCCTTGCGCAGTGAATTCCGGCTGGTCGCG
>JAKPQT010000337.1 GCA_029555885.1 Chloroflexota bacterium | reverse complement strand
GACGTCGTACTTTCTCAAGGGGGAGACTCAGCTGCCACCACCGCCCGCGGCGGCCTCATGGGAAGAGGAAGAGCAGACGAACCCAGCCGGCAAGTGAGCGCTGGGCCGTGCGCCCACCCGCAAATCCGGAGGTATATCCCGATGGGTCTCCAGCGGCAAAGAGGAGACCCACCCATGTCCCTCAGGCGGATGCTGCCGGCTAGACCCGCGGCTTGCAGAGCAACTCGAGCACGCGCAGGTGAAAGAGATCCTGGGCATTGGCCGCGCGGATTACCGCCGCTGTGTCGGCGCCGCTCCCTGTCCCCCCGATCGCGATGATCTCCTCGCCGGCCGGAACTAGGCCGGCATCGGCTGCCATGGCCGTGATCTCGCAGGCCACTTTGACCCCCTGGCCGAACATGCGCAGGACATAGGCTACAATCTCGTCGAGCTGGTAGGTGCCCATCTTGCGGCGCACGGCGCGCGCCAGGCCGCCAAAGGCGTGCTGGCAGGTGAGCACGTGCCCACCCAGTGCCAGGATGCGCGCGCGATTCTCGGGCAGCAGCTCCTGCGTGTTGGGTTCCCGGAAGCCGGTCGAGTGCGTCACGGCCACCACGTTCAACCCGGCAAATACCTCCGCTGCGCGTACTCCGGTGGCGCCACTGGTCGTGGCCACGACGATGTGCTGGATGCCCAGCTCGCGTGCGCGCTCCAGAGCCAACGACAGCGTGCGTTCCGTGTTGTGCGGACCGGCAGACTCAAAGTACACGCAACGGACCTCGTGATCGGGCATCTGGGGCCTCCCTTTGGCGCTTTGCAGACATCGGGCAGTAGCAGCCACCATTGCCTCGCGGCTGTACCGGCAGCTGCCGAGAGCGCAGCCCCGCCCTGGCTTACCTCAGCTTGCCAGGTCGTCGGGCAGGTGCTCGCCGCGTGCGCGGAACACGTCTTCCTGGGCATGCTCCACCGCCGCGCACACGTGTCGCCGCACGCCGCGGCAGTTCTGCTCCAACTCGCGCAGCACACCACGCACCAGCGTGCGCCGCGAGGTGGCCG
>JAKPQT010000304.1 GCA_029555885.1 Chloroflexota bacterium | reverse complement strand
TCGGCCACTTCCTCGCTGTAGTTGCGCTGCTCGCCGATCTCGCGGCCCAGGAAGACCTGATCTTCCTTCTCGCCGTAGGTCTGCGGACCGAGATTCTCGCTCATGCCGTACTGCGTGACCATCCGGCGAGCCAGCGCAGTGACCCGTTCGAGATCGTTCGATGCGCCCGTCGTGATGTCGCCGAAGACTTCTTCTTCGGCCACGCGGCCGCCCAGCAGCCCTGCCAGCTCGTCGCGGAACTTGCTGCGGCCGTGCAGCAGGTGGTCCTCTTCGGGCAGCGGCATGGTGTAGCCCAGCGCCATGCCCCGGCTGACGATACTGATCTTATGGACCGGGTCCGAGTGAGGCAGCATCTTCATGACCAGCGCGTGCCCCGCCTCATGGTAGGCCACGATGTGCTTTTCGTGCTCGGAGATCAGCCGCGAGCGCCGCTCCGGCCCGGCGATGACCTTTTCCACCGCGTCTTGCAACTCGGCCATGCCGATGGCGCGCTTGTTGCGCCGCGCGGCCAGGATCGCGCCTTCGTTGACCAGGTTCTCCAGGTCCGCACCGACGAAGCCCGGCGTCCCGCGCGCAATCGTCTCCAGGTCCACCCCCGGCTCCAGCGGCTTGCCCCGCACGTGCACCTTCAGGATCGCCTCGCGGCCCTTCATGTTCGGCCGGTCCATCACCACCTGCCGGTCGAACCGCCCCGGCCGCAGCAGCGCCGGGTCCAGGATGTCCGGCCGGTTCGTCGCCGCGACGAGGATGATATTGGTATCGGTGTCGAAGCCGTCCATCTCGACGAGAATCTGGTTGAGCGTCTGTTCGCGCTCGTCGTGCGAGCCGCCCAGCCCGGCCCCGCGCTGGCGGCCCACCGCATCGATCTCGTCGATGAAGATGATGCAGGGCGAGTTGCGCTTGGCCTGCTCGAACAGGTCGCGCACGCGGCTGGCGCCCACGCCGACGAACATCTCCACGAACTCCGAGCCGGAGACGGAGAAGAACGGCACGCCGGCCTCGCCGGAGATGGCTTTGGCCATCAGCGTCTTGCCGGTGCCGGGCGGGCCGACGAGCAGCACGCCCTTGGGAATGCGGGCGCCGAGGGAGGCGAACTTCTGCGGCTCCTTGAGGAACTCAACGACCTCCTGCAGCTCCTGCTTGGATTCGTCAGCTCCGGCGACATCCGCGAACGTGACGGTGGGCTTGTCGCCGGTGAACACGCGCGCCCGGCTCTTGCCGAAGGAGAAGGCCTGATTGCCTGCACCCTGCGCCTGGCGCATCAGGAAGATGAAGAAACCGGCCAACAGCAGGACCGGCAGCACGGAGATGAGCAGCGGCGCAAGCCCCAGCCAGACGCTCGGCGCCTTGACGATGATCTGGATGGCGCCAGCCCCCGTGCCGAAGGACTCTTCGGGCACGCCCAGGTTGCGCAGCGTCTCTACGACACTGCCGTCGGCTTCCTTGCGCGACTTGACCTGGCGGCCGTCCTTGAGGTCCACCGTCAGGTCCTGCCCGACAACCGTGATAGTCTTGATCTCGCCGTCGCGCGCAAGCTGCGCGATCCGGCCAATGTCCACGGTGGGCAGGTTGTCGTTATTACGCATGAGCGTGGTCACGAGGAACACGCCCAGGATCAGCAGAAGAACGATATACAGCGCATTGTTGCGCAGTGAACGCATGTTGTTCATGCAAGGGTACCTTTCAAACGTGCCAACCCTATTAGTATAACACAGGCGCGGGTGTGCGCCAAAGCGTTTTACAGATTATCGCGCGGATGCGGCTGGGATTCCGTAGTAGGTCTTCCGGTGGAAAGGGGGGCGCGTAAGGGTCGCGCATCCTGGGCGAAGTCAACGGCCGCGCTATTTGGCCGGTAGCTTCCGTGGTGCTATAGTAGGCGGGTATGTCCTGAATTCCTGCCTCTCTTGAGGGCTCCAGTCCAGAAGGTTAAAGTGGAAGCAATCCTGTCGAATTTCCTGAAAAGTATCGCGGTGGGAGCCGGCGCGATTGCACCCGGTCTCTCCGGAGGCACGCTTGCGATTATTCTCGGCCTCTACGAGAAGATCATTGCGGCAATCAGCAACCTGACGCGTAGGCCGGTTGACTCGATCCGGTTCCTCATCCCGGTTGGCGCAGGCGGCCTGGTCGGGGTCGTCGCGTTCAGCACCGTGCAAGTGCTCTTACTCGAGCGTTATCTAATGCAGACCATGCTCTGCTTCATGGGCCTGATCATCGGCTCGCTGCCCTTCCTCTTCCGGGAGGCTAATCAGCAAGACCCCATCACACGAGAGAACGCGGTGAGCCGCGTCATCCCGTTTATCCTCGCGCTCGCCGCCGGCCTGGCGCTGGCGATTCTCGACACACGCGAGATCAGCGTGGCCCCGGTGGCCGTGGTGATGAGCGTCACCACCTTTTTGCGCCTGCTGCTGGTGGGCGTCCTGATCGCCGCATCGCTCATCATCCCCGGTGTGAGCGGTACGGTGTTGCTGGTGCTAATCGGGCAGTACGGGCTCGTGCTGCACGCAGTGTCGGACTTGCGGAACATCCTGAAGCTGCCGATGGCCTCGCCGGAGATGATCCAGGGCATCTTCGATAACATCATGGTGCTGATCCCACTGACGCTCGGCGCAGTCGGCGGTGCATTCCTGTTCTCGCGCCTCATGCATATCCTGTTCCGCCGCTGGCACGGGCCGACCTACGCTGCGATCCTCGGCTTTGTCGTGGGTTCGCTCGCAGCGCTATACCCGCAGGGCGCGGGGTTCGGCGCCAACCAGACGACCTTCGTGAGCATCGCACTGTTGATCGTGGGCATAATCGTCGCCTACCTGTTCAGCCGCCTATCCGACACCGTCCCTGCGCCTGCGGGAAGCGTTAAATAGAACGCTGATGACGCTGATGATCATGGTCTACGCTGATATTGCTCTCTCTTTGATTAGAGCGCCAATGTCTGCTGGGATACGATCGGAGACCGGCCCCAGCGAAACTTGATCAAGAGAAAGATCAGCGTTCATCAGTTCCATCAGCGTCATCAGCGTTCCATTCTCCGTGCCACGACCACCAGGTCCCCCGAGGACGTAGGATCGAAGGGCGCGGGGGAGGCGGTCATGCCGGCGTAGCTGCGCACCTCCCCGAACCCTGCCTCGGCCAGGGCAGCTAGCAGGTCGGCCTGGAACAGCGGCCGCTGAGGCGTGGTATGTACCTGCACCTGCCACCCGCCTGCGGCCTTCCGGAACAGCGCGATGTGGAACGCAATCTGCCCCGCGGGTGCGTCGTAGTCTGCGAAGCGCCAGACCAGCACTTCCTGTCCGTCGAGCGTGCCGCCCTGCGCGGCGAACCAGCGCGGCTGCCGCTGCCAGCGCAGGTCGTAATTGAGGTTCTGGGTGACGAACAGGCCGCCCGGCTTCAGGATGTCGGCGACCGCACGGAGCGCCGCAACCAGGTCTGCCTGGGTCAGCAGGTGGGGCAGCGAGTTGCCGAGGCAGAGCACTGCGTCGAATGTGCCGAGACCGGGCACGCCGGCCAGGTCGGTCAGTCCCGCGACGGCGAACGGCACGTTCAGTCCCGCAGCCTGCGCCTTCTCTCGGGCCATCTGCACCATGACCGGGCTGGCGTCCGCACCCACCACCTCGTAGCCCCAGCTTGCCAGGGCCAGCGCATGCCCGCCGCTGCCGCATGCCGCATCCAACACGCGCGCGGCCCGTACTTCCTCCAGCGCGGCGCGCAGGAACGGCCCCTCCGCTGCCAGCCGCGCCTCCCAGTCGGTCATCACATCGAACATCGGCGCCAGCGCATCGTAAAAATCGTCGCTACTTCCCATGTTCACTCCGTTGATAGTGAGTAATAATAGAACGCTGATGACGCTGATTGGACTGATTTGAACTGATCTGTTTGACTATTGATCAGCGTTCATCAGTGCCAGGCAAAGCCTGGCATATCAGCGTCATCAGCGTTCTATCAGCATTCGCTGCAGGTGGGTAGCCAGAAGCGGAAGGTGGTCCCCTTGTCCAGCTCCGATTCGACCGTGATTTGCCCGCCCGCGCGCCCGACAATCTCCTTGACGATAGAGAGGCCGAGCCCTGTGCCGAGCCGGGAGACGGCTTTGGCATTGTCCGCCCGGAAGAACTCGGAGAAGAGCCGCGCCATCGCTTCAGGCGGGATGTCGATGCCCGTGTCGGCCACTGTGAAGTCGAGCCGGCCCGCGTTCTTCTGCACGGTGATGTTCACCCGGCCGCCGTCCCGGTTGTACTTGATGGCATTGCTGATAAGATTGTTCCAGAGGCTCTTGATCTGGTCCGGATTTGCCAGGACTGGTGGCAGGTCCGGCGGGATCGAAGTCTGCACCACAATCTGGCGCTCGCGGGCCGCGGCTGCGTGCAGGTCGAGCTGCTCGCGCAGCAATTGCTCGACCTGCACCGGCTTAACGAGACCACGCGCGTCCGCGGAGCCGATTCGGCCCAGCTCCAGGAGGTCCGCGATGAGCGCCAGTTGCTCCATCGCGCGCTTCTCGGCTTTTTCCAGCGTCTCGCGCACCTTCGCCTGCGGCACGTAGCCGTCAAGGATGAGCTTCAGGTAGCTCTGAATCGCAGCGACCGGCGCACGGAGCTCGTGGGTGACGACCAGCGTGAACTGGGCACGCACGTCCTCCAGCTCGCGCAGCTTCGCGTTGGCAACCGCCAGCTCCGCGTTGAGCTTCTCCAGCTCCTCACGGCGCGCTTTACATTCCGCATTGGCTGCCCGAAGCTGCTCGTTCAGTTCGCTCATGTGCTCGGTGCGCGTCTCCAGCCGATTCAGCGCGTCCTTGAGCTTGGAACTAAGCTCCTCCAACTCCTCGCGGCGACGCTTGCACTCGGCATTGGCGGCGCGCAGTTGCTCGTTCAGTTCACTCATGTGGGCCGAGCGCACCTGCTGGCGGTCGTACGCGGCCTGTAGTTCTGCATAGGCCGCGTCGAGATGCGCACGCTGGTGTGCAAACCCTTCGTTTGCCGCGCGCAACTGCTCGTTGAGCTGGCGCATTGCGGCCGCCTGGGTCTCCACCTCCCGATTGCGCGCAGCCAGGGCCCGCGCGCGGCGGTCGAGTGCAGCGACCAGGAAGGTCGTGGCGGCTGCGGCCAGCAGCACGGTCACGGTGAGTGCCAGCCACTGGGCGGTCAGAAGCAAGCTGTTCTGATACAGCGGTTCCGCATGAAAGCCGGCGAGCGGCAGATGCGGCAGAAGCCCGGCCTGCTCCGCGGCCAGCAGGCCGCCGTAGAGCACGCTTGCCACGACGGCATAGCCGAAGGTCGCTCTTTCAGTCAGGTAGGCTCCCGCCAGGATGATGGGAAAGATCAGAAGAGGGTAGAAGGGGTTTTCGATGCCGCCCAGAAAGTGACAAAGCAGGATCAGCCCTAGCAGGTCCGAACTGACCAGCAGATGAATCAGCCGGCGATGAGCGCCGTGCGTCAACGGCGAGCCCGGCCGACTCAACCAGACGAGCAGGAGCACATGGAGGATCGCCAGCACCGCCAGCACTGCCGCCAGCGGCCAGGGAACCAGCCGGGGGATGGGCCGTGCGGCCAGAAGCGTCAGCAAGGCGGCCGCTGCCGTTGCGGCCAGGTGCAGGCCCACCAGCAGGCGCAGTCGCTGCAGGGTCTGCATGGAAACCGGCACGGCCTCGGAATCGGTCGGGCCAATCATCGTTCTATCCTACAGCCGCATCTCACGGTACATCGAAATGGCGGCACAGCGCGGCATATGCGTCCGGCAGCCGGGCCAGGTCGATGATGCAGTTAACGGTCGAGATTGAGGTGCTGATGGCCAGGATATTGATGTGCTGCTCGGCCAGCGCGCGGAACATACGACCGGCGATGCCGGGCCGCTCGCGGAAGTCCGGGCCAAACACGGCGATGGAAGCTACGTCAGCCTGGGCAGTCACCGCGGCAGGTTGCAGCTCCGGCCGCAGTTTCTCAATGGCATCAAGGCACGCCGGCAGGTCTGCCCGGTCCACGCAGAGTACCATCTGATCGTGGCTTTCGTGGTCGATGACCTGCACAACGAACTGCACGTTCAGATTGCGCTGGCCCAGCGCATCCAGGATAGCAGCCGCAATGCCCGGGCGATCCTTCACCGCCAGGATGCTGATGCTGGCGAGCTGGCCGTTCTGGATAACGCCACCAACCTTGATCTTTTCGGGCAGATTCCTCTCGGGCATAAAGTCCCTCCGCGTGCTTCGTCTATTTTCCATCCAGAAGGCGATTGATTTGCCGCAGCAGCTCGGATGGCGCAATCGGCTTGGTCAGGAATGCGTCGATGTGGATACTCTCATCCGTGGGGAAGAGCGCCAGGTAATCGGTGTTCGCAATGGATGTGACCATGACGATCGGCACATGCATGAGTGCAGGGTCTTCGGCCATGCGCTGGCTCATGCTCAATCCATCCAGAATGCTCGACATGATTACATCCAGCACAACCAGGTCGGGCTGCTCGCGCCCCAAAACACGCATGCCCTGGTCGCTGTTGCCTGCGCTGACCACCCGATAGCCTGCGGTTTCTAGCACGGTTCGGGTGTACTCAACGAAGTCCGGATCATCATCGACGATCAGGATTTTGGCCTTGGACATATGTACTTGCTCCCCTATACTCTCTGGTGGGACTCGACCGCGGTCGAGTCCCACTCAAGAGTCACTGCGCGCCCACGCGCGCGTCGAACTCGCTACGAAACAGCTTGATCCCCGAAGTGACCGGCTCGCACATCCCCGTCCCCATCGGACAGAAGGTCAGGCCGCTGATGCTGTGCGCCAGGTGTTCCAGCCGGTCCAGGTCCGCGGGCGTACCCTTGCCGGAACTGACGACCTCGAGCGCCTCCAGCAGGCGCACCCCGCCGATCCGGCAGGGAACGCAGCCGCCGCACGACTCGTGGACAAAGAAGCTGGTGATGCGCCGCGTGACCTCCACCATGTCCGTCGTCTCGTCCATCACCATGATCGCGCCCGTGCCCAGCGCGGAGCCGGCGGCCGTCAGTGTCTCGAAGGCCATCGGCACATCAAGCTTATCCGGGGTGAGAATCGGGGTGGATGCGCCGCCAGGAATGACGGCCTTGATGGCGCGGCCCATGCGCACTCCGCCCGCATGCTCGAAGATGATCTCACGGAGGGGCGTGCCCAGCGGCAGCTCGTAGTTGCCCGGCCGGTTGACATGCCCGCTGACGCAGAAGACCTTGGGGCCCTTGCTCTGCTCGGTGCCGATGCTGGCGTACCAGGCGGCGCCGCGGCTGACGATGTGCCGGATGTTGGCCAGCGTCTCGACGTTTTGGACGAGCGTCGGTTGGCCCCACAGGCCGACCTGCGCGGGATAGGGCGGTTTCAGGCGCGGCTCGCCCCGCTTGCCCTCCAACGACTCAATCATGGCGGTCTCTTCGCCGCAAATGTACGCGCCCGCGCCCCGATGCACCGAGACATCCAGGTCGAAGCCGCTGCGCAGGATGTTTTTGCCCAGGAACCCATACTGGTACGCGTCCGCGATGGCCTTGATCCAGCGCTTGACGCCCAGGAAGAACTCCCCGCGGATATAGACGAAGGCCCGGTGCGCGCCGATGGCATAGGCCGCAATGATGACGCCTTCGAGAATCGAATGCGGGTCGCGCTCGACGATTAGGCGGTCCTTGAATGTGCCCGGCTCGCCCTCGTCGGTATTGACGGCCAGGTACTTGACCGGCGCGTCTTGCGGCATGAAGCCCCACTTGGTGCCGGTCGGGAAGCCCGCACCCCCGCGACCGCGCAGCCCGGAGGCCTTGACCTCCGCGATCAACGCCGCAGGCGACATCCCCAGCGCCTTGCGCAGCGCTTCATAGCCGCCGTGATCCATGTATGTCGTGATGCGCTCGGAGTTCGGGCGGTTGACATTTGCCAGGAGGACCGGTTGCCAGGAGGTCATCTTACACCTCCCCCATGAGACCTTCGAGGATCGCGTCGATGGTCGCAGGTGTCAGATTCTCGTAAAGCTGGTCGTTGATGCGCATGGCCGGTGCGGTGCCGCACGAGGCGAGGCACTGGACCTTTTCGAGCGAAAAGCGGCCATCGGCGGAGGTCTCGCCCGGTTGGACGCCGATCTTGGCGCTGATGTAATCGGCGATCTTGTCCGCCCCGTCACAGAGATAACAGGAGAGACCGTCACACACCTGGATCAGATAGTGCCCGGTCGGCTGTGTACGGAACAGGGTGTAGAAGCTGGCGATGCTGTAGACCTGGCCCGGGTTGAGGCCGAGGCGCTTAGCCACGCGTTCGATCGCTTCCGCTGTCAGGTTCCCCTCGCGCTCCTGGGCGATGTAGAGTGCAGAGAGGAGCATGGCCTGTTTGGCCGGGTCCACGAGGCTCGCGCCCAATGGCTGCGTGTCTGTGCCGTTCATATATGCTCCCTGGTGTCAGGAGATGGGTTAGCTCCGGCAGCGGGCAGCCGGGTTGGCCCTGCGGCCAGTAATCCGGCGACTTCCGCAACGAGAGCATCAGGACTCACGGGTTTGCTCAGAAAGCGATCCACCAGCGCGCGCTGGTCCGCCGGCAGAAAACGGTCTTCATCGTCGCTGAGGACCGCGGAAATCATGATCAGGGGGATGTCGGCCAGTTGTGGGTCGTCGCGCACGGCGCGCAAGGTGCTGACGCCGGCCAGTTCATAGGACATCATGGCATCCAACAGCACGAGGTCGGGCCGCTTGTTCCGCATGAACTGTAAGCCATCAGGGGCGTTAGCAGCCTCGCAAACCTCGTAGCCGTGGCTCTCCAACACGATGCGGACGAACTCGCGAAAGTCCGGATCGTCATCTACGATGAGAATCCTGGTCGGCGATGACACGGTGGTCTGCTCCTGGCAGTAGAGCCATTCTCCGGAAAATACTACGCTCCCAACAACTCGGCAATCTTATCGAGCAGAGCGCGCGGCTCGACCGGCTTGGACAGCCACGCATCCATGTGCGGCTGTTCTTCCATCGGGAACACATGCGCGTAGGGCGTATCCGCGATGGATGAGACCATGATGACGGGCATATAGCGCGCGTCGGGGTCCTGCGAGAGCGTTTCGCTCACGTGCAAGCCGTCGAGCACCGTCGACATCATGATATCGAGGATCATCAGGTCAGGCTTATGCGCCTTGACCTGGGCCAAGCCCTGGTTGCCGTTGGCTGCGCTGATAACTTCGTAGTCGTTGGCCTCCAGGATAGTGCGCATGATTTCGACGAAATCGGGGTCGTCATCCACAACGAGGATTCTGGCAGATGGCATGAGCAAACGTCTCCTTGCTGCGGCGAGGGAAGTGGCACCCCGCCGTTGGGGTCTGGTACAGGGTCTAGTCTAGCACAGGATGCTGCACAGAACAAGTACACGGGGGCACAAAGAAAGACCGGCCTCCGCATGTGCTGAATTTCTCTTAGGTTCATGAGATAAAAGTCCCTGACTGGCAGCGCAGACCCACCTATCATGCAGCCAACGCGATAACAACAGGAGGATGCTATGAAAGCCACTGAAGTTTTGATGGAAGAACATCGCGTCATCGAGCGCGTGCTGACGAGCCTGGAGAAGGCGGCGAGCAATCTGAGCGAGGGCCGGGCGGTGCGGCCAGGCTTCTTCACTGATGCGGCGGACTTCATCAAGGGGTTTGCGGACGGCTGCCATCACGTGAAAGAGGAGAACGTGCTGTTCGAGGCCATCGTGCAGGCCGGTCTGCCGCGCGAAGCAGGACCCGTTGCGGTGATGCTGACCGAGCATGAGCAGGGCCGCGCGTACACGCGGGACATGCGCGCGGCCGCCGAGCGGCTGGCCGGCGGCGACTTCCTCGCGCGCGGAGAGCTGGTGCGCAATGCGCCGGGCTACGTGAGCCTGCTCCGCCAGCACATCCAGAAGGAAGACGGCGTGCTCTTCCCCATGGCCGACCAGATGATCCCGGCCGCGCAGCATGACGCGGTGTGGGATGGTTTCGAGCACGTCGAGCACGAGGAAACCGGCGAGGGCGTCCACGAGAAGTACCTGGCGCTGGCGCAGTCCCTTGAACGCGAGGTCGCCTGACAACGGTTCGTGCCGCAAGCCGGCTGGCACCTTTGCCGCAACATGGTGGCAGGGGGCGAAATCGGAGCGGGAGCTTGCAGCCTCGGCTGCAAGCTCCTCACCTTGTCACCCGTGCACCTTGTTACCCGTTCTCCCGTTCACCTGTTCTCCTCTTCACCTGCTCCCCTGTTCACCCCATCACGGCCGGATGTGTCCCGCGCCGATCCCAATCCACTTGTAGGTCGTCAGCTCCGCCAGGCCCATCGGGCCGCGCGCATGGAGCTTCTGCGTGCTGACCGCGACCTCCGCGCCCAGGCCGAACTGCCCGCCGTCGGTGAAGCGGGTGCTCGCGTTGACATAGACCGCGGCTGAGTTGACCTCGTCCACGAAGCGGTTGGCATTCATCCAGTCGTTCGTCAGGATGCTGTCGGAGTGTTCGGTGCTGTGCACATGGATGTGCGCGATGGCCTCGTCCAGCCCGTCCACCACTTTGACCCCCAGGACCAGGCTGAGCCACTCGACGTCGAAGTCGTCCTTCCCCGCTGGCACGATCTGGGCACCTCGGCTCTCCGCGGCCAGGATCTCCAATGCCTCGCCTGCGGCGCGCAGTTCCACCCCCTTCTGCGCCAGCCGAGCCGCCATCTCTGGCAAGAACTCGCGGGCTACTGCGCGATGCACCAGCACCGTGTCGAGCGCGTTGCACACGCTGGGCCGCTGTACCTTGGCGTTCTCCACGATATCCACGGCACGGGCGAGGTCGGCCGTCTCGTCGACGAAGATATGACAGACGCCGATGCCGCCAGTGATGACCGGGATGGTGCTCTGCTCGCGGCAGAGCCGGTGCAGGCTGGCGCCGCCGCGCGGCACGATCATGTCCACATACCGGTCGAGCCGCAGCAGTTCCGTCACGTAGCTCCGATCCGGGTCCGCGATGTACTGCACCGCGGCACGGGGCAGCCCGCAGCGATCGAGCGCGGCCTGAATGACCTCGACGAGCGCCAGATTGCTGCGCAGCGTCTCGCTGCCCCCGCGCAGGATCGTTGCGTTGCCGGTCTTGAGGCACAGCGTGGCGACGTCGATGGTGACGTTCGGACGCGCCTCGTAGATGACGCCGATCACGCCGATCGGGATGCGCCGCTTGCTCAGCCGCATCCCGTTGGGCAGCACGCGGCTCTCCAGCTCCTCCCCGACCGGGTCGGGCAGTTCGGCGACGTGCCGCACGTCCGCGGCCAGGCCCGCAATGCGCTTCGGGTTGAGCAGCAGCCGGTCGAGCAGCGCGTCGCTCAGGCCCCGCTCGCGGCCAGTAGCCACATCCGCGGCGTTCTGGCCGAGGATGGTCTCCGTTTGCGCTTCCAGCTCATCGGCAATTGCCAGGAGCGCCGCGTTCTTAGCGGCCGTCGGCAGAGTGGCGAGCCGGCGGCTGGCCGCACGCGCCAGTTGCCCCATTTCGTTAAGGTCGGTCATGTGCTTCCTCACTGCTTACAGCAAGATCAGGTCGTTGCGATGGACGGCCACGGGCCCCAGCGTGTAGCCGAGACGCTCTGCAATCTGGTCGGAGCGGCAGCCGGCGATGCTGCGGAGGTCGGCTGCGCTGTAGCGAGCGATGCCGCGAGCGACGGGCCTGTCACCCGGGCCGACGATGAGCACCGTATCCCCGCGGCTGAACTCCCCGCTGATGCCGACTACGCCCGCGGACAGCAGGCTGCCACCCGTCTGTCGCAGGGCACGCACCGCGCCCGCGTCCACCACGACACGGCCGTCGGCTTTCGGGCCGCCGAGGATCCAACGTTTGCGGCTTTCCAGCGGCGTCTCCAGGCTGGGGAAACGCGTGCCGATGGGATCGTCCGCGGCTGCGTGCAGGATGACATCGGGCGCGCGGCCCGCCGCAATGATCACATCCGCACCTGCGCGGCGGGCGATGTCCGCGGCCTGCAGCTTGGTCATCATGCCGCCCGTGCCCAGCCCATTGATGCTGCCGCCCGCCAACGCGGCCAGGTCGTCGTCGATCTCCGTGACCTCGGGGATGAGCTCCGCCTCGGGATGCATATGCGGATCGGCCGTGTACAGCCCTTCCAGGTCGGTCAGGATCAGCAGCAGGTCGGCCTCGGCCAGCAGCGCGACGAGCGCCGACAGGTTGTCGTTGTCGCCCACCTTGATTTCCGCAGTCGCAACCGCGTCGTTTTCGTTGATGACCGGCACGATACGGTGTTCGAGCAAGGCATGCAGCGCATCGCGCGCGTTGAGGAACCGCCCCCGGTCGCGCACATCCGCGCGGGTCAGCAGAAGCTGACCGACATGGATGTCGTAGATCTCGAAGAGGCTTTCCCAGATAAGCATCAGCCGGCTCTGGCCGACCGCAGCGAGCATCTGCTTGGTCGCGACGGTCGCGGGCAGGTCGGGGTGTCCCAGGCGCTCGCGGCCCGCGGCGATTGCGCCGGAGGTGACGATGATGACATCGCACCCACGCGCGTGGAGCAGCGCGGCCTGGCGGACCAGCTCCACCATATGCGCGCGGTTGAGGCGCCGCGTACCGCCGGTGAGCACACTCGTGCCGAGCTTGATGACGATCCGTTTGTGCATGAGGCAGTTCTTTGTGATGGGTCAAGACGCAACAGCGCGGAGGGCGTTCGACGGCGAACGCGATTCAGGAGGCCATAGTATACTCCGGACGGAGGGACGGGTCAACCGCGCGCAGCTCGAGGGGCACGATTGAATGGAACGCTGATTGGACTAATCTGCACTGATCTTCCGATATAAATAGATAGACAAAAGATCAGCGTCAACAGGAAGATACTGCTGTCGGCCTGGGCCTGCAAGTCCCGACGGCAGCGCTGTTGGACTTCACCTGTCCGAAGCTCAGAAACCTCGCTTGACGCCCGTATCACTTTCATGGTATAACTTTCGAAACCACAATATCCCTGCGGTTTCTGCTCGCCTATTCCGGCCTTGCCATTTGCTGTCATTGTCCCACGATCCCGGGAAAGGAGGTGATGTCACAGGCGGTCGGGCACGCCTCCCAGCAGGCGCCCTCGCCGGAGTGCGCCTCCGTTCGAACACAGTCCGGCCTGTAGTAAGTTTGCGCATTGGTTCCCCCGTTCTTTCTGCCACCCACGAAAGGAGACATGACCATGTCTTTCTCCAGGACCATGAGCCGCCGGCGCTTTTTGAGCGCCGCCTCATTCACCACTGCGGCAGCGACCCTTGCTGCCTGCGCCCCGCCCGCGGCCGCGCCCGCCGTGCCGGCCGCTGAACAACCCGCGGCCGAAGCACCGGCAGCCGCACCTGCCGCCGCAGAGCCCATCACCCTCGACGTCTGGACCGGCTGGACCGAAGACGCCGCCACCCAGATCGAGAAGATCCTCGACGCCTACAACAAGTCGCAGACGCGCGTGGTCGCCAGGCATGTCGTGGTCCCCGAGGCCATGACCCAGAAGCTGCTTGCGGGCATTGCCGCAGGCACGCCGCCCGGCACCGCCGTGGTCTTTGGTGCCAGCATTGCGTACCAGTTGGCAGCCCAGAATGCGCTGCTGGCACTGGACGAGATCGGCGACCCGCAGCAGGTCGAAACCCTCAAGAACTGGATGGCACCGCCCATTTGGGACCTGGGTGTCTATGAGGGCAAGTTCTACTACGCCAGCATGTGGAACCAGTGCTACGGCATGTTTGTCAACACCAAGATATGCGAGGAACGCGGCGTCGATCCCAACAAGCCGGCACAAAGCCTGGAAGAGCTGGTCGGGGTGTGGGAGAAGCTGACCACCTACGACGCGAGCGGCAACATCGACGTCCTCGGCGGTGACTTCACCTGGGCTTCGGTCGTCA
This sequence comes from Chloroflexota bacterium, assembly GCA_029555885.1. The sequence continues at coordinate 8,664 of JAKPQT010000304.1, read as the reverse complement.
TGGCGCGCTTCCTCGGCAAATATGTCGAGCCTGACGGCAAGACCATCACCGCCAATCATCCGAACAACCTCAAGGCGCTGAAGTGGGTGACGGATTACTGGAACAGGATGGGACCGCAAAAACTGCAGGACTTCTATGCCTCCCTGCAGGGCCGCGGCGAACGTTCTGCCGGCCAGGACCCCTTCCTCTCCAGCCTGCGCGCGACCCTCGTCACCGGCCCGTGGCAGTTCAACACGCTGCGGAACTACAAGCCGGAAGGCTTCGAGTTCACCGTCTGGCCCTTCCCCGGCCCAGCCGGCCAGACAGAGAAGGGCATGTATACCTACGGCGACGGCTGGATCATCACCAAGGGCTCGCCCGATCCGCAGGCCGCGTGGGAGATCATCAGTTCCCTGACCGGCGCGACCGGCAACCGCGATGTGTACACCAGCCTCTTCACGACCTGGCTGTGCGTGAACGGCCCGGTTTCGGCCGGCATGATCGACTACCCGCTCTTCAAGGAGCAGGTCATCGGTGCATGCCCCGGCTACGAGGAAGTCTTCCTGCCCGACCTGTACCAGTCCGACTACTACCTCTACCCGCCCAAGATCCCAACCAGTGATTCCTACAATTCGATCATGGGCAGCGAGTGGGAGAAGGCGCGACTGGGGCAGAAGAGCCCGGAGGAAGCGCTCGACTTCGTGCAGGAGCAGGCGCAGAAGGAACTCGACGACTGGCTTTCGAAATCCGGTTGATGTGTTTTGCGTACACGGAGTGGCCGGCCCCCGGTCACTCCGTGTGACATTCGTGAGGAGGTCCCGGCTGATGTCTACCCCATCGGCTTATGTGGCGCCCGCGTCCGAAGGTTCATTCCGGCACCAGCACTCTGCGCGCTACCGCGCCACAACCTTGCTTTCCAATCTCGCGAAATACGGCGCCCTGGTGCTGCTCTCGTGCTTCTTTATCCTGCCCTGGGTCTGGATGATTTCGACATCGCTCAAGAATCCGAATGAACTTGCCATCTGGCCGCCTATTTGGATTCCGGACCCGGTCCGTTGGGATAACTACATCTCCGCCTTCAGGCAGGCGCTGTTCTCGCAGTACGTGGTCAACACCCTGATCGTTGCGCTGCCCTCCGTCGCAGGTGCGGTGCTCTCCAACACGCTGGTGGCGTATGGCTTTGCCCGGGTCCGCTGGCCGGGCCGCGATGCGGTGTTTGCCGTTGTGCTCGCGACGATGATCCTACCGGGTTTCGTGACTTTCATCCCGCTCTACATCATCTTCACCCGCATCGGCTGGGTCAACACCTACATGCCGCTGGTGGTCCCGGCATGGCTCGGCAATGCCTTTTTTATTTTTCTGCTGCGCCAGTTCTTCATGGGCCTGCCGCAGGAGCTCTCAGACGCCGCGCGCGTGGACGGCGCATCCGACATCGGCATCTTCTGGCGCATCATCCTGCCGCTGGCGAAGCCGGCCATCGCGGTGGTCGCGCTGTTCCAGTTCATCGGCAGTTGGAACGATTATTTCGGCCCGCTGATTTATCTCAGCGATAAGGCCCGGTATACCATCTCCATCGGCATCGCCAACATGCAGAGCACCTACGGCTTCATGAACTTCGCCTGGATCATGGCCGCGACGGTAATGAGCGTGCTGCCGATCGTCATCCTGTTCTTCTTCGCCCAACGTACCTTCATCGAAGGCATTGCGCTGACCGGGCTGAAGGGTTAGGAGGCTGCCATGACCATCATCCAACGTGCCCGCCACCTCAGCCGCGAAGAGCGCCACTCCCTGCGGATCGGCCTGCTGTTCATCTCGCCCTGGGTCATCGGGTTCCTGGCCTTCCGGCTCATCCCGTTCCTGATGTCGTTCTATTACAGCTTCACCTTCTACCCCATCCTGGAGACGCCGAAATGGATCGGCCTGGATAACTTTGTCCGGTTGTTCAACGACCCCCGCTTCCTGACCTCGCTCTACAACACCGCCTATTATGCCTTCTTCGCAGTCCCGCTGGGCGCGCTCGCGGGCATCTCGCTGGCGATGCTGCTCAACATGAAGGTGCGGGGCATGTCCATCTGGCGCACGATCTTCTACCTGCCCAGCATCACGCCGGTGGTCGCCACATCCCTCGTCTGGCTGTGGATGTTCAACCCGCGCGCCGGCGTCATCAACTTCGTGTTGTCTCTGGTCGGCATCGACGGGCCCGGCTGGCTGGGCAGCCCCGTGTGGAGCAAGCCCGCGCTGATCCTGATGAGCCTGTGGGGCGTGGGCGGCGCGGTGGTCATCTACCTGGCCGCGCTGCAAGATGTCCCGCGCGAGCTGGTGGAGGCATCCCAGCTCGACGGCGCAAACGTGCCCCAGCAAATCTGGCACGTCACGCTGCCGATGATCTCCCCCGTCATTCTGTTCAACGTCATCACCGGCCTGATCGGCGCGTTCCAGTTCTTCACCGAGGTTCACGTCATGACGGGAGGCAGCGGCTCGCCCGCGGACTCCACAATGATGATGTCCATCTACCTGTGGCAGAGCGCATTCCGCTTCTTCAAGATGGGCTACGCGTCCGCACAGGCGTGGGTGCTGTTTGTCATCATCGTGGTGTTCACCGTGATCATGTTCCGGGTTTCCGGCAAGGTTGTCTACTACGGCGGCAAGTAGAAAGCTATCTATGGGCCAAGGCTCACCGTACTTTCAGTAGGACGGGTTGGCAACCCGTTCTACAGTCTTCTTGAGGGAGGATGCATGTCAGCAGGCTATTTCCAGGCCGAAGCGTATTTCCAGGCGCGGTTCGCGGCCGCGGGGCGGCGGCTCGCGTTCGAGGCAGAGAGCATCGAGGCGTGGCAGGTGTGGCGCGCAGAGCTGCTGGGCAAGCTGCGCCAACTCCTTGGTATCGACCGGATGATCCCCACCGCGCCCAACCCGCGCATCACCGAGACGGTGCAGCTCGACGGCTACCGCCGAGAGCGGGTCGAGATCGACACGGAGCCGGGCATCACCATGCCCTTCTACGTGCTCGTGCCGGACGGCCTGACCGGGCCGGTCCCCGCGATCATCGCGCCCCACGGCCATGACAGCGGCGGGAAGTATGCGCCCGCGGGCCGCCGCGACATCCCCCTGATGGCAGAGACCATCGACGAACACAACTACGACTACGGCGTGCAGGCCGTGCGCCGCGGCTATGTGGCGTTCTGCCCGGACGCGCGCGGCTTCGGCGAGCGCCGGGAGGCGCTCAACGAGGGGCCGGAGAAGGTGCGGATGTCGTCGTGCCGGGTGCTGGCGCACATGGCGCTGCCCCTCGGCCTGACCATCGCGGGCATGTGGGCGTGGGACCTCTCCCGACTGCTGGATTACGTCCGGACGCGGCCTGAGGTGCAGGGACAGAAGGTCGCGTCCATCGGGCTGTCGGGCGGCGGGTTGCAGACGCTCTATTTCGCCGCGACGGACGAGCGCGTCGATGTCGCGGTCAGCAGCGGTTACTTCTACGGCATTGCGGACTCCCTGCTGCACCTGTCCGACAACTGCGACTGCAACTTCGTGCCCCATCTGTGGGAGTACGCGGACATGTGCGACCTGGCCGCGCTGATTGCGCCGCGTCCCTTCTTCGTGGAGGCAGCCCTGCAGGACGGGCTGAACGGCCCGCGCGGGATCGACAACGTGCTGGAGCAGCTCGCGATTACCCGCCAGGCATACGCGCTGCTCGGCGCAGAGGACCGGCTTGGGCTGGACACCTTCCCCGGCGGCCATGTCTGGCACGGCACGGTCGTCTGGGATTGGCTGGAGAGGTGGCTGCGCGCATGACGGAGGATCCCTATCGCCTGCTGCAGCAGCGGCTGGACGAGCTGCCCAACGGCTTTCCGCCCGCGGACGACGGCTCCGATCTTCGCTTGCTCGCCCGCCTCTTCACGCCGGACGAAGCCGCACTGGCGAGCAAGCTGCGGCTGACGCTGGAGACGGCCGCAGAGCTCGCGGCGCGCACCGGCGCGGACCCGAAGGTCATCGGGCCGCAACTCAAGGGGCTGGCAAGCCGCGGCCTGATCAAGGCCGGCCGCGCGACAGGAGGGCTGGGGTTCGGGCTGCTGCCCTTCATCGTCGGCTTCTACGAGAACCAGGAGCCGGTCATCGACGCAGAACTGGCGCGGCTGGTCGAGGCGTATTATCGCCGGGCTTTCGGCCGGACGCTGGCGGATGGGCCGCAGTTTCACCGCGTCATCCCGGTCGAGCAGAGCGTCGATGTCAACATGGAGGTGCGGCCCTACGAGTCCGCGGCGGAGATCGTCGCGGGGGGCAAATCGTGGGGCGTGGTCGACTGCATCTGCCGCAAGCAGAAGGCGCTGGTTGGGGAGGCGTGCGGCCATCCGCTGGACGTCTGCATGATTTTCAGCGACCGGCCGAACGCCTTCGACAACCTGCCTTTCGTGCGCAGCCAAACGCAGGCGGAATCGCTGGCCACGCTGCGCCGCGCAGCCGAGGCGGGCCTGGTTCATACGGTCAGCAACAGCCAGGAGGGCGTCACCTACATCTGTAACTGCTGTACCTGTGCCTGCGGCATCCTGCGCGGAGTGGCGGAGCTGGGCATGGCGAATGCGGTCGCACGTTCCGCGTTCCTCTGCCGCGTAGACGAGGACTTGTGCGGTGCGTGCGGGCTGTGCGTCGAGCGCTGCCAGTTCTCCGCCCTGACGGTCGACCTAACAGCCCAGGTGGACGCGTTCCGCTGCGTGGGCTGCGGCGCGTGCACGCTCGTCTGCCCGGAGCACGCGCTGAGCCTCGTACGCCGGCCCGAGGACGAAATCCTCCCGCCCCCCGTCAGCAGCGCGGCCTGGCTGGCCGAGCGCGCCGCCGCGCGCGGGCTGGATCTGGCGAAGGTGTTGTAGACCGTAGTTTACTGCAAATCTGGTATTGACTTTCCGGCCCGTCATGTGCTAGACTGGCGCCCAGGTTGAGCGGTTACTACCACGCACAACCATTACCACATCTTTCCGAAAGGAGGCGCACGGCGAAATGGCAAAGAGCATATCTGCATTCCCGAGCATACGTTCTGCCCGATGCGCCTGCCTCTGGAGCTGAGCCAGTCGCTCCATTAGCTGCCATCCGTTTTACACGGCGGCTGCAAGGCGTCATCAGGGCCCTGCGGCCGTTTTGATTTAAAGACTGACGCTTTCCTGATAAATTAACTGGAGAGAGACTTTGGCTCGTCTATCAACAGCCGAACTTCTACGTGAGGATTTCGACGCCCTGCGCGACCGGCGCGGCCGGGCACGCGAGGCGACTCCGCTGCGCGCGTTCCGAGCGGAACGCTTCAGCGACCATGCCGTGACTGACGAAATCCTGGCGCACGCTGAGGACCCGGAGACTGCGGCCTCGGCGTTCAACCCGACCTTCCAATCGTCGCGCTACGAACGCGTGTGGATCCTGAACTACCTGGGCTCGTTCTACGAGAAGCAACTCATCTCGGACGTGCTGCGCAAGGTCAAGGGCGGCAAGGAGGCGACCGTCTACTGCTGCCAGGCGGGCGCAAACGCACCGGTTGGCGGCCTCATCGCGGCGAAGGTCTACCGGCCGCGCCAGTTTCGCAACCTGCGCAACGATGCGCTCTACCGCCAAGGTCGGGAGATGCTTGGATCGCGCGGGCAGCCGATCCGTGACCGCCGCGCGCTGCTCGCCATCAGGATGGGCACGCGCAAGGGCAAGGAGATGGAGCACGTCTCCTGGCTGGCGCACGAGTATGCCACGCTCCAGGCGCTCGAACGGGTAGGCGTGCGCGTGCCGCAGCCCATCGCTTTCGCAAACAACACGATCCTGATGGAGTATGCGGGGACGCTGCGTGCAGCCGCGCCCGTGCTGCAGAGCGTGTCGCTGGCGCGGGATGAGGCACGCGAGCTGTTCAATGCGCTGATCGCCGATGTGGAGCGGATGCTGGCGGCCGGGCATGTCCATGCCGACCTGTCCGCGTTCAATGTGCTGTACCTGGGCGACGGCGACTACCGCATCATCGACTTCCCGCAAGCCGTGGATGCTGCGGTGCATCCGAGCGCACCCGCGCTGTTCGAGCGCGATGTCACGCGGCTCTGCCAGTACTTCGCGCGCTACGGCATCACGGCCGATGGCCCGCGGCTGGCCGCGAAAATCTGGGACCGGGTTGCGCCGGAGCGGGCGCCGATGGAGACAGATGAGGTGGCCGCTGTGGTCGCTGGCGCCGCCGTCAACGAATTCGGGAGCGAATGAACGAATAGCTCCGGGGAACCTGCTGGGGCCGGTCTCCGACCGTGCCTCCTAACGCGCCCCCTGGCACGGTGTACTGTGGCTGCGCCACAACCGAGACCGGCGAGGGCCGCAGGGGAGACAAACAAAAACCAGGCTCCGTGAGGGGCCTGGTTTCACATACTATGTAGCGTCGCGCAGGGTTACCTGCGCTGCACAGCGGATGCTGCGCCGCTGGCCGTAGATCATGGGCCTATCCGGCGACCGGCCTGGCCGGCCCCGGACAGATTTCTAGTACCGGCTGCCGCCGCCGCGCCGATCGCGATCGCGACCGCCGCCACTGCTCGACCGGCTACCGCCACCGTAACCACCACGGCTGGAACCGCCGCCCTGCTGGGCGCGGTAGCAGTCGGAGCAGTACACCGGGCGATCGCCACGCGGCTGGAAGGGGACCTCGGTCTCCTTGCCACACTGCGCGCACACGGCCGGGTACATCTGGCGCTCGCCGCCGTAACCGCCGCCGCCGCCATAGCTGCTGCTGGCGCGCTGGGCCTTGCGGACCGCGCGGCAGTCCGGGCAACGGCTCGGGGAGCTGAAGCCCTTGCTCGCGAAGAACTCCTGTTCGCTCGCTGTGAAGGTGAATTCCCGACCGCAATCGCTGCAAGTGAGTGTCTTGTCCTGCATGTTAGCCTCGCTAACTCCTTAGGGTGAAAAAAGATAGTCTGAAAATCCGGCGACGCGAGGACTACAGGAACAATCGACTAGGGGTCGCGGCCTGGTCAGTTATCGAGCGACGGACTTTTCTCAACCTGGACACTATATCACACCTTGTTAAATAGTGCAAGTAGCGAACAACCCCAATTTAACGGGAATGTTTACCCGCAAAGAGCAACCTCCCTGACACCGGCAAAACCAGCCTCAGGCGAGCAACTGATGCTCGATCACGTAGCGGATCAGATCGGCGTTCGACTTGTAGCCCATCTTCTCCAGGATGCGCGTGCGGTAGGTGCTGACGGTCTTGACACTCAGGGCAAGTTCGTCGGCAATCTCCCCCACGGACATCCCGGCCCCCATCTTCAGCAGTACCGTCATCTCCCGGTCAGACAGCGTTTCGTGGGGCAGCTTGTCCAGACCGCCGCTCAACCCCAGCGCGAGTTTCTCGGCCAGGCTGGCGCTGACGTAACGCCCGCCGCCGACTGCCTTGCGGATGGCGTCCACCAGCTCATCGAGCGCGCTGTCCTTGCTCAGGTAGCCCGCCGCGCCCGCTTTCAGCACACGGATCGCATATTGGTCCTCCGGGTGAACGCTCAGAATCAGCACGGGCAGCTTCGGCTGGATTGCGCGCAGCTCCTGCAGGATCTCCAGCCCGCTGCGCTTGGGCATCCCGATGTCCAGCACCAGCACATCCCACTTTTCCTTGCGCACCATGCTCAACACCTGCTCGCCATCCGTGGCCTCGCCCACGACCATATCGGGCGCCTGCTCCTTGATGACCTGCTGCAACCCCTTGCGCACCAGCGCGTGGTCGTCTGCCACCAGAACTCGCACTGCCATCGTCTAGTTCCCTTCCTTCAGGGGCAGCTCCAGCCGCAGTTCTGTCCCCTTTTTGTCTTCGGCTCCATCTACCGGCGTGATGTGAATGGTCCCGTTGAACTGCCGGGCCCGCTCGCGCATGCCGAGCACGCCCAGGGAACGCGATTGGCGCAGTGCTTCCGGATCGATGCCTCGACCATTATCGCGCACCTTCAACGTAAAACGGTCATCCGCAGTCGCCAGGCTGATGTGTACCGCCGTGGCCTCCGCATGGCGTGCCACGTTGGTCAGGGCTTCCTGGCAGATGCGGAAGGCCGCGGTCGCCAGGTCGCGTGAGAGCTGCTCCTCATCCACATCGGATTCGAGCGTGCAGCGAATGCCCGTCCGGTTCTCGAACTCCTGCATCTGCCACTCCACGGCTGCGGTCAGCCCGAAGTCATCGAGCAGGCCGGGCCGCAGGTCGGCGGCGATGCGCCGGACCGTGCGAATCGTCTCATCCACCAGTGCGGTTACCTCCACCAGCCGCTCGCGCACGTGCGGCGTTTCGCTGAGCAGCCGCGCACCGGCCTCACTTCCCGCCTCCTGCCCGACAGCATCGGACAGAGCCCGGTCGATGCCGCGCAGCTCCATCTTGACGCCGGTAAGAAGCTGGCCGAGCTGGTCGTGAATCTCGCGCGAGATGCGGATGCGCTCCTGCTCGGCCACACGCATCAGTTGCTCCGACAGCCGACGTAGCTCAGCCTGCGAATCCAACAAGCGGTTGTTGCTGATCTGGAGTTGCTCGGTGCGCCTGGCAACGCGAATTTCCAGCTCCGCGTTGAGCTGCTGCGCCTCTTCAATCAGGCGGCGGTTTTCAGCCTCGCGCTCCTGCAGCGCGGCGGCCATCGAATCGAAGGTGTGCGCGAGCTGGCCCACCTCGCTGCGGTCATCCTCCAGCCCGGCGCGCGCGCTCAGGTCGCC
>JAKPQT010000300.1 GCA_029555885.1 Chloroflexota bacterium | reverse complement strand
CGTCGCAAACGTCAGCCCCAAGACATTGTCCAGCGGAACATCCGACCCGCAGTCCTTCCCGACCACCGCCCCCGGCCAGCAGTCCGGATAGGCATAGTCCACGATCGCAAACTTCAGGTCCGGATTCGCCTTCGCCGCATCTGCCGTCGTCACGCCCAGCAGGAACCCCACCGTCACGATCAGGTCCAGCTTCTCGCTCACGAACTGCTGCATGTTCTTGTTGTAGTCCGCCTGCTGCTGTGACTCCAGATACTTGCCGGTGATGCCTAACTGCTTCTCGGCATCCTGGATGCCCTTCCAGGAGGTCTGGTTGAAGCTCTTGTCATCAATGCCGCCCAGGTCCGTGATTTGCCCGACCACGATACCTTCCGTAGTCGGTTCAACCGGGGCTGCGGTGGGCTCGACAGGGGCCGCAGTGGGCTCGGCCGGCGCCGCGGTCGGTTCAGCCGCAGCCGGAGTCGGCGTGGCGCGGCCGCCACATGCCGTGACGAGCAGGCTGAACAGCACAAGCACGCTTAACAGGGTGAATAGTTTGTTGCGCATGTCGGAAAATCTCCTCCTACATTCAATGTGAGAACACTGTAATGGAAGTACAAGTCATGAGCAGGCAAAGGCTGATCTACAGGCAGAGGGACATCCCACAAGGCAGCGAGAAGGTGCTGCTGCCGGGGCTCACTCTGCCATCCGAGTAGGCAACCACCTCCTTTCAGCCAGGACGTAGGTGCGGCACAAGCCTTGGCCGCCCATGAGGAACATAGATGGATAGGTCTTACAACGAACGCCTTTGCGAGGCGCAGAGGACAGGTCCTAGGGCATGAACTGGCGTGCCAGCCCATTCTGACCGCCTGTCTGAGGAAGCATTATACCCTTCTTAACCTTGCGTCGCAAATTGCGATTGGCAAATCGCGGATTCCACGGGCGGGGGGAGCGGCAGTTTTGACAAAGGGCTGCGCACGACGTATAATTTTTATACTACTTGCTAGAGTAATTCGAGGCACGCGATGGCAATGCGAGAAATCATCACACTCGGCCACCCGACCTTGCGCCAGAAGGCGCGCAAGGTCACCCGGTTCGGGCCGGAAGTGCAACAATTGATCAACGATATGGTCGAGACGATGCGGGCCGCGCCTGGCGTGGGCCTGGCCGCGCCGCAGATCGACGTGCAGGAACGCATCGTCGTGGTCGAGTTGCCCGCGGACGAAGAGGAAGGGCTGCCCGCCGAGCTATACGCGTTCGTCAATCCTGAGATTGTCAAAGCCTCGCGCGAGACTGAAGAGGGCGAAGAAGGCTGCCTGTCGATTCCCGGCTACATCGGTGAGGTCGAACGCTCGACGGAGATCGTGCTTCGCGGCCAGGATGCGTTCGGCCGGCCGCAGCGCCTGAAGGCGCGCGATTACCTCGCCCGCATCTTTCAGCATGAGATCGACCACCTCGAAGGAGTGCTCTTCATCGACCGGGTGACGGACCCGAGCAAGATTCGACGCATCACCGCAGAGGAAGCCGCGAATGCCACCGGTGAGGTGGCAGAAGCCGCTGCGCTGATGAAATAGCACGCGCAACCTTTAGGGCTGCGGGGCAAAGAAGACATAAACAACAAGAGAAACGGGAGGGGGTTTTCACCCCCTCCCGTTGGTTTTAGCTACCGCCTGATGCTCAGATGACGTCCAGCGTCTTCTCGGTCTGCGGGTCGAACAGGTGCATGTTGTCCATGTTCAACACCAGGTCGAGCGTCTCGCCGGGGCGGGCGTGCGTGCGCGGATCCACACGGGCGATGAACGACTTCTTCCCGCTCAGCAGGTACAGGAAGATTTCGTTGCCCATCAACTCGGAGACATCCACATCGGCCTTGATGGGCGCTGGGGTGATGCCGGGGGCCGCATACTGGGCCGCGTAGATATCCTCAGGCCGGATGCCAAACACAACCTTCTTGCCCTTGTGCTGCAGGTAGCCGGCTTTCTTGCTCTCGGGGACGGCCACCTTGAACGTGCCGCCGTCCACGTACAGCTTGCCATCCTGATCCACCACGGTCGCCTCGAAGAAGTTCATCGAGGGGCTGCCGATGAAGCCGGCGACGAAGACGTTGTTCGGGTGGTCATACAGGTTCTGCGGCGTGTCAATCTGCTGGAGGATGCCGTCCTTCATGACCGCGATGCGGCTCGCCATGGTCATGGCTTCCACCTGGTCATGGGTCACGTAGATGAACGTGGTGCCCAGCCGCTGGTGGAGCTTGCTGATTTCGGCGCGGGTCTGCACGCGGAGCTTGGCGTCCAGGTTGGACAGCGGCTCATCGAAGAGGAAGACCTTCGGGCTACGCACGATGGCGCGGCCGACGGCCACACGCTGGCGCTGACCGCCGGAGAGCTGCTTGGGCTTGCGGTCGAGGAACTGGCCGATGCCGAGGATCTCGGCGGCTTCTTTCACCTTCTTGTCGATTTCCGCCTTGGGCACCTTCCGCAGCTTCAGGCCGAACGCCATATTGTCATAGACGCTCATGTGCGGGTAGAGGGCGTAGCTCTGGAACACCATCGCGATATCGCGATCCTTGGGCGGCACGTCGTTGACGACGCGGTCACCGATCAGGATGCGGCCATCGGAGATTTCCTCCAGGCCCGCCAGCAGGCGCAGGCTGGTCGTCTTGCCACAGCCGGAGGGGCCGACGAAGACGAGGAATTCCTTGTCGGCGATTTCGATATTCAGGTCGTTGACGGCGATGACGTCACCAAACCGCTTATAGACATGTTCGTAGGTTACACTGGCCATCGAAGTATGTGCTCCTTTAGAGGGATAGAATATGGATGTTGAGCAAAGCCCAGGAGCAGACTGGCTGACTCACCGGGCCGGCCAGGCAGACAGAACTATTCGGTCGAGCGGGCGATATCCCCGATTGAATCGCTAGGCCGCGCCTCTGCAAATCCAATGGCCAAGACCGGGTAAATCGACCGGCTCGGGCGCCGCAGGCCGTAACCGCTCTGCCGGGCCGCGTCAAGTGCGAGATGGAAGAAGGAAGATTGAAGATGTCGGATGGGCTGAGGGAGCCGCGCAACAGCGGCTATGACACACAGAACTCAGACCCTTGAGTGGCACACCTCCTGCGCTGGAGCGAAGGTTCCCCGGAGGGAGTCCCCGATAGGGCAAGGTATTGCTGCTGTCCGCGCGTGCTTGGCCGCACCGGACAGCCCGCAAACGTGGACTGTAGTCTAGCACACCTTGTGTGGGCTGCCAAATCGCGAAAATGCCGCGCGCGGCCACCGCGTGTATAATACGCACATGTCGCACGACTCGCCCACACAGCCGCGCTCCTGGGACGGCCTGCTGGCGCTCCTGGCGCTGGCGACGCTCGTCGCCATCCTGTTCGCGCCGCCCCACAACCTGCTCGCCAAGGCCGACCGCGCCGCGTTCGCCGTGTGCCACCGCATCCCCGAACGCACCTTCAGCCTGAACGGCCGGCCGCTGCCCCTCTGCGCCCGCTGCAGCGGCACCTACCTGGGCACGGTAGCGGGCCTGGCCGTGCTGGCATTACGCGGCCACGGGCGGGCCAGCCGGCTGCCGGACCGCCGCACCGTCGGCATCTTCGCCCTATTCATCCTGGCATGGGCGCTGGACGGCGCAAACTCGTACCTGGCGCTGCTCGGTCTGCCCCACCTGTACGAGCCAAGCAACCTGCTGCGCCTCGTCACCGGCACGCTGCAGGGGTTGGCCATCGCGAGCTTCCTGCTGCCCGTCGCCAACCTCGTGCTGTGGGCTGCGCCCGCGCCCGTGCGGTCCGTCGACTCATGGGCCGGTCTGCTGTGGATGCTGGTGGGCGGCGGGGTTGTCGTTGCCCTGGTCAGCAGCGAGCAACCCTGGCTGCTGTATCCCCTCGCCCTGCTCAGCGGGCTGACCATCGTCGGATTGTTCGGCCTGTTGAACGCGATGCTCGTGCTGATGCTGCTGCGCCGGGAGGCACGTGCGCGCCGTTGGGCCGCACTGGCTGCGCCCCTGCTGGTGGGCGGCGCGCTGGCCCTGGCCGAGCTGGCGACCATCGGCCTGGCGCGCGACTGGCTGACGGCGCGGTTCGGCCTGCCGTTTTGACCAAAGGCGGCATAGGGGCGAGAGACGAACTGCGCTTGCACCCTCGCCTCTACTTATGCGGGGCCGCGGCCTGTGATATACTTGTCACAGGCACGCTGAAACATTCCGCTGACCCCTGCGTAAAGCTATTCAGAACGCAAGCTGTAATGCGTCTTGTTGCAGTCAGCGACCTGTCGGTGCAAAGCCATGCAATGCGCCGCAGGCATCGTATGATATCGGTACGATCTCGACACACCTCGATAGGCATCGTCGATAAGGAGGAAGCTCTCATGGATTTCGGCAAGGCATTCACCTACGTCTTTGAGGACCCGGACTGGCTGCGCAAGCTCGGCATCGGCACGCTGCTCATGCTGGTGGGCATCCTCTTCTCCTGGCTCATCATCGGCCTGATTCCGCTCATCATCGTGCTGGGCTACACCGTGGTCGTGGTGCGCAACGTCAGCGACGGCGAGCCCTACCCGCTGCCCGAATGGCAGGACTGGGGCGGCTTCTTCATCCTGGGCCTGAAGCTGATGGCGGCCCTGTTCGTCTGGCTGCTGCCCGCCTTTATCGTGCTGGTGCCGGTCATGATCGGCGGCGCATTGGCCGACAGCAATAACAGCAACCTGGGCGGCATGGAGACCATCGCTATCCTGCTCACAATCTGCGGCTCGTGCCTGATGATCCTGTGGTCGCTCGTTGTGACGCTGTTCACGCCGGCCATCTACGTCCGCATCGCGCGCACCGAACGCATCGGCTCCGCCTTCGAGTTCGGCAAGCTGTGGGCCTTCACGCAGCGCAACCTGGGCGACGTGATCATCTCGATCCTGCTGGTCTGGCTGGCGAGCTTCATCGCAGCGATTGCCGGCATGCTCGGCTTTATCGCCTTGCTGGTCGGCGCGCTCATCACGATTCCCGCAGCCACCCTCTGGCAATACCTGGTGCAGTCGCACCTGTTCGGCCAGATTGCCGCCAAGGATCGGGCCTCCAACCTGGCTGAGGTGGAGGACCTGTAGTAACCAAACAGGATTGACAGGATGATACAGGATTTCTGTCCTGTCAATCCTGTCAATCCTGTCCAGAATATAGGCTCCGGGGGTGGTTGCGGTGATCGAGGTCTTATCTGCCTTTGGTCTGTCGGCGGCAACGGGGCTGAATGCCTATCTCCCGCTGCTGATCGTGGGGCTGCTCGCGCGCTATACCGACGTTATCACCCTCAGCGCGCCCTGGAACACCCTCGAAAACCCCTGGGTGCTGGGCGTGCTGGCCATCCTGCTCGTCATCGAGATGGTGGCGGACAAGGTCCCGGCTGTCGACAGCATCAACGACGTCATCAACACCGCCATCCGCCCCGCCGCGGGCGCGATCCTCTTCGCGGCCAGCAGCAACGTCATCAGCGACATGAGCCCGGCCTTTGCGATGGTGTGCGGCCTGCTCGCGGCGGGCAGCGTCCATGCGCTCAAGGCGACGGCCCGGCCCGTGGTGACGGCCACCACCGCGGGCATCGGCAACCCCGTTGTCAGCGCGGCGGAAGATGTCGTGTCGGGCGCGACGACGCTCGTCGCGGTGTTCATACCTGCGCTGGCGGCAGTCCTGGTTCTGCTCGTGCTGGCAGTCATCCTGTGGTGGTTCATTCGCCGGCGCAGCCGGCGCGCAGCAGCGGCATAAGTGTGAGTGGCGACCCTGCAACCTCCCCGTTAGTCTCGGTCATCGTCCCGGCCTACAACGCCGCTGCGACGCTGCCTGCATGTCTCGCTGCCCTCCAACAGCAGGACTTCCCGCATTCGCAATACGAAATCATCGTGGTCGACGACGGCTCGACCGACGCGACGGCCGCGCTGGCCGCAGCTGCCGGAGTCAAAGTCATCCGGCAGGCCAATGCGGGGCCGGCAGCCGCGCGCAATGCAGGGGCCGCGGCCGCCTGTGGCGAGTTGCTGCTTTTCACGGACGCGGACTGCGCGCCGGAGCCCGGCTGGCTGGCCGCGCTGGCCGCCGCGCTCGCGGAACCGAACGTCGCGGGCGCGAAGGGGGCCTACCTGACGCGGCAGACCGCGCTCGTGCCCCGCTTCACCCAGCTCGAATACGAGGACCGCTACGACCGGATGGCCGGCGCGGCCAGCATCGACTTCGTGGACACCTACAGTGCGGCGTACCGCCGCGATGTCTTTCTGACCAACGGCGGGTTCGACACCATCTTCCCGACCGCCTCGGTCGAGGACCAGGAACTGTCCTTCCGGCTGGCCGAGAAGGGCTATAGACTCGTGTTCGTCCCTGGAGCACGCGTCTATCACCGCCACAATCCCACGTTGCGTGCGTACGTCCGGCGCAAGTTCTACATCGGCTACTGGAAGGCGCTGCTTGCGGCCTGGCATCCGGCCCGGATGGTGCGCGATTCGCACACGCCGCAGACGCTGAAGGTGCAGATGGCGCTGGCGGCAGCTGCGTTGGGCGGGGCCGCGTTGGGCCTCGCCGCCCGGCCGGTCGCCCCGAAGGCAAGCCGGGTCGCGCTGACTGCCGCAGCCGTAGCAGTCGCCGGGTTTGAGATCACCAGCATCCCCTTCCTGGCAAAGGTCTGGCGCCGCGACCCTCGCGTACTGCCCGCCGCGGCCGGGATGTTGTGGGTGCGCGCAGTCGCGCTCGGCACCGGATTTGCGACCGGACTGGTGCGCTTCCGCGGCCGTTCAGGTGCGCGCCGCCCGCCGCTGACGCTGCTGCAGCGGACGGTCAAACGGGCGCTCGATGTCGGCCTGGCCGCTGTCAGCCTCCTCGTGACGGCGCTGCCGATGGCGCTCATCGCGTGCGCCGTGCGCCTGGATTCGTCCGGCCCGGTCCTGTTCAGCCAGATGCGCATCGGGCAAGACGGCCGTCCGTTTCGCATCTACAAGTTCCGCACGATGGTCAACGGTGCGGAGGCGCTCCTACCCGAACTCGTGGACCTCGATCACCTCACCGCACCCGCTTTCAAGCTGCCGCACGACCCGCGCGTGACGCGCGTGGGCCGGTTCCTGCGCCGCTGGAGCCTGGATGAGCTGCCCCAACTCGTGAACATCCTGCGCGGGGAGATGAGCCTGGTAGGGCCGCGGCCCGAGGAGGCGGCCCTGGTCACACGCTATAACGATGACCAGCGGCGGCGGCTGGCCGTCAAGCCGGGGCTGACCGGACCCATGCAGGTGAACGGCCGCGGCGACCTGCCGTTCGAGCAGCGCCTTGCGCTGGAACTGGACTACATCGAACACTACTCGCTGCGCCGCGACCTCATCCTGCTATTGCGGACGATTCCGGCGGTCGTGAAGGGCGAAGGGGCCTATTGACTGAATTTGAAACACTTGTTTCTTTTTCCCCCTTATGTATAATATGGAGCTGTGAGCAACCACCAGGTCAGCCCGGAGCTTGCCCAGAAGCTCGACACATTGCCCGAACGGCCGGGCGTCTACATCTACCGCTCCGCCGACGGCAAGATCATTTACGTGGGCAAGGCCATCGTCCTGCGCAACCGCGTACGGTCGTATTTCCACGCGCACATCGAGCCCCGCACGCGTCGGCTCGTGGCCGAAATCGCGGACCTGGAATGGATCGTCACCGACACCGAACTCGAAGCGCTGATCCTCGAAAACGAGCTCATCAAACGCCACCGCCCGCGCTTCAACATCCGGCTGCGCGACGACAAGACCTACCCGTACATCAAGATCCACTGGCAGGACGACTTCCCGAAGGTGAGCATCGTCCGCCGCATGGAGCGCGACGGCGCACGCTACTACGGCCCGTTCACGTCGGCCTATGCCGTGCGGCAGACGCTCGACGTGCTGCGCCGCGTCTTCCCGTACCTGGATTGCGACCGCGTGATTACGGGCCAGGACCCCAAGCCGTGCCTCTATTTCCACATCAAGCGGTGCGCGGGGCCGTGCATCGGCGCAATCGATCGCGAGAACTACCGTCAGATTGTCGACAACCTGTGCGCCTTCCTCGAAGGCAACAGCGAGGGCGTGCTGCAATACCTGACGGAGCGGATGCAGGTGGCGGCGGAGCGGCTCCAGTTCGAGCGCGCGGCCCAACTGCGCGACCAGATTCGCGCGGCCGGCCAGATTGTCGAGCGGCAGAAGGTCGTCAGCGGCCAGCAGGAGGACGAGGACGTCATTGCCTTCGCCAAAGATGACCGGACCGGCGAGGCGTGTGTGCAGGTCTTCTTCATCCGCCGCGGCAAGCTCATCGGCCGGGAGAGCTTCATCCTGGACGGCGCGACCGCCGATGCCAACGGCGAACTCATCAGCGCGTTCGTCAAGCAGTTCTACGACGAGGCCGCGTTCGTCCCGCCCACGATCCTGCTTCAGAAAGACCTGGACGAACGCCAGATCATCGAGCAGTGGCTGCGCGCGCGGCGCGGAGACAAAGTGGTCTTGAGCGTGCCCAACGAAGGACCCAAGCACGAGCTGATGCAGCTTGCGACCGATAACGCCACGACAACCCTGACCGCGCTACAGGCGCAGTGGCAGGCCGACACCAACCGCCAGACCCAGGCGCTCAGCGAAATCCAGGAGGCGCTGGGGCTGGATGCGCCGCCGGGCCGCATCGAGTGCTTCGACATCTCCACCTTGCAAGGCACGCACACGGTCGGCAGCATGGTCGTATTTGCCAAAGGCGTGCCCTCGAAGAGCGATTACCGGCGCTTCAACGTCAAGGGCCGGGGCAACCTGGGCGAGCCGGATGACTATGCGGCCATGCGCGAGGTGCTGCGCCGCCGCTTCCGCCGCGCGGTCGAGGAAGCCGTCACCGATCCGGGCAGCAAGGCACGGGCTTCAACAGAAGCGTGGAAGCTGCTGCCCGACCTGCTGATCGTGGACGGCGGCAAGGGGCAGCTCGGCATTGCAATCGAAGTCCTGGCCGAGTACCAGCTCACCGAGGTTGTGCCGGTGGTCGGCCTGGCGAAGCAGCGCGAGGAGCTGTTCCTGCCGGGTCGCAGCGACCCGATCCTGTTGCCCCCGGGCACGCAAGGGCTGTTCCTCATCCAGCGCATCCGCGACGAAGCGCACCGCTTCGCCATCACCGCGCACCGGGCACAGCGGGCCAAGGCCTCCGTCATCTCCGAGCTGGATAGTGTACCGGGCATCGGCCCGACGCGGCGCAAAGCCTTGCTCAAGCATTTCGGCTCCCTGGAAGCCATCCGGGCCGCCACCATCGAGGAGTTGACTGCCGTGCCGGGCATGACCCTGAACGCGGCGCAGGCCGTGAGGGAGAACCTGTGATATGGCTCTGACGCAGGGCGAACTGGTCGAGGCCTGGGAACTCATCAAGCAATCGCCGCTCGTCGCGAAGTGGTCCGGCTTTCGCGAGCGGATCCTCGTGGACCTGGACATCGTCCCCTACGCACCGGGCGCCACGGTCTTCGATCCCCAGCAGCCGCCCCTCTACCTGTACATCGTGGTCGAGGGCACGGTCGTGCAGCACCTGACGGAAGGCGGCCGGACCTGGCTGGAGCTCACCTTCAAGCCAGGGCAGTTCTTCGGCCAGCACGCCCTGTTTGCTGGCCGGTACGACTCTACGGCGCGAGTGACCACGGCCGGCCCGGCACGCCTGCTGCGCATGACCGCGGCCCATCTGCGCATCGCGATGGAGCACAATCCGGGGCTGTACGAGGCTCTGCTGCACGACAAGCTGGCAGCCCGGCTGCGTCGCATCCCGCTCTTGCGCAGCCTCACGGATGAGCAGGTGCAGCGGCTGGCCGAACCGATCGAGGAACGCGATTTCGCGGCCCAGGCAGCCATTCCGGTGCGCGAACAGCCGGGCATCTGGCTGGTGGAGTGGGGCCAGGTCGCCGTGACCGGCTCGGCCGCCATCGCCCACGGTGAAGGCGAAGGCTGGCGTATTACCGCGGGCAACTTTTTTGTCGCGCTCGGCAATGACGAACCCGGCACAGATGCCGGTCAGCAGCTCCGCTTCCACGGCAAGAACACAGCAGCCGATTCGGCCCAGGCCCACGTCAACTCACACCTGTTCTATCTGCCTGTCGCTCATGCCGGACGGCTCATTGCAACCTTCCCCGATATAGCCCGATTGCTGCAAGAGCCGCTGCGCATCTATGATGTCCTGGCCCAGGTGGACCAGTTCAAGGACCTCACGCCGGTCCAGCGCCAACACCTCGCGCAATTTTGCGCCTGGGAGTTCGTCCCTGCGCGGCAGAACATCACGACGCAGGGAGCCACCGGCAACCAGTACATCATCATACGCGAGGGCGCGGCACTGGTAACCGCCCTCGATGACAGCGGGCGGGAGCGGCCCAAGAATCGCTGGCTGCCGGTGCATGGTTACGGTGCGACTTCCCTCCTCGAAGGCCGGCCGCGCGATGCCACCGTGCGAGCGGTGCAAGGCCCGCAACAGGCAGACGGAACGACGCTTCTGGGCGCAGACATCATCTCGCTCGACCGCCGCGACATGCGCTATGCCTTTCAGGAGCGGCCCAACCTGTGGTCGCCAGATGTCCCGCTGGTCAGCCGAACCGCCGAAATTCAGGAAACCAAGGTTCCCTATGACTGGATGCAGGAAGGCGAGGTGCTCAAGTGGCGCGGCCGGTCACACTGGTTCTGGCTGGTCGGGCCGATTCTGCCGGTGCTGAACTTCCTCACGCTCCTGCTGGTCTTCGGCTTCCTGGGTACGCGGGTGTTCACCTGGGGCGGGATTACTGCAGGGCTCCTGATCGCGTTCATCATCCTGCCGCTGGGCGGGTGGATTGCCTACAACTACTTCGACGACTACTACGCCGTGACGAATCGGCGGGTGACACGCCGCGACCACCAGGTGCTGCTCTATCAGGCGCGCGTCGAGGCGCCGGTCGAGATGATCCAGGACGTGACCGTGCAGACGAATTTCTGGGGCCGCCTCTTCGGCTATGGCGATGTGACCATCCGCACCGCCGCCAAAGTCGGCTCCATCAACTTCCGCCATGTGCCGGAGCCGGACGATGTCAAGGAAGCCATCGAAGAGCAGCGCATCGAGACGCTCGCCGCGGCGCGTGGCCGCCAGAAAGAAGAACTACGCCACGGGCTGATGAGCGGACTGAAGCTCTCGCTGCCCATCGCGGAGCGCGGCCGTGCGCTGGGTAATCCCCCGCGGCCGCAGCGTCAGGGCTTCTGGAGCTGGCTCAGCCGGCCTGCGCCGGCCGAGCGCAAGACCGTACTGCCGACGGCCCCACGGCCCAGCAGCCTGTTTCGCCGGTTGACCCCGGAAAGGTGGCGCGAAGTGTTGTTCGGCCCGCCCCCACCCCCACCGAGAACGCTCTCCGGTGATAGTCTGTGGCGCAAGCACTGGATAAACCTGGTTGCGCGCGCCGGTCTGCCGTTCCTGTCGGTGATCACCCTGCTCGTGCTCGGCGTCCTGCTGGCACGCGACACGCTGGCGCTGCCCGCCGGGATCGACCTCACCGCCGGAGCTCTCTTCGCGGGCTGGTTCGTCCTGCTGATTGCGGCGCTCGGCTGGTTCTTCTGGAACTACGTCGACTACCGCAACGACATCTACGTCGTGACCGACGACCGCATCATGGACGTCGAGATGAAGCCGCTGGGGTTGTTTGCGAAGCGCCGCGAGGGCGGGCTGGACCGCGTGCAAAACGTGGTCTACGTGCAGAACGGCCTGATTGCCAACGTCCTGAACTACGGCGACGTCATCATCAGCACCGCCGCGGCAGACGAAGGGTATACCTTCCTGATGGTGCCGAACCCCAAGCTCGTGCAGGCGACCGTGTTCCAGAAGCTCGATGCGTTCCGCGCGCGGCAGGAGCAGAAGCGCACGGCAGACCGCCAACGGGAGCTCATCGAGGGGCTGGAGGTGTATCACAGGCTGATGGGCCGCGGCGGCTCCCCGTCCCAATGGGACGAGGGACAATGACGTACTATCCCAGCATCCTCAATGACGTCATCGGCCCCGTGATGCGCGGGCCATCGAGCTCGCACTGCGCAGCAGCTTTGCGCATCGGCCGGATGGCCCGCGACCTGATGGATGGCGAGCTCAAGCACGTCCTCGTCGAATTCGATGCCAATGGCTCCCTGGCCACCACGCATGAAAGCCAGGGGTCCGATATGGGCCTGCTGGGCGGCCTCGCGGGTTGGGACGCGACCGATCCGCGGCTGACAGAGTCTGCTCGCTGGATCGCCGAAGCAGGCATCTGCGTCGAGACCCGGATCGCCGATTTCGGCGCGGAACATCCCAACACCTACCACCTGACCCTCAGTAACCCGACCGAACAGCACACCGTGACGGCGATCTCCACCGGCGGCGGTATGATCGAGGTGGTGGCGATCGACGGCG
>JAKPQT010000283.1 GCA_029555885.1 Chloroflexota bacterium | reverse complement strand
AACGTGAAGCCTCCGGCAACAACATTATCCGTTCTTTGGTTGTAGCAGTCCGCTACCGTATAGCCCCTGGCCTCATAGAAGCGTTTCTGCCCGTAAGTGCCATCGCGTCCGACGACTTCTTCGTAATTCTCCATGTCAGCGCAACTCAGCGGCCCTGCCGTTGATGTCCAGTAGTAATAGGCCGTCGATCCGTCGACATTCTCGTAGGCGGACTGGCTGGTCTTCATATAGTCGCCGATTGCATCGCCCCAGGTGTGCTGGGTCCAGCGGCCGGTGATGTAG
The DNA here is from genome assembly GCA_029555885.1 of Chloroflexota bacterium. The sequence goes on along the minus strand of JAKPQT010000283.1, from coordinate 1,866 downwards.
GGGTCCTTTGCCTCACTCCCATACGCAACCCAATAGTCGTCGATGGAGCCGCGCGTGGCCCTCCCATCCAGCCCCAGACGGGATGCGGTCAGCGGGCACTGATCGTACCGGTCGCCGCTTCCGTCGATCCACACCGGCCAGGCACTGCTGTCCAGTGGCATCACTCCGCCGTTCGTGGGGCCGGTGTACACAGCCGGGAATCCGGTCCGGTCATAGTATGCGGCAATCATCGCGGCAGAGGTCGCAGTGCACCCGAAAGACCAGCCATACGCGGGGACAGGCAGCACGCTACTCCCCGCGGCTGCGTCGGGAAGGGGCGCGTCCGTCGCCGAGACAGAGGCGCGCTCGATCTCGTAGCCTGGAGGCGGGTGAGGTGGGCCAGCGATGATCATCTCGCTGACCAGCGAGCCATCCGCAAGTTGGATGGTCCTCACGCTGAAGTAGGAGGGCATGCTGTCATTTGCCTGCGCGGGCGCCGGGAGGCCGGCCAGCATGGAGATCAGCGCGATCAGCAGCAGTGGAATGGCGCGTTTTGGCATCGCGTTCTCCTTGTTCGGGCACCGGGGATGGTATCACCGGCCGGTAGAATGGGCAACACACGGTGACCGCTGTCGCACGGCTAATATGCTAACGTTCATCCACCCGGCTGCGGTGCGCGGCTTGTGCCGGTGATGTTGACAAGGCCCGGCGAGCAGGGTAGGATTGCAATTGCTACCCATTATCAATAATGTAAGGCTGCTATGGCCCCTCACCACCACCTCGAAACGACCTTGCACGCGACCCGCCGCCGCGTCACCGACCAGCGCCGCCTGCTCCTGGAGATCATTCGCGCGCACGGCGAGCATCTCGACGCAGACCAGATCTATGCGCTTGCACGCGAGCAGAATCCGCGGCTGAGCCTCTCGACGGTTTACCGTACTCTGAGCCTCCTGCGTGACCTGGGGCTGGTGGATGAGGTTCACCTGGGCGAGGATCACCATCACTACGAGCTGAGGTCCACGGCTGCGCACCATCATTTGATTTGTCGCAGTTGCGGCCGCGTGACGGAGTTTTCGTCTATTCTGGCGGACGAGTTGGCCGCCTCCGTGGGGGATCAGTACGGCTACGACGTGCAGGAAGTCCGCATCGAGCTGGCCGGCCTCTGCAACCAATGTCGCGAGGCGCAGGAGGCTGGAGAGACAGCTCCGCGTAGCGGCCCATGGGACACGGATGGGGGCGCGGGCCGGCCCGCGCGGCAGGGTGGGATGGCCAGTGAGGCCGCGCCCCTCACCGCACTGCAGCCGGGGGAAGACGGGGTGGTCGCGGGCTTTGCCGGAGGTTCCAGCCTCGGCGCGCGGCTGGCAGGCCTTGGTTTTGCCCCTGGCGCCAGGATCAAGGTGCTGCAGGCCAGGGCGCATGGGCCGCTGATCGTGCTGCTACGTGATACGCGGGTGGCGCTGGGCGCGGGCGAGGCGAGCCAGGTGCTGGTCGTCCGGACCGAACGCAGCCATGAATGAGACGCCTGAGGAGCGAATCGCGCTGCGCCACCCGGAGACGGTCACGGTGGCGCTGGTCGGCCAGCCGAACGTCGGCAAGTCGGCCGTCTCCAGCGCATTGACCGGGGTCGCGCAGCACGTGGCCAACTGGCCGGGCAAGACAAGCGAACCGCGGACCGGCCTGTACAAATCCCCGCGGCTGGATGGCGACCTGGTCGTCCGCGTGGTGGACCTGCCGGGCACATACAGCCTGACCTCCTGCTCTGAAGAGGAGCGCATCACGCGCGACTACATTCTGCAAGAGTGCCCGTCTGTGATCGTGATGATCGCAGATGCCTCCGCGCTGGAGCGCAACCTCTATTTGCTCACCGAGCTGCTGGCGCTGCCCGGC
>JAKPQT010000265.1 GCA_029555885.1 Chloroflexota bacterium | reverse complement strand
CGGCCGCGGTCACTTGGCTCAGATGCGCCAGCGCGGCCCCAGAGCGGAAGGCCGCTGCCTCAAGGGTTTCTGCCGGGGCAGCACCGATCCAGCCCGGCAGCGGGGGCAGCATCGGCAAGGTTTCCAAAGGCTCGGCGCGCGGTTTTCCCATGTCGGCAGCTTATATTTTGACGGCGCTTTCTGCCAGAGAAATGCACCTATAGCGCCGCAGCTTTGTCGGCTCCACAATGTCCAATAAGATTGCATTATCGGACGTGCCGGGAGTATGCTCGACGGTATGACCGAAACGCCCGAGAAATCGCCTTCAGAACCCCCGGAACGTCCCGATCGCCATGAGCGGGACGACAGCGCTGATACGGAGCGCGACACGATCGCCCTGCCCTCCCATGTCGCTGGCTCGGGCACGCTCGACCGCCTGGTCGAAACGGCGCGTGACTATGCGCGTCAGGCGGCGTCGGAGAACACGCTGAAGGCCTACACCAAGGATTGGGCCCACTTCGCGCGCTGGTGCCGGATGCGTGGCGCGGACCCTCTCCCCTCGTCGTCCCAGCTGATCGGCCTCTACATCGCCGATCTGGCAGCGCCGAGCGGCAAAGCACCTGCCCTCTCGGCCTCCTCTATAGAACGGCGGCTGTCTGGCCTGACCTGGGGCTATGCGCAGCGCGGAGAGCGGCTCGACCGCAAAGATCGGCACATTGCCAGCGTCCTGGCTGGCATCCGCCGCAAGCACGCACGGCCACCAGCACAGAAAGAGGCCATTCTGCCGGAAGACCTGCGCGACATGCTGGCAACCCTCCCCCACGATTTGCGCGGCCTGCGCGACCGGGCGATCCTGCTGATCGGCTTTGCTGGTGGCCTGCGTCGGTCCGAAATTGTCAGCCTCGACCACGGCAAGGATGACACGCCTGACTCCGGCGGCTGGGTCGAGATCTTGGAGGACGGCGTGCTCCTCACCCTGCGCGGCAAGACCGGTTGGCGCGAGGTCGAAATCGCCCGCGGCTCATCAGATCAGACCTGCCCGGTCCATGCCCTGACGCAGTGGCTGCATTACGCAAGGATCGACTTCGGCCCGATCTTCGTCGCCACGTCACGCAACGGCCTGAAAGCTACGAGCGAGCGGTTGTCGGACAAGCACGTCGCCCGGCTGATCAAGTCCTGCGCCCGCGAGGCCGGGCTACGCCCTGATCTGCCTGAAGCCGAGCGCGTGCGGCTGTTCTCGGGCCATTCCCTGCGCGCAGGCCTTGCCAGCAGCGCGGAAGTTGATGAGCGCTACGTTCAAAAGCAGCTTGGTCATGCCAGCGCAGAGATGACCCGCCGATACCAGCGACGCCGCGACAGGTTCCGGGTGAACCTGACCAAGGCCGCAGGCCTGTAAGCCCCCTGCCCTTCCGTCGAGCCTTTGCTGAAATGCCAAGCTCCAACCTGACCGCTCAGGTTTCAGCTAACCGCTTCAATTGAAATCGGGAACCAAACGCGACACGCAGAAAATGAGCCGCGCCTTGCCATTCCGGTGCTACCAGGTCACACTATTGCGACGGAGGACACCATGACGATCAAAAGCTCCATCTCTCTGCGCGACGACCAGTACAGGTTCGCAAAGACGCTCGTTGAGGGCGGGCGCTTCCCCTCGGTCAGCGCCGTCGTGCAGCAGGGTCTGGACCTCCTGCGCCAACAGGATGCCGACGCCCAGGCCGACCGAGCCGCGTTGCGCGCATTGCTGACCGAACGGGCCTCCGGCAGCTTCCTGTCTGGAGATGCCCTGCGCGCCCAGTTGACCTCCCTCCGCGCCGCCACCTCGGAATGACCGCAACTGGCTGGACGGTCGTCTTTGCCACGGCTGCCGTCGACGACCTCTCCCTG
>JAKPQT010000231.1 GCA_029555885.1 Chloroflexota bacterium | reverse complement strand
AAGTTGCTGGCGCAGGGTAAGAATGTCCCGGAGATACTGAACCGCATCGAGGGGCCGGTGCGGGCTGCTGAGGATGATATCGCAGCAAACAGCCTCAACGCGGTCAGCAAGCTGCTGGATAGGCTCGACGCCGATGGCTCTGCTGAGTCCTAAGCAGCAGTCCATCTGGCACGAGATAGCCGCCGCGCCGGCGCGTTGGAACGTTATGGCCGGGGCGGTCTCCTCCGGCAAGACCTATTTAGGATACTTCCTCAAAGCTAAGAGGATGTTGCGCCTGCCGCCCGGTAACTGCCTGCTGGTGGGTAAGACCTACAGATCATACTGCCGCAACGTCCTCGACCCGATGCGCGAGCTGTGGGGGCCGGAACTGATCGAGCAGCCGAAGGGCGACGGCACTGTGCGCCTGTTCGGGCGCAGGTGTTACGTTATGGGCGCAAACGACGAGCGCTCGGTGCAGAAGATACAGGGCATCAGCCTGGTCTACTGCGACGGCGACGAGTTCGCCACCTGGCCCGAGTCGTTCTTCCAGATGCTGAAGTCTCGGCTGCGCCAGCCGGGAGCGACCTGCGACCTTACCTGCAACCCGGAGGGGCCGCGGCACTGGGCTAAAGTGTTTATCGACAGCGAGGCCGCCCGCTACTGGCACTTCACTCTCGACGATAACCCGTTCAACACGGCGGAGTTCGACGAGAGCATCCGGCAGGAGTACACCGGCCTCTGGTACAGGCGCCACATCCTCGGGGAGTGGGTGGCCGCGGAGGGCGCGGTCTATGACATGTTCTCGATGGAGCGCCACGTCATAGACTACGACCCGGACATCGCGCGGAGCTGGGTCGGTGTGGACTACGGCACAACAAACCCGACGGTGTTCGTCTGGCTGGCGCAGGCGGCGGACGGCAGGCTGTTCGTGCTCGATGAGTGGAGGCACGACCCGAACGCGAGCAAGGGCAAGGGCCAGATGACCGACGTGCAGTTTTCGGCGGCGCTGAAGCAGTTCATCGAGGGCAGGCGCCCCAAACAGATTTTCGTCGACCCGAGCGCCGCGTCCTTCCGGCTGCAGGCGTTTCGCGACGGCATCCGGCCGCTGGCACCCGCGGACAACACCGTCGTCGACGGCATCCGCGGCGTGGCGTCGCTCTTGTCGAGTAACCGGCTGATGATACACAGGCGCTGCGGCGACCTGATAGACGAGATGACGGGTTACGTGTGGGATCCGGCCGCGCAGGAGCGCGGGGAGGACGCGCCGCGGAAGCTGGCGGACCACGGGCCCGACGCTTTGAGATATGCCGTTCGCGGCGCACGGAGCTACTGGAGCAGATCGTTTGGCACTACCAACTGACCCAAAACAGACCTGGCCGCCGGCGCCGTACAAGGTGGCGTACACAGACTATGCGCTTCGCGCAGCCTGGTACGGCGGCGATATGGAGGCGCTGGCCAACCTCTACGCCGCGCATCTGTCCAACCCGTTCGACAGGCGGTCGGCCTTCTGGGCGGAGCAGACCCGCGGCGAGCGCAGGACGCTGGTGCATGTGCCCATAGCGGGCGACCTCGCGGCGGTGTCAGCGAACCTGCTGTTCGGCGAGCAGCCCGCCATCACGTGCGAGGACGCGGCCGCGCAGGAACGGCTGGACGCCATACTCGCGGAGTCGCAGGCGTATAACACGCTGGTCGAGGCAGCCGACGCTTGCAGCGGGCTCGGCGGGGTTTACCTCAAAGTCAACTGGGACGCGGCTGTGGCGCCGTACCCGATCCTGTCGGTAGCACAGGCGGACGCGGCCCTGCCGGAGTTTCGGCATGGCATCCTCGTGGCCTGCACGTTCTGGCGCGTGCTGCAGGACGACGGACAGACGGTCTGGCGGCTGCTCGAGCAGCATGAGCCCGGGAGCATCGAGACGGCGCTTTACCGCGGCAGCCCGGACAGCATCGGTGGGCGCGTGGCGCTGACTGAGCGGGTGGAGACGGCGGACATCGTGCCGTTCTTACGCACGGGCATAGACGGGCTTCTCTGCCGCTACATCCCGAACCTGCGGCCGAACAGGAAGCGCCGCGGGTCGGAGCTGGGGCGCGCAGACACCGACGGCTGCGAGTCCTTGATGGACTCGCTAGACGAGGTGTACACGTCCTGGTTGAGAGACATACGCCTCGGCCGTGGCCGCGTCATTGTGCCGGAGGAGTTTTTACAGTTCGACGCCACGACGGGGACGCCGTTTTTCGACAGCAACCGCGAGGCGTTCGTGGCGCTGTCCGCGCCGATCGGCTCGGGCGAGGCGGCGCAGCAGATATCGGTGCAGCAGTTCAGCATCCGCTCGGCTGAGCATCTGGCGACGGCGCAGGAGCTGGTGACGCGGATCGTGACGAGCGCGGGCTACAGCCCGCAGACCTTTGGCCTGCAGGTGCAGGGCGCGGCGGAGTCGGGCACGGCGCTGAGGGTGCGGGAGGCGCGGACGTACCAGACCACGGCGGCGAAGGCGCAGTACTGGCGCGACGCATTAGGCGACCTCTGCGAGCTCCTGCTTCAGGTGGACAGGCTGCACCTGGCGGGGCCTGCGCAGCCGGAGAAGCCGAACGTCGAGATGCAGGACGGCATCGTCCAGAGCGCGCAGGAACTGGCGCAGACGGTGGCACTGATGCAACAGGCGCAGGCGGCCTCGACAGACACGCGGGTGCGGATGATGCACCCCGACTGGGGCGAAGAGCAGGTCGGCGCTGAGGTTCAGCGCATCAACGACGAGCAGGGGCTGACGCTGCCGAACCCGTACGAACTCGGCGAGGCGTAGGCCGTGGCCGTCAAACAGGCGGCAGACCTGGCCGATGCGTACGCCGACCGCATCCAGGCGATCTACGACCGGGCGCTC
>JAKPQT010000211.1 GCA_029555885.1 Chloroflexota bacterium | reverse complement strand
AAGTTGGCGGCCAGGCAGGTGATGTCGGCCAGGTCCTCGGCGGAGGGCTCGATGTTGACCGTAGCGTCCGTGAAGAGATACGGGCGGTTGTTGACGATCATGATGTAGACGCCGGCCACCAGCCGCGTGCCGGGCGCGGTGTGGTGGATCTGCAGCGCGGGCCGGATGACTTCGGGGTAGTGGTGCGCCACGCCCGAGAGTGCAGCGTCGGCGTCGCCCATCCTGACCATCATGGGGGCCAGCACGTTGGGATCCCGCAGCAGGCGCCGCGCCTCGGCGAGAGTCACTCCGTAGCGCTGCCGCAGCTCGTAATACGCCTCGGCATAGGGCTCGCTGCGCTCGAAGGCCTCCGGATCCACCACCTCCGCGCAGCATTCCAGCCCCAGTCGTGCCAGCTCGCGGTCGATGACCTCAGGCCGGCCCAACAGAATCGGCAGCCCTATCTTCTCGTGCACGAGGCGCACGGCCGCGCGCAGTATCTTCGGGTGCTCACCCTCCGCGAAGACAATCCGCGTGTTGCCACCTGACCGCTGCGCGCAATGCATCAGATGGTGGCGCACCTGCTCGCCCTGGCCGAGGCGCACCGAGAGCTGCTCGCGATATTCGTCCAGATCGAGCTCCTGCCGGGCCACGCCGCTCGCCATCGCGGCCTCAGCCACGGCAACCGGCACATACTCGATGAGCCGCGGGTCGAGCGGCTTGGGCACGATGTAATCCTCGCCGAAACGCAGGCTGTCCAGCCCGTAGGCGCGCAGGACGCTGTCGGGCACGTCCTCGCGGGCCAGCGCGGCCAGCGCGCGCGCAGCTGCCACCTTCATCTCCTCATTGATGGTGCGCGCCCGCACGTCTAGCGCGCCGCGGAAGATGAACGGGAAGCCCAACACATTGTTGATCTGATTGGGATAGTCCGACCGGCCGGTGGCGAGGATGGCATCGGGCCGGGTGGCGCGCGCCAGCTCATACTTGATCTCCGGGTCGGGGTTCGCCATGGCGAAGATGAGCGGCCGCTCGGCCATGGTCAACAGCATCTCCGGCTTCAGGATGTCGGCGGCCGAGAGGCCGTAGAACACATCTGCCCCGCGTACCGCGTCGGCCAGCGTGCGGGCATCGGTGTCCGCGGCGAAGCGCGCCTTGTACTCGTTCATGCTCTCCGTGCGGCCGCGGTAGATCACCCCGCATGAGTCCACCAGCAGGATGTGCTCGCGGCGCACGCCGAGCTGCACCATCAGCTCGGCGCACGAGATGGCCGCCGCGCCGGCGCCGGACACGCAGACGCGCAGCTCGTCAGGGCGCTTGCCCACCAGCTCCAGCGCGTTCAGCAGCGCCGCGCCGGTGATGATGGCCGTGCCGTGCTGGTCATCGTGGAAGACCGGAATGTCCAGCGCCGCGCGCAGTGTTTGTTCGATGTAGAAGCACTCCGGCGCCTTGATGTCCTCCAGGTTGATGCCGCCGAAGGTGGGCGCGATGGCCTTCACCGTCTGGATGACGACCTCCGGGTCGTGGGAGTCCAGCTCGATGTCGAAGACATCTACGTCGGCGAACTTCTTGAAGAGGACGGCCTTGCCCTCCATGACCGGCTTGCCGGCGAGCGCGCCGCGGTCGCCGAGGCCAAGGATGGCCGTACCATTGGAGATGACTGCGACCAGGTTGCCCTTGGCCGTGTAATCGTAGGCGAGCTCGGGCTGGCGCGCGATCTCCAGCACGGGGACGGCCACGCCCGGGGTGTAGGCCAACGCCAGATCGTGTTGCGTCGCCATCGGCTTGGTGGGCACGACGGCCAGCTTGCCCGGCCGGCCGGCCAGGCGATGATATTCAAGCGCATCTTCGGGGGTGATTTTAGCCATGGGGTATCCTCCTCTATCGCGCTTGATATTGTACCACAGCACACACCCGGCGCGATATGTGAAACCTGTAGCGAACGATTTCGTAATTACCGTAAGAAAGGAAAACGAAACACTCATGAAGATTATTCTCATTATCGCCGGTGTGCTGGCACTCATCGTCTTGCTCGGCTGGCTGGGATTGCAGGTCCGGCCCCAGCCGTTCCCGGCCTATGCTGGGGCCGCGGCCCCCTTGCAGACCGTCCCCCTGCCTGGCGGGCTGCCCGCGCCGGTCGAGCGGTTCTACCGCACGGTCTACGGCGAGCGCGTGCCGGTCATCGAGACGGTCGTCATCACCGGTCGCGCGACCATCCGGCCGGTATTCAACATCCCGCTGCCCGCGCGCTTCATCTTCGTACACAACGCGGGCCGCGATTACCGCCACTACTTCGAGGCGACCTGGTTCGGCATCCCGCTCCTCAAGGTGGACGAGGGCTACCTGGACGGCGCGAGCTTCTTCGCCAGCCCGATGGGGTCGTATACCGACGAGCCGAACGCCAACCAGGGCGCGAACCTCGCGCTGTGGGCTGAGGCGGGCTGGTTCCCCACGCTCCTCGTGACTGACCCGCGCGTCCATTGGGAACCGGTCGACGACGTCACCGCGCTGCTCTACGTGCCCTATGAGGCCGATGAAGAGAACTTCGTCGTGCGGTTCGATCCCCAGACGAACCTCATCGACCTGATGGAGGCCATGCGCTACCGTGACGTGGGCGAGGGGAAGCCGAAGATCCTCTGGATCGCCCGCAACGAACCCGGGCCGACGCTGCCGGAGCTGCCGCTCCTGGCGACCGGGTCGGCCACGTGGCTGGACCAGGGCCGGCCGTGGGCGGTGATGACGCTGGAGACCGTGGTGCTGAACGCGGATGTGAGTGGGTACATCCGGGCGCAAGGAAAGTAAAGGGGGCGAGCAAGTGGGCCACCCCTTCGATCGAAGAGGTGGCCCGCTCTATCCCGGTGCTACGCTCCGCTGAACCTGTCGGAGGCACAGGGCGTGGGGGACTACCGGGGTTGGATCGCCGGCGTTATCTGGGTATTGGCCTCCCTGGAGGTCGCCTGGCCCACGGAGTTGAAGGCCTCCAGCCGGTACGTGATCGTGCCGGGATTGGGCGTGTCGCAGTCACCGTTCCCGTTGCCGGAGAAGGCCGCGATGTTGGAAGCCGTGTGCACGTTGTCGGCATAGAGCGCATTGTTCTTCCACAGCCGCGCGTAGGTCACATTGGCGCCGAACTCCCACGACACCCACACGCAGGCCCCTGTCTGGGTGCTCTCCGTCGCACTGAGCCGGGCGATCTCCGGTTGGCCGGGCGGCGGTGGCGGGGGCGGAGGCGGCGGCTCACCCGGGTTCACGTTGAGGGTGCGCTGGGCCTTGACGAAGCCGCCCGGGCCCCAGGCCTGTAGTTCATAAGGCGCCTGTCCCGGTCCGGGCGGGCAGTCCTGGAATGAAGCGCTGATGGGCGCGTAGTCCCACAGCGGCGTGCCGCCGCGCACCAGGGCCACGCGGCTCACCTCGCCCTGCACTTCCCACCAAAGCTGGACGCACTGGCCCACCAGCACTTCCCATTCGGGGCTGCTGTTGAACTGGGCAATCAGCGGCGCGCCGCTGACGGCCGCCACGTTGATGGTGATGGAGCGGACCACGGCCTCGCCGTTCAGCTTTTCGACGCGCAGGTCATAGGTCAGGGTGCCCTGCAGACACTCCTGCTTGCCGCCCTGGCCTGTCGTGCCGTACTGCTCGTATGGCTGCCCCTGCGGGTAGAAGTAGACGGCCCTGACGTTGGTCACGTTCCAGGAGAAGTTCACGCACTCGCCCTGGTTGATGTTGGTCCGGTCCACGCCAAACTGAATGTCCGCATCGGGCGGCGGCGGGGGCGGCGGCACAGGCGTGGGCGGCTCCGGCACCCGGATGCCAACCCAAATGCGCTCGCCGAAGGGGACACCGGCCGCATTGGTCATGTGCCAGAACCCCTGGTAGGCGCCAGGCGCCTGCGGGGCAGTCAAATTGACGGCAATGTCGATCGTTTCGCCCGGCTTGACCGCCCGGCCGATCGCCTGGTTTTGGCCGCCCATGCGCGCCGCGGCCGTGTTGCCGTTCGCATAGGCGAAGACGTAGTCCGCACCCCAGTCGCAGTTGCCGGCGTTCTGCACCCGCCAGGCCTTCTGGAACTGCTGGCCGGGCTGCATGACGGACGGCGCAGTCATATTCCGGTCATCGTAGTTGAGATCAGCCACGTACGCCATGCCGTCGATGCATGGCACGGGGGTCGGGGTCGCAACCGGCTTGGGCATCAGGGTCGGCGTCGGGATCGCTGTTGCAATGTCCTCGACCACCTCGGGCGAAATCTGCAGGTACTCCTCGGCCAGGGCGGCCAGCGTACCGTCGCTGCGCATCTCGGCCAGCGCACGGTTCAACTCAGGCAGCAGCGTCGAGCCCTTGCGGACTGCGATGGCGAAGGGCTGGGGCCCCTGGCCCGCGCCCACAATTTTGGCCTGGCCCTGGCTCTCCAGGTTGAGCGCGGGGAGCCGGTCCATCAACACCAAGTCGACCCGCTTCTCCTGCAGGTCGCGCACTGCGTCATCCAGCCGCACGTAGGCGAAGAGGTCCTGCCTGGGCATCAGACCGGTCTGAACACGGGTGCGGGTGAGGTAGATCTCGTACACGGAGCCGCGCTGAACGCCGATCTTCTTCCCGTTCAGGTCTTCCGGAGCCGTGACCGCCGCGATCTCGGAATCGGGGCCGGCGATGATCGCATCGGAGCCGAGCCAGTACGGATCGGTGAAGTCCACGACGGCCACGCGGTCCTGCGTCATGGTGATGGCGGCGATGGCCGCGTCCACCTGCCGGAGTTGAAGCGCACCCAGCACGCCTTCGAACGCGAAGTCGTTGAACTCCGCCTGCAGGCCCAGTCGCTGCGCCAGCTCGGTCATGAGGACGATATCGAAGCCGTCGGGGCGGAAGTTCTCGTCATACTGGTCGTAGGGCGGATTGTCGAGCGAAGTGCCGACTAGCAGCCTGCCTGCGCCCAGGGCCTGCGCCAGGTCATCACCCGGCACGGGCGTCGCCTGCGGCGGCGCGACGGTGGGGATCGGCGCCTGCGTGGCCGTTGCCGCGGGCGTCCCGTTCGTCGGCAAGATCTGGCCCGAGGACAGCGGAGTCTTGGTCGGCGTGGGCGCGACGGCCGGCGCGGAACATGCGCCAATCACCAACGCGGCCAGCGCCAGCAGCAGGATGGTCAGGACTATTCTCTTTGACATGGGGGGACTCCTCACAAGTAAGCCAGGGCCGTCAGACCGGCTGGACGACCACTTCGATGTCCGTCGCCGGCGCGCCGTCATTGAGGACGCGCTGCAGGGTCGTGTTGATGTAGCGCAAGGCGCCGTCGATGGTGATGCGGACCGACAACGCATAGATGCGGCCCTCCTGGATCTGATTGGGATTGTACGCCAGTTCGAAGGGGATGGGCACCTGGCGGCCGCCCGCCACCTGCCGCTGGGAGGCCAGGACCGTGGACGGCGCGTCGGCAATGGTCACATCCTGCAACTGCACCTCGATCACGGCAACGGGCGGCAGCGCGCTGCGGTTCAGGTACGTCACGACGCCGCTGATGACCCCTTCCGGCCCGGCCATGCCCTCGCTCTCGGGCGCGGGCGTCATCATGATCTCGATGCCCGTCTGCGGCGCGCCCTGGGTCAATACGAGATAGGTGTCGCCGGGAATCCAGCGGATGATGCCGCCGGAAATCAGGTGGGCGGCCACGCGGTACGTACGCGCCGGGTCGATCTCCGCCGGGTCATACGCGAGTTCGAACGGCAGCGGCACTTGCTCGCCATCCGTCATGACGGTTTGTGCGGCAACGACACGGGCGGGCGTGTCTGCATCCGTGATGTCGAGCAGCGTGACGTCGAGTACGGTGTCCGGCGGGAGGGCAATGCGCGGCTGGTAGGTCACGGTGCCGCTCAGCACGCCGCTGGCTGCGGGCGCCGCGCTCGGCTGAACCTGGGACCGGGCCACGCGTTCCACGACGATCTCGACGTTGTCCGCCGGCGCGTCCTGGGTGATGACCGGGTAACGCCGCGTGCTGGTCCAGGTCAGCGCCCTCGAGGACGGCGCCCCCATCCAGGGGGCCAGCGTCTGCGTGAACGACCAGTGCCGCCAGACCAGCTCCCTGGGCCTGGTGGGGCTCCCGGTGCCCCAGGGCGACTCCAGCGTGCTGGTATCCGCGCCGGGTTACCTGATGAACGGAATGGGCCTCAGCCTGAACGGCCGTCTCGCGATCCTGGCCGTGACCCTGGAGACGGACCCCTCGCCTCCGGTGGATGAGGATTTCACAGAGGTCCTGGACCTGGTCGAGGAGGACTACCTCCCCGAAGAGGATCTGGGCACGGAGCTGCTTGAGGAGCTCCTCCCGGACAGTGACCCGGACAGCCTGGCTCCAAGCCCCGAAACCCGGAAGAAGGCCAGCGTCGGATGCACCATCAG
>JAKPQT010000192.1 GCA_029555885.1 Chloroflexota bacterium | reverse complement strand
GGTCGCCCACGTAGCGCGCGCTCTCGCGCTTGCCCGGCAGGCTGCCGATCCACTCCAGTTCCCACCGGTGGCCGCGGCCGTCCGGGTGGTTCTTGATGTAGTCCCACACGCCGTACGCAATCTTGAGCAGCTCGTCGCGATACTCCTCCGTCTGCGCGATCGTGTCGCCGGTCCCGCCGATTTCGATCCACCAGAAATTGTTGCCCTCGGGCATGAGGTCGCGGTGCGGCAGGTCGCCGTCGTGGTACTTGTATGCCCAGGCGGGCGGGATGAACGGTTCGTGCGTCTCCACTTCGCGCAGTTGGATGAGAATCGAACTGCCCATCGTCTGGCGGTCCGCGGTCTTCGGCGCATACGCCTCGCCGAACTCTGACCGAGCCTCGCGCCCCCAACGGTGCGCCGCGCCGCTGACGCGCAGCACCGAGTCGCCGGAGCAGTCCGCGAAGAAGCGAGCGCGCACCCGGTGGAACGTCTGCGTGGTAAGCTGCCAGCCCGTGACTGCGGCGATGGCCGCGCCGTCGGTCGTGACGCTGTAGCAGGTCGTGTTCAGCAGGAGGGTCAGGTTGGGCTGCGAGCGCGCCTTCTCGTAGAGCACCGTATCCCAGATGGGGTATTTGAGCGTGGGGTTGCGGTGGCAGTTGTCCAGCATCAACTCTTCGAGGATGCCGGTCTCCTTGTTGTCAGTGCCGTGCGCGCCGCAGACCCACATGCGGACCTCCGACGAGGCATTGCCGCCGAGGACCGGCCGGTCCTGCATGAGCAGGACCCGGGCGCCGTGGCGTGCTGCGGCGACCGCCGCGCACAGCCCCGCCAGTCCGCCGCCGACCACACACAGATCAACATCGTGCTCAAGGGTTTGGAATGAGGTCCGGATGAGCATCGTCGCTCCTTCGGTTGAGGGTGAGGGTATTATACCTGATGTGCGGTGTAGTTGCCAGCGGTCTGAACACTGGACCAGCAATGCCGGGCATGGCATGCTATGCAGGAGATCGGAATCGAGGCTTCAGCCCGTCTGGGCGTGTACGCACACGGCCGACCTAACCGGCTGACGCCTCGACTCCATTTGCTTCCAGGCGACCCGGACTAACATTGGGTTAGCCGGCAGCTCTCAGAAAGTGGAAGACCTGTTCTGCCTCGGCCAGGACGGCCAGCCGATCACGGCGGGTCTCCAGCCGATGCGCATCACTCAGTAGCTCCGCCAGGCCGGTGTGCCGCGCCGCGGCCAGCGCCATGACCAGGTAGCGGTACGCGTCGATGTCCTCCAGTTCGGCCAGCGAGCGGGCCAGGTAATCCATCTCCAGCGGGCCGCTCCGGTGGCTGATGAGCAGGTCGAACAGGCCGATGCGGATGACGGGGTCCCGGCTCTGCCCGTGCAGCCTGAGCAGCCCAGGCACGAGCGACAGCGGCAACGTAACGAGGCCGCGCAGACACTCCGCGACGACTTCAGGCGGTGCGATGGACGGCTGGTCCTCGGGTGCGGCCTCCCGCGGCGTACGCGGGCTGCGCCGGGCTGGTCGGGCAGCTTCGGTCGTATCGCCATATCCAGCCACGAGATAGAGCGGCAGCCACGCGCTCTGGTTTGCCAGCACGCGCGCGGCTGTCGCCGCGGGCTCGCCCGACATGCGGTCGGTGTGCGGGTCGGTCAGCAGGCGCGCCGCGTGGAACTCGGCCAGTACGCCGTCCACCTCCGCCAGCGCCAGCAGCGCACCCCCGCGCAGCAGCCCGGCCTCCTCCGTGAAGGCTGGCGGCAGCCGCTCGTAGGTTTCGCACGCAGTCGCGAGCAGGTCCGCGTCCTCGCCCACCGCGATGGGCCGGAGCGCATCGATGATCTTGCGCCGCATGTATGCGCCGGCATCGCGTTTCGGGCCATCGTGCGCGTAGTATGCGTACAGCTCGCGCAGCGCAGGCCGCGCAGCGGGGTCAGGCGCGGTCGCCAGCCGTTGGAGCGCGGCCATCTGCGCATCGCGGTGCCGCTTGGGGTTCAGGGTTTCGGCGTAGTCCATCGGAGGTGCTCCAGAGACCGGGTTTCTAGCAAGTCTTCTCCAGGAACGCCTTCACAGCTTTGACGTATGTGTCAAAGCCTTCGCGGCGGATGCTGTGGCCGGTGCGGGGGATCTGCACGACCTCCAGGGCCGGCCAGATGGCCGCGGCTTCGGCGGCCCACTCCGGGCTGATGATGACGCCCTTCTCCGGGTCGCCCGTAATGAGCAGGCCGGGGACCTTGATGTTGGGAACCAGGTCCTGCCAGGCGGGGCGGGGCCCGTCGACGTAGTCGAGCACGGAGAGGCGCACCTGCTGCTTGGCCATGATCCACGGCTCCCATTCGGCCGGCGACCAGCCGGGGTTGTCGCGGCGTGCCTGAGCCAGCATCTCCTCGGGCGACTGCGCCTGCTGGAGGGCCAGCTTGCGCTGCCATTCCGCAACAAAGGCCGGCCGGGCCTGCTGCTGCTCGGCGGTCTCGGGCCGCGACCAGGCCGGATCTTCCAGGATGACGGCCCGCGCGATGTCGGGGTGGCG
>JAKPQT010000164.1 GCA_029555885.1 Chloroflexota bacterium | reverse complement strand
CCGGCGCGCAACCGCATTATCAGCGGCCTCACCCTGGGCACGCTGGTCGTCGAGGCCGGCGAGACGAGCGGCGCCCTGATCACCGCACACTGCGCGCTGGAGCAGTGCCGCGAGACGTTTGCCGTGCCCGGCAGCGCCCTCTCGCGCCGCAGTGTAGGCACCAACCGCCTGCTGCAACGGGGCGAGGCCAAGCTGGTGACCCAGGTGCAGGATATCCTCGAGGAGCTCAACCTGACGATGCTGGCGCAGCAGGCCGAGGTGCGCCAAGTCGTGCCGGAGAATGACGTCGAGGCCCAACTGCTCGCGCACCTGTCGACCGAGCCGGCGCACATCGACGACTTGAGCCGCAGCACCCAACTGCCTGTCGCCCAGGTCTCCAGCGCCCTGTCGCTGCTCGAGCTCAAAGGCGTGATCCATCGCGTCGGCGCCATGAGCTATGTATTGACCCGCGAGACGCGCGTCTCGTATCATGTAGAGTGAATGCATCAAGGAGTCCTGACATGCCGCGATCACCAGGACGAGCTGGTGAGCCCGCGCTTTCGGTCGTGATCCTGGCTGGTGGAGTCGGCACACGACTGTGGCCGCGCAGCCGCCGCAGTTGCCCGAAGCAGCTCTTGGACCTCGTGAACCCGCGCACCATGCTGCAGAACACGGTTGACCGCGTGCTGCCGCTGGTGGGGCCGGAGCGCATCTATGTGGTGACTGGCACCGAGTATGCGGAGCAGGCCAGGGAGCAGTTGCCGGAGCTGCCGGCTGCGAACATCCTGGTCGAGCCCGCGGGCCGCGGCACCGCGCCCTGCATTGGCCTGGCTGCGATTACGCTGGCACTGCGAGAGCCGCAGGGCGTCATGATCTCGCTGCACGCCGACCACGTCATTGGTGATGCGGCGCGCTTTCGCGAGCTCTTGCAGGTGGCCGCACGCGCGGCAGATCGTGGGCACCTGGTCACCCTGGGCATCAAGCCGACCTACCCCGAAACCGGTTATGGCTACATCGAGCGCGGGCCAGTGGTACACCGCGTGAGCGGCGTGCCGGTCTTCCGGGTGGCGCGCTTCCTCGAAAAGCCCCCCGCCGAGCAGGCGGCGCAGTTTGTTGCTGATCGGCGGCACTACTGGAATTCG
>JAKPQT010000152.1 GCA_029555885.1 Chloroflexota bacterium | reverse complement strand
CTAGAGAAGGTCGTCCCTCCCTTCCCGCGCATCAGCTACGACAAAGCGGTGGAGATGATCAACGAGGCCGCGGCCAGGGGCGTGACGGTGCCGCCCAACGACGATCCGCTGCCGCCCATCGAGTGGGGCGGCGATTTCGGCGCGCCGCACGAGACCTTCGTCGCGAGCCAGTTCGACAAGCCGGTCTTCGTCCACCATTATCCGAGTGCGGTCAAGGCATTCTATATGGAGCCTGAGCCGGGCCGGCCCGAAGTGTGCCTGTCATGTGATCTGCTCGCACCCGAGGGCTACGGCGAGATCATCGGCGGCTCCGAGCGCATGAGCGACCCAGATGTGCTGCTGGCAGCCATCGACCGCCACGGCCTGCCGCGCGACGCGTACCAGTGGTACATTGACCTGCGCCGCTACGGCTCGGTGCCCCACAGCGGCTTCGGCCTCGGCGTCGAGCGCACCGTGTCGTGGCTTTGCGGGCTGGATCACATCCGCGAGACCATTGCGTTCCCGCGCATGCTGGGCCGCCTGCGACCGTAAAGGAGCGCGTTAACGGATACCCCGCGGGCGAAGAGATCAACAGCGATTTCTCGTGCGCCGGCGGCCCATCCGTTGCTGCGTAACAAGACTCCGTGACCGCCTATCTTCCTGGCTTCGTCCTGGTATTTGCCATCGCGTTTCTGGTCGCGCTGGCAGCGACGCCAATCGCGCGACGCGCGGGGCTCCGGCTGGACGTGCAGGACCGCCCGGGCGGGCGGCGCTCGCACCAGGGCGCGGTGCCCCGCACGGGCGGCGCCGCGATGTATCTCGGCTTCACCGTAGCGGTGGTGGTCACGCTGCTCCTGCCCCAGTCCCTCTTTCCGCCCCGCCTCGACCCGGGCGAGCAAACCCGCTTGACGGGCTTGCTGATAGGCGTGACGGCTATCTTTCTTTTCGGGCTTCTTGACGACCGGCGTGAGCTGAGCAGCCGGGTGCAGTATGCGGCCCAGGTCGCGTCCGCGCTGATCGCCATCGCGTTCATCATCTTCATTGAACGGGTGAACAATCCCTTCACGAACGAGCAGATCGTCTTCCCCTGGCCGGTGGTCGGCCTCCTGACGATCTTCTGGTTCACCGGGATGATCAACACCGTGAACTGGCTGGATGGGTTGGATGGGCTGGCCGCGGGTGTGTCAGGAATCGTGGCTGCGTTCATCTGCATTCACATGGTGCGCGAGGGTCAGCTGAGCGTGGCGCTGCTGCCCGTAGCGCTGCTGGGTGCGACGCTCGGCTTCCTGCCCTACAACTT
>JAKPQT010000151.1 GCA_029555885.1 Chloroflexota bacterium | reverse complement strand
AACGTGGCTGAAGCGCGGCGCGTTCGCGACATCGCGGTCCGCGATGCCGGTAATCATCGTGATTTCGGGCGGGATGGGCCGGCCCGGGTTGACCAGGCTGCCGAACTCGTCGATGGCCTCGCCGTCACGGAACTTGACCGCGCCCACCTCGATGATGGCATCGCGCTCCGCGCTCAAGCCGGTCGTTTCCAGGTCGATGGCAACGTAGGTGCGGGGCAACAGGCCCTCCAGCATACAGGAAGAATAATGCGCGGCTCCGGCCGGAGCCCGCGCCGTCGCATTATACCACATCTGTTCGGGAGGGTGAGTAGAAATAGAACGCTGATGAACGCTGATCCTTTGATGATTTACCTGACAGGAGAATGGAAAAGTGGTATCCTTGAGCTCATATCAGGGATGAAAGAACAACCAGTAAATCAGTCTGATCAGCGTCATCAGCGTTCTATTATGCCACCCGAATTCACGATCACCAGCACGGCCAACCGGCACATCGTCGAGGCGCGCAAGCTGGCGCAGCGGAAGCACCGCGAGCAGCAGGGCCGCTTCCTCGTCGAGGGGCTGCAACTGCTCCACATGGCGCTGGACGGCGGCGCGCAGCCCGACACGGTCTTCTACTGCGCAGAGCAGATGACGGGGAAGGCGGCGCCTGCGCTGCTCGAACGCTTCCGGCGCACCCCGGCCACACTTCTGCGCGTCGCGCCCACGGTGATGGACGCGCTGGCCGAGCGGGAGATGGCCGGCGGGCTGCTCGCGACCTTCGCGCTGCCCGACGTGCAGCTCGACGCGGTTCGCCTGGCGCAGCCCGCACTCGTCGTCGTGCTGGACCGGCTGCAGGACCCCGGCAACCTGGGCACGCTCGTCCGCACCGCAGATGCGGTCGGTGCGGCCGCGGTCGTGCAGATCGAGCCGGGCGTGGACCTGTACGATCCGAAGACGCTGCGCGCGAGCATGGGCTCGCTGTTCAACCTGCCCGTCATTCGCACGGATGACGTGGCCGCGCTGTTTCGCTGGCTGGCGGAGCGCGGGGTGCAGCCGGTCGGCGCGGGCACGCACGCGGGCCGGCCCTGGGGCGAGGGGCTATGGCAGGGGAACGTCGCGCTGGTGCTGGGCAACGAGGCGCGCGGCCTCTCGCCGGATGTCGCCGCGCACGTCCACAAGCTGGCGCACCTCCCCATGACCGGCAAGGCCGAGTCGCTCAACGTCTCCATCGCAGGCGGAGTGCTGATGTACGCGTGGCTGCGGGAGAACTGGGCGGGGTAGCTTACTCTTTACTCGTTTCTTATTGCGGCTAACGAGTAAAGAGTAACGAGTAATTACCGTCTGTGGCGGTTCAACATCCCATACCCCGCCAGCGCAGCCAGCCCGCTCGCCAGCAGCACCAGCGTGCCCGGCTCGGGGATCTCAGCCGGCGGCGGCGCGGGCTGCACCGGCGTCTCCAGGCACTGCCACGTCTGGCCGTAGTTG